>NZ_CP151800.1:4200000-4500000 GCF_038449125.1 Kosakonia sp. BYX6 | reverse complement strand
TCTCCCTGAGACTTAAAGTCTCCTGAAGGAACGTTGAAGACGACGACGTTGATAGGCCGGGTGTGTAAGCGCAGCGATGCGTTGAGCTAACCGGTACTAATGAACCGTGAGGCTTAACCTTACAACGCCGAAGATGTTTTGGTGTGAGAGAGAGAAGATTTTCAGCCTGATACAGATAAAGCCGGGTGCGGAGGAGAAGTCTGCATGCGGTAAACAGAATTTGCCTGGCGGCACTAGCGCGGTGGTCCCACCTGACCCCATGCCGAACTCAGAAGTGAAACGCCGTAGCGCCGATGGTAGTGTGGGGTCTCCCCATGCGAGAGTAGGGAACTGCCAGGCATCAGACAAGTGAAGAGGCCATCCGTCAGGATGGCCTTTTTGCGTTTTATCCCCATGAAACACCACAAGCGCTCACCTTATGGATGCGGTAAACTAGCCATGTTTTTGCATCAGGATAGCGTGAATGAATCTCTCCCTTAAGCACTGGAATACCTTTGGTATTGATCGTAATGCCCAGCGCATTGTATGTGCCGAAAATACGCCGCAACTGCTGAAAGCCTGGCAGACAGCAGTGCAAAACCAGCAGCCTGTGATGATCCTTGGCGAAGGCAGTAATGTGCTTTTCCTGGAAGATTTTGCAGGAACAATCATTATCAACCGCATCAAAGGTATTGACGTCAGCGAAGAGGCCGATGCCTGGCTTCTGCATGTCGGAGCCGGTGAGAACTGGCATAAACTGGTGCAGTTTACTCTTGAGCGAGGAATGCCTGGCCTTGAGAACCTGGCGCTGATTCCCGGCTGTGCAGGCTCTTCTCCTATCCAAAACATTGGTGCGTATGGCGTAGAGTTACAACGCGTCTGCAATTATGTCGACTGCGTAGAGCTCAGCAGCGGAAAGCTGCAACGTTTGCTTGCGCAAGCCTGCCGTTTTGGCTATCGCGACAGTATTTTTAAGCATGAATATCAGGATCGCTATGCAATCACAGCGGTAGGGCTACGTTTGACGAAAAACTGGCAGCCCGTGCTGACCTACGGTGAGCTGGCTCGCCTTGATCCGTCCACTGTTACGCCACAACAGGTTTTTGATGCAGTGTGCCACATGCGCACCAGCAAGCTGCCGGATCCAAAAATAAACGGCAATGCCGGTAGCTTCTTTAAAAACCCGGTCATTACGTCTGAGCAGGCCAGCATTTTACTGGCTGGTTTCCCGAATGCTCCACATTATCCGCAAGCTGATGGCTCCGTGAAGCTGGCTGCCGGTTGGCTTATCGATCAATGTCAGTTAAAGGGTGTTGTTGTAGGCGGAGCAGCAGTCCATCACTTACAAGCATTGGTGCTCATCAACGCGGGACAAGCCACAAGTGAAGATGTAGTGCAACTCGCGCATTTAGTCCGACAACGCGTAGGCGAAAAATTTAATGTCTGGCTGGAGCCAGAGGTACGGTTTATTGGCCGCTCCGGCGAGGTAAACGCAGTGGAGGCTATTGCATGAAAGATAATACCGTGCCGTTAACACTCATCTCTATTCTGGCGAATGGCGAGTTCCACTCCGGCGAACAGCTTGGCGAGCATTTAGGCATGAGCCGTGCCGCCATCAATAAACATGTTCAGACGCTACGAGATTGGGGCGTGGATGTTTTTACTGTGCCGGGCAAGGGCTACAGTCTCCCTGAACCCATCCAACTGCTTGATGAAAAAGTTATTAGTTGCCAGGTTAAACAAGGCAGCGTCGCTGTTCTGCCTGTGATTGATTCAACCAACCAATATTTGCTGGACCGACTTGGTGAATTGCAGTCTGGCGATGCCTGCGTTGCGGAATATCAGCAAGCAGGGCGCGGACGTCGTGGTCGTAAGTGGGTATCACCATTTGGGGCGAACCTCTATATCTCGATGTACTGGCGTCTCGAACAGGGCCCGGCTGCGGCTATCGGGTTAAGCCTGGTGATCGGCATCGTGATGGCTGAAGTTTTACGCGATCTTGGTGCTGATCAGGTTCGGGTGAAATGGCCAAATGACCTATATCTTCAAGATCGCAAACTAGCCGGCATTCTCGTCGAACTAACCGGCAAAACGGGCGATGCCGCGCAGATTGTGATTGGTGCGGGCGTCAACTTGGTGATGCGGAAAGCGCAGGCGGAAGATATCAATCAAGGCTGGATTAATTTGCAGGAAGCCGGTGTGCGCATTGACCGTAACCTGCTGGCGGCTCGTCTGGTTATTGAGTTACGAACCGCCTTGCAGCGCTTCGAGCAAGACGGCCTTGCGCCTTTTCTCTCCCGTTGGGAAGTGCTGGATAATTTTATTAACCGTCCGGTGAAATTGATTATTGGTGAAAAAGAAATATTCGGTATTTCTCGCGGGATCGATTCGCAAGGCGCTCTATTGCTTGAACAGAATAGGGTGATTAAGCCTTGGGTAGGTGGAGAAATATCGCTGCGTAGTGCGGAATAATAACAAGGGGAGCGTTGATGCTCCCCTTAATGTTTATTTACGCAGGCGCACTTGCTCAACTGCATGATTGGCGCTTTTTGTCATAATCAGGCTAGCGCGCTCGCGCGTGGGTAAGATATTTTCTTTAAGATTTAACCCGTTAATTTCTTTCCACAGCGACTGGGCGATCTCAATCGCTTCTTCTTTTGATAATTTCGCATAATTGTGGAAATAAGAATCCGGATTGGTAAACGCCCCTTCACGGAATTTCAGGAAGCGATTGATATACCAGGTCTGTAACAGATCTTCAGGTGCATCTACATAAATGGAAAAATCTACGAAGTCCGAAACAAAAACGTGGTGCGGATCATGAGGATAATCCATACCACTCTGTAAAACATTGAGTCCTTCGAGAATAAGAATATCCGGTTGAGCGACCGTTTTATCACCCTCTGGGATCACATCGTAGATGAGATGTGAATAAACCGGCGCGGTCACATTTGTCACACCTGATTTAATGTCGGATACGAACTGCACGAGACGATGCATATCGTAGGATTGTGGGAACCCTTTCTTCTTCATTAACCCGCGATCTTTCAATACCTGGTTGGGGTGCAAAAAGCCGTCGGTGGTAATGAGTTCAACGCGGCGATGTTCTGGCCAGCGGCTCAGCAGCGCCTGCAATACACGGGCAGTGGTGCTTTTACCCACTGCGACGCTACCAGCGATACTGATGATATAAGGAATGCGCTGCCCATTGGTGCCGAGAAATTGTTCAAGCACGGCCTGACGGCGCAGGTTTGAACTGATATAGAAATTGAGTAAACGGGAAAGTGGAAGATAAATTTCCGCAACTTCTTCCAAAGACAGGTCTTCATTAATGCCTTTTAATCTCGCGATTTCGCCCTCGGTCAGCGTCATCGGAACGGAATCACGAAGAGCAGCCCACTGGCTGCGATTAAACTGTAAGTAAGGCGTCATTAACGTTTGCTCTTTTTTACTCATAAGCTTTTATCTGCCTGCCATTATCATTCACTGCACATTATTCATGAGCGCAATGAAAGAGAGTCTCTTTAGATAATGCTATGGCACGACGTTATTGAATAAGTGGGATCAATGGGCAGGAGGTTAACACCAGATGGCAGCGAATAATATGAAAAATCGCGTCCGAATGAAGCGTTACGTTGCCAGCATCACGCTCTGCCCTTTACTCAACAATTGTAGCAACTCACTGATTTACTGATGCCACATGCATAACAAAGGCGGCCTGGAGGCAAAATCCACGCGCTTGGCGAGGCTATTAAGTATTTTTATGCGGCCCTGGAATTTTTTGCATCTTTGTAGATAAATTTCGCGATACCTCAACGATAATTCATAGAGGTAAAAGGCCTCGGAAAAGAAAACCGGATAGTGATAAATGGTGGTTTTTTCCACGGTGTTGCATGAAATTACAGCATTTCTTCGGGTTGTCGCGCAAAATGTGAGCGATAGAACATTTTGTGCAATTTTTTTGTTGCATCCATTCCTCTGTCTCCCTAGAATGCGCGCTACTTGATGCCGACTTAGCTCAGTAGGTAGAGCAACTGACTTGTAATCAGTAGGTCACCAGTTCGATTCCGGTAGTCGGCACCATCAAGTCCGGTGGGGTTCCCGAGCGGCCAAAGGGAGCAGACTGTAAATCTGCCGTCACAGACTTCGAAGGTTCGAATCCTTCCCCCACCACCATTTTCGGTTACGCTAAAACGTAACCTGAGTTGGTGTCAGTAGTGAATCAACTCTTAGGGAGAGAGTCTTCTCCCGAAAATACAGAAAGCACTGGGTAGCCGAGTTTCAGGATGCGGGCATCGTATAATGGCTATTACCTCAGCCTTCCAAGCTGATGATGCGGGTTCGATTCCCGCTGCCCGCTCCAAACGTGCTGATATGGCTCAGTTGGTAGAGCGCACCCTTGGTAAGGGTGAGGTCCCCAGTTCGACTCTGGGTATCAGCACCACTTCACTTCTCCTCCCTGGTTTCTCTTCTGTTATTTAGCATTCAACGAGTCGGGCGTGTTGCCTGGTTGATGTGGTGATATCACCGATTTATCCGTGTCTTAGAGGGACAATCGATGTCTAAAGAAAAGTTTGAACGTACAAAACCGCACGTTAACGTCGGTACTATCGGCCACGTTGACCATGGTAAAACAACGCTGACTGCTGCAATCACTACCGTACTGGCTAAAACCTACGGCGGTGCTGCGCGCGCATTCGACCAGATCGATAACGCGCCGGAAGAAAAAGCTCGTGGTATCACCATCAACACTTCTCACGTTGAATATGACACCCCGACTCGCCACTACGCACACGTAGACTGCCCGGGCCACGCCGACTATGTTAAAAACATGATCACCGGTGCTGCGCAGATGGATGGCGCGATCCTGGTTGTAGCTGCGACTGACGGCCCGATGCCGCAGACCCGTGAGCACATCCTGCTGGGTCGTCAGGTAGGCGTTCCGTACATCATCGTGTTCCTGAACAAATGTGACATGGTAGATGACGAAGAGCTGCTGGAACTGGTAGAGATGGAAGTTCGTGAACTGCTGTCTCAGTACGATTTCCCGGGCGACGACACGCCGATCATCCGTGGTTCTGCTCTGAAAGCGCTGGAAGGCGACGCAGAGTGGGAAGCGAAAATCATCGAACTGGCCGGCTTCCTGGATTCTTACATCCCGGAACCTGAGCGTGCGATTGACAAGCCGTTCCTGCTGCCGATCGAAGACGTATTCTCCATCTCCGGTCGTGGTACCGTTGTTACCGGTCGTGTAGAGCGCGGTATCATCAAAGTGGGTGAAGAAGTTGAGATCGTTGGTATCAAAGACACCGCGAAATCCACCTGTACCGGCGTAGAAATGTTCCGCAAACTGCTGGACGAAGGCCGTGCTGGTGAGAACGTAGGCGTTCTGCTGCGTGGTATCAAACGTGAAGAAATCGAACGTGGTCAGGTACTGGCTAAGCCGGGTTCCATCAAGCCGCACACCAAATTCGAATCAGAAGTTTACATCCTGTCCAAAGATGAAGGCGGCCGTCATACTCCGTTCTTCAAAGGCTACCGTCCGCAGTTCTACTTCCGTACAACTGACGTGACTGGCACCATCGAACTGCCGGAAGGCGTGGAGATGGTAATGCCGGGCGACAACATCAAAATGGTTGTTACCCTGATTCACCCGATTGCAATGGACGATGGTCTGCGTTTCGCAATCCGTGAAGGCGGCCGTACCGTTGGCGCGGGCGTTGTAGCAAAAGTTCTCGGTTAATCGCTGATAACATTTGACGCAATGCGCAAGAAAAGGGCATCATTTGATGCCCTTTTTGTACGCTTTCGAACCAGAACCTGGCTCATCAGTGATTTTATTTGTCATAATCATTGCTGAGACAGGCTCTGAAGAGGGCGTTAGTCCGAAACTCGCCAGAGCATTTCGGTTTGGTTGCCTCGCTTATGCGGGGCAAAAATCTTTGTCTGAATTCTTGTGACAGGTTGGTTTATGAGTGCGAATACCGAAGCTCAAGGGAGCGGGCGCGGCCTGGAAGCGATGAAGTGGGTTGTTGTTGCTGTACTGCTGCTCGTGGCTATCGTAGGCAACTATCTTTATCGTGACATGATGCTGCCGCTCCGCGCGCTGGCAGTTGTAATTCTGATTGCTGCAGCAGGTGGTGTCGCGCTGTTGACGACGAAGGGTAAAGCGACCGTTGCTTTTGCCCGTGAAGCGAGAACCGAAGTACGTAAAGTGATTTGGCCCACTCGTCAGGAAACATTGCACACCACATTGATCGTGGCTGCGGTAACCGCAGTCATGTCACTGATCCTGTGGGGACTGGATGGTATTCTGGTCCGCCTGGTTTCCTTTATCACTGGCCTGAGGTTCTGAGATGTCTGAAGCTCCTAAAAAGCGCTGGTACGTCGTTCAGGCGTTTTCCGGTTTTGAAGGCCGCGTAGCGACGTCGCTGCGTGAGCATATCAAATTACACAATATGGAAGAGTTGTTTGGTGAAGTCATGGTTCCGACCGAAGAAGTGGTCGAAATCCGTGGTGGCCAGCGTCGCAAAAGCGAACGCAAATTCTTCCCGGGCTACGTGCTCGTGCAGATGGTGATGAATGACGCCAGCTGGCACCTGGTACGCAGCGTTCCGCGCGTAATGGGCTTCATCGGTGGTACTTCCGATCGTCCGGCACCAATTAGCGACAAAGAAGTGGATGCGATCATGAACCGCCTGCAGCAGGTGGGTGATAAGCCGCGTCCGAAAACGCTGTTTGAACCGGGTGAAATGGTCCGCGTTAGCGATGGTCCGTTCGCCGACTTTAACGGTGTGGTTGAAGAAGTGGACTATGAGAAGTCCCGCCTGAAAGTTTCTGTTTCTATCTTCGGTCGTGCGACTCCGGTAGAACTGGATTTCAGCCAGGTCGAAAAAGCCTAAATATTCGGCGATCAAACGTTGCGCAGGGCGCGAAATTGACATACAATTTCGCGCCTTTTGTTTTTATGGGTCTCGTACCCGTAAAACGCATTTAAACACGGGGAGCCTTTCGGGGCGCTATACCCAAACGAGGAAATTTCAATGGCTAAGAAAGTCCAGGCCTACGTCAAGCTGCAGGTTGCAGCTGGCATGGCAAACCCGAGCCCGCCGGTCGGTCCGGCTCTGGGTCAGCAGGGTGTTAACATCATGGAATTCTGTAAAGCGTTCAACGCGAAAACTGATTCCATGGAAAAAGGTCTGCCGATTCCGGTTGTTATAACCGTTTACGCTGACCGTTCCTTCACTTTCGTTACCAAAACGCCTCCGGCAGCAGTTCTGCTGAAGAAAGCGGCTGGTATCAAGTCTGGTTCCGGCAAGCCGAACAAAGACAAAGTGGGCAAAATCTCCCGCGCTCAGCTGCAGGAAATCGCTCAGACTAAAGCCGCGGACATGACCGGTGCTGACATTGAAGCGATGACTCGCTCAATCGAAGGTACTGCTCGTTCCATGGGCCTGGTAGTGGAGGATTAAGAAATGGCTAAACTGACCAAGCGCATGCGCGTGATCCGTGACAAAGTTGATGCGACCAAACAGTACGACATCAACGAAGCCATTGCTCTGCTGAAAGAGCTGGCCACTGCTAAATTCGTAGAAAGCGTAGACGTTGCCGTTAACCTCGGTATCGACGCGCGTAAATCTGACCAGAACGTACGTGGTGCAACTGTACTGCCGCACGGTACTGGCCGTTCTGTTCGCGTAGCCGTATTTGCCCAGGGCCCGAACGCTGAAGCTGCTAAAGCAGCTGGCGCAGAGCTGGTAGGTATGGAAGATCTGGCTGACCAGATCAAGAAAGGCGAAATGAACTTTGACGTTGTTATTGCTTCCCCGGATGCAATGCGCGTTGTTGGCCAGCTGGGCCAGGTTCTGGGTCCGCGTGGCCTGATGCCGAACCCGAAAGTGGGTACTGTAACGCCGAACGTTGCTGAAGCAGTTAAAAACGCTAAAGCTGGTCAGGTTCGTTACCGTAACGATAAAAACGGCATCATCCACACCACCATCGGTAAAGTGGACTTTGACGCTGACAAACTGAAAGAAAACCTGGAGTCTCTGCTGGTTGCCCTGAAAAAAGCAAAACCGTCGCAGGCGAAAGGTGTGTACATCAAGAAAGTTAGTATCTCCACCACCATGGGTGCTGGTGTTGCGGTAGACCAGGCTGGTCTGAGCGCAGCGGCGAACTAATATTCGCCTTTACGTGGGTGGTGGATTTGTCTACAATCTTCCCCCACGTTTTGCTAGCGAAAGTTAGCAAGCAAACAGATTTGTTCGTTGGAGCCTGGCCTAATCCAGGCCTCCGTCGAAGACCGCAGGTGTTTCGTTAGAAACTTAATTCCCTGCGTAGACGGTGACAGAACCTGAAGAATATTTTTTAAGTACTCTTTGGCTTGTTTCTGCTCACCGTATTAAGACGCTCTTTTCTTTGAGAAGAGTGAAGTGAGTTCCAGGGCAAGAGCCCTGGCAAACATCCAGGAGCAAAGCTAATGGCTTTAAATCTTCAAGACAAACAAGCGATTGTTGCTGAAGTCAGCGAAGTAGCCAAAGGCGCGCTGTCTGCGGTTGTTGCGGATTCCCGTGGCGTTACCGTAGATAAAATGACCGAACTGCGTAAAGCAGGTCGCGAAGCCGGCGTTTACATGCGTGTTGTTCGTAACACCCTGCTGCGCCGTGTTGTTGAGGGTACTCAGTTTGAGTGCCTGAAAGACGCGTTCGTTGGTCCGACCCTGATTGCATATTCTATGGAACACCCGGGCGCTGCTGCTCGTCTGTTCAAAGATTTCGCGAAAGCGAATGCAAAATTTGAGGTCAAAGCCGCTGCCTTTGAAGGTGAGTTGATCCCGGCATCGCAAATCGATCGCCTGGCAACCCTGCCGACATACGAAGAAGCAATTGCACGCCTGATGGCAACCATGAAAGAAGCCTCTGCTGGCAAACTGGTTCGCACTCTGGCTGCTGTACGCGATGCGAAAGAAGCTGCTTAATCGCAGTTTTCTCTATAACGCATTCGCTTACGTATAAACTTATTCTGATATTCAGGAACAATTTAAATGTCTATCACTAAAGATCAAATCATTGAAGCAGTTGCCGCTATGTCCGTAATGGACGTTGTAGAACTGATTTCTGCAATGGAAGAAAAATTCGGTGTTTCCGCTGCTGCTGCTGTAGCTGTTGCTGCTGGCCCGGCTGCTGAAGCTGCTGAAGAAAAAACTGAGTTCGACGTAATTCTGAAAGCCGCTGGCGCTAACAAAGTTGCTGTTATCAAAGCAGTACGTGGCGCAACTGGCCTGGGTCTGAAAGAAGCTAAAGACCTGGTAGAATCTGCTCCGGCCGCTCTGAAAGAAGGCGTGAGCAAAGATGACGCTGAAGCTCTGAAAAAATCTCTGGAAGAAGCTGGCGCTGAAGTTGAAGTTAAATAAGCCAACCCTTCCGGTTGCAGCCTGAGGAATTAGGCTGATGGCTGGTGACTTTTTGGTCACCAGCCTTTTTGCGCTGTAAAAGGTGCCGGTAGCGTTTCACACTGTTTGACTGCCAGTAGCCTTTACAATGCTTGTTTCTATCGACGACTTAATATACTGCGACAGAAGGCCTCTTCTGTGTAAACCGCAATGAAATGATTTAAGCGTGATAGCAACAAGCATTGCGGAAAGTGCTCCACTTTCCGGTCAAAAAAATAGTGTTGCATAAACTGTCCTTTTCTATGGACAGAGTGGGTCGACTTGTCAGCGAGCTGAGGAACCCTATGGTTTACTCCTATACCGAGAAAAAACGTATTCGTAAGGATTTTGGTAAACGTCCACAAGTACTGGATGTTCCATATCTCCTTTCTATCCAGCTTGACTCGTTCCAGAAGTTCATCGAGCAAGATCCTGAAGGCCAGTACGGTCTCGAAGCGGCGTTCCGCTCCGTGTTCCCGATTAAAAGCTACAGCGGCAATTCGGAACTGCAATACGTCAGCTACCGTCTTGGCGAACCCGTATTTGATGTTAAAGAATGTCAGATCCGTGGCGTAACGTATTCCGCTCCGCTGCGCGTAAAACTGCGTCTGGTGATCTACGAGCGCGAAGCGCCGGAAGGCACCGTTAAAGACATTAAAGAACAAGAAGTCTACATGGGCGAAATTCCGCTCATGACCGACAACGGTACCTTTGTTATCAACGGTACTGAGCGTGTTATCGTTTCTCAGCTGCACCGTAGCCCTGGTGTCTTCTTTGACAGCGACAAGGGTAAAACCCACTCATCTGGTAAGGTGCTTTATAACGCACGTATTATTCCTTACCGTGGGTCATGGCTGGACTTTGAATTCGATCCGAAAGACAACCTGTTCGTTCGTATCGACCGTCGTCGTAAGCTGCCAGCTACCATTATTCTGCGCGCGCTGAACTACACCACTGAGCAGATCCTTGACCTGTTCTTTGAAAAAGTTGCCTTTGAAATCCGCGACAACAAGCTGCAGATGGAACTGGTGCCGGAACGCCTGCGTGGTGAAACCGCGTCTTTCGATATCGAAGCGAACGGCAAAATGTATGTTGAGAAAGGCCGTCGCATCACTGCGCGCCATATTCGTCAGCTGGAAAAAGACGAAATCCAACATATCGAAGTCCCGGTTGAGTACATCGCAGGCAAAGTTGCCTCTAAAGACTACGTTGACGAATCCACTGGCGAACTGATCTGCCCGGCAAACATGGAGCTGTCGCTCGATCTGCTGGCTAAGCTGAGCCAATCTGGTCACAAACGTATCGAAACTCTGTTCACCAACGATCTGGACCACGGTCCGTACATTTCTGAAACTGTACGTGTCGACCCGACCAACGATCGCCTGAGCGCGCTGGTAGAAATCTACCGCATGATGCGCCCTGGTGAGCCGCCGACTCGCGAAGCGGCTGAAAGCCTGTTCGAGAACTTGTTCTTCTCCGAAGACCGCTACGATCTGTCTGCGGTTGGTCGTATGAAGTTCAACCGTTCTCTGCTGCGCGACAGCATCGAAGGTTCCGGTATCCTGAGCAAAGAAGACATCATCGAAGTGATGAAAAAGCTCATCGGTATCCGTAACGGCATCGGTGAAGTGGATGATATCGACCACCTCGGCAACCGTCGTATCCGTTCCGTTGGCGAAATGGCGGAAAACCAATTCCGCGTTGGCCTGGTGCGTGTAGAACGTGCGGTGAAAGAGCGCCTGTCTCTGGGCGATCTGGATACCCTGATGCCGCAGGACATGATCAACGCCAAGCCAATCTCTGCCGCAGTGAAAGAGTTCTTCGGTTCCAGCCAGCTGTCTCAGTTTATGGATCAGAACAACCCGCTGTCTGAGATTACGCACAAACGTCGTATCTCCGCACTCGGCCCAGGCGGTCTGACCCGTGAGCGTGCAGGCTTTGAAGTTCGAGACGTTCACCCGACCCACTACGGTCGTGTATGTCCGATCGAAACGCCTGAAGGTCCGAACATCGGTCTGATCAACTCCCTGTCCGTGTACGCACAGACTAACGAATACGGCTTCCTCGAAACGCCGTACCGTAAAGTCACTGACGGCGTGGTGACTGACGAGATCCATTACCTTTCTGCAATTGAAGAAGGTAACTACGTTATCGCTCAGGCGAACACCAACCTGACGGATGAAGGTCGTTTTGCAGAAGATCTGGTGACCTGCCGCAGCAAAGGCGAATCCAGCCTGTTCAGCGCAGACCAGGTTGACTACATGGACGTTTCCACCCAGCAGGTGGTTTCCGTCGGTGCGTCCCTGATCCCGTTCCTGGAACACGATGACGCCAACCGTGCATTGATGGGTGCGAACATGCAACGTCAGGCGGTTCCGACTCTGCGCGCTGATAAGCCGCTGGTTGGTACCGGTATGGAACGAGCTGTTGCCGTTGACTCCGGTGTAACCGCCGTTGCTAAACGTGGCGGTACCGTTCAGTACGTGGATGCCTCCCGTATCGTTATCAAAGTTAACGAAGACGAGATGTACCCGGGCGAAGCAGGTATCGACATTTATAACCTGACCAAATACACCCGTTCTAACCAGAACACCTGCATCAACCAGATGCCGTGTGTGTATCTGGGTGAGCCAATTGAGCGCGGCGACGTGCTGGCAGACGGTCCGTCCACCGACCTCGGTGAACTGGCGCTCGGTCAGAACATGCGCGTAGCGTTCATGCCGTGGAACGGTTACAACTTCGAAGACTCCATTCTCGTCTCCGAACGTGTGGTTCAGGAAGATCGTTTCACCACTATTCACATCCAGGAACTGGCTTGTGTGTCCCGTGACACCAAACTGGGGCCGGAAGAGATCACTGCCGACATCCCGAACGTGGGTGAAGCTGCGCTCTCCAAACTGGATGAATCCGGTATCGTTTACATCGGTGCAGAAGTGACCGGCGGCGACATTTTGGTTGGTAAGGTAACGCCGAAAGGTGAAACCCAGCTGACACCAGAAGAGAAACTGCTGCGCGCGATCTTCGGTGAGAAAGCGTCTGACGTTAAAGACTCTTCTCTGCGCGTACCAAACGGTGTTTCCGGTACTGTTATCGACGTTCAGGTCTTCACCCGCGATGGCGTGGAAAAAGACAAACGTGCGCTGGAAATCGAAGAGATGCAGCTGAAGCAGGCGAAGAAAGACCTGTCTGAAGAATTGCAGATCCTCGAAGCTGGCCTGTTTAGCCGTATCCATACCGTGCTGGTTTCCGGTGGCGTTGAAGCTGACAAGCTCGACAAACTACCGCGCGACCGCTGGCTGGAACTCGGCCTGACCGACGAAGCGAAACAAAATCAGCTGGAACAGCTGGCTGAGCAGTATGACGAACTGAAACACGAGTTCGAGAAAAAACTCGAAGCGAAACGCCGCAAAATCACTCAAGGCGACGATCTGGCACCGGGCGTGCTGAAGATTGTTAAGGTTTATCTGGCCGTTAAACGTCAGATCCAGCCGGGTGACAAAATGGCAGGTCGTCACGGTAACAAGGGTGTTATTTCTAAGATCAACCCGATCGAAGATATGCCTTACGATGAAAACGGCACGCCGGTAGACATCGTACTGAACCCGCTGGGCGTACCGTCTCGTATGAACATCGGTCAGATCCTCGAAACCCACCTGGGTATGGCTGCGAAAGGTATTGGCGATAAGATCAACGCCATGCTGAAACAGCAGCAAGAAGTCGCGAAACTGCGCGAGTTCATCCAGCGTGCGTACGATCTGGGTGCTGACGTTCGTCAGAAAGTCGACCTGAGCACCTTCAGCGATGAGGAAGTTCTGCGTCTGGCAGAAAACCTGCGCAAAGGCATGCCGATCGCAACGCCGGTATTCGACGGTGCGAAAGAGTCTGAAATCAAGGAACTGTTACAGCTGGGTGGCCTGCCGACTTCCGGTCAGATCACGCTGTTCGACGGTCGTACCGGTGAGCAATTCGAGCGCCAGGTTACCGTTGGCTACATGTACATGCTGAAACTGAACCACCTGGTTGATGACAAGATGCATGCGCGTTCCACCGGTTCTTACAGCCTGGTTACTCAGCAGCCGCTGGGTGGTAAGGCGCAGTTCGGTGGTCAGCGCTTCGGGGAGATGGAAGTGTGGGCGCTGGAAGCATACGGCGCGGCATACACCCTGCAGGAAATGCTTACCGTTAAGTCTGATGACGTGAACGGTCGTACCAAGATGTATAAAAACATCGTGGACGGCAATCATCAGATGGAACCGGGTATGCCAGAGTCCTTCAACGTACTGTTGAAAGAGATTCGTTCGCTGGGTATCAACATCGAGCTGGAAGACGAGTAACTCTCGCTCAAACAGGTCACTGGTGTCGGGGTAACTCCCGACACCAGATTGTGCTAACTCCGACGGGAGCAAATCCGTGAAAGACTTATTAAAGTTTCTGAAAGCGCAAACTAAAACCGAAGAGTTTGATGCGATCAAAATTGCTCTGGCTTCGCCAGACATGATCCGTTCATGGTCTTTTGGTGAAGTTAAAAAGCCGGAAACCATCAACTACCGTACGTTCAAACCTGAACGTGACGGCCTTTTCTGTGCGCGTATTTTCGGGCCAGTAAAAGACTACGAGTGCCTGTGCGGTAAGTACAAGCGCCTGAAACACCGCGGTGTGATTTGTGAGAAGTGCGGCGTTGAAGTGACCCAGACTAAAGTGCGTCGTGAGCGCATGGGCCACATCGAACTGGCATCTCCGACCGCGCACATTTGGTTCCTGAAATCTCTGCCGTCCCGTATCGGCCTGCTGCTGGATATGCCGCTGCGCGATATCGAACGTGTTCTGTACTTCGAATCCTATGTGGTTATCGAAGGCGGTATGACCAATCTGGAACGTAACCAGATCCTGACCGAAGAACAGTACCTGGACGCGCTGGAAGAGTTCGGTGATGAATTCGACGCGAAAATGGGCGCAGAAGCGATCCAGGCCCTGCTGAAAAGCATGGATCTGGACCAGGAATGCGAACAGCTGCGCGAAGAGCTGAACGAAACCAACTCCGAAACCAAACGTAAGAAGCTGACCAAGCGTATCAAACTGCTGGAAGCCTTCGTACAGTCTGGTAACAAACCGGAGTGGATGATCCTGACCGTTCTGCCAGTGCTGCCGCCGGACCTGCGTCCGCTGGTTCCGCTGGACGGTGGTCGTTTCGCAACGTCGGATCTGAACGATCTGTATCGTCGCGTGATCAACCGTAACAACCGTCTGAAACGCCTGCTGGACCTGGCGGCGCCGGACATCATCGTACGCAACGAAAAACGTATGCTGCAGGAAGCGGTTGACGCCCTGCTGGATAACGGCCGTCGCGGTCGTGCGATCACCGGTTCCAACAAACGTCCGCTGAAATCTTTGGCCGATATGATCAAAGGTAAACAGGGTCGTTTCCGTCAGAACCTGCTCGGTAAGCGTGTTGACTACTCCGGTCGTTCCGTCATCACCGTAGGTCCATACCTGCGTCTGCATCAGTGCGGCCTGCCGAAGAAAATGGCACTGGAACTGTTCAAACCGTTCATTTACGGCAAGCTGGAACTGCGTGGCCTCGCCACCACCATCAAAGCCGCGAAGAAAATGGTTGAGCGCGAAGAAGCTGTCGTTTGGGATATCCTGGACGAAGTTATCCGCGAACACCCGGTACTGCTGAACCGTGCACCAACCCTGCACCGTTTGGGTATCCAGGCGTTTGAACCGGTTCTGATCGAAGGTAAAGCAATCCAGCTGCACCCGCTGGTTTGTGCGGCCTATAACGCCGACTTCGATGGTGACCAGATGGCAGTTCACGTACCGCTGACGCTGGAAGCCCAGCTGGAAGCGCGTGCGTTGATGATGTCTACCAACAACATCCTGTCTCCGGCGAACGGCGAACCAATCATCGTTCCGTCTCAGGACGTGGTACTGGGTCTGTACTACATGACCCGTGACTGTGTTAACGCCAAAGGCGAAGGCATGGTGCTGACTGGCCCGAAAGAAGCTGAGCGTATTTATCGCGCTGGCCTGGCCTCTCTGCATGCGCGCGTTAAAGTGCGTATCACCGAATATGAAAAAGACGCTAACGGCGAGTTCGTAGCGAACACCAGCCTGAAAGACACGACCGTTGGCCGTGCCATTCTGTGGATGATCGTTCCGAAAGGTCTGCCTTTCTCCATCGTCAACCAGGCGCTGGGCAAGAAAGCAATCTCCAAAATGCTGAACACCTGTTACCGCATTCTGGGCCTGAAACCGACCGTTATCTTCGCGGACCAGACGATGTACACCGGCTTTGCTTATGCAGCGCGTTCAGGTGCATCCGTGGGTATTGATGACATGGTCATCCCGGAGAAGAAACACGAGATCATCAGCGAAGCGGAAGCTGAAGTTGCTGAGATTCAGGAGCAGTTCCAGTCTGGTCTGGTAACCGCTGGCGAACGCTATAACAAAGTTATCGATATTTGGGCCGCGGCGAACGATCGCGTATCCAAAGCGATGATGGACAACCTGCAAACTGAAACCGTTATTAACCGTGACGGCGTTGAAGAGCAGCAGGTTTCCTTTAACAGCATCTACATGATGGCCGACTCCGGTGCGCGTGGTTCCGCAGCCCAGATTCGTCAGCTTGCGGGTATGCGTGGTCTGATGGCGAAGCCGGATGGCTCCATCATCGAAACGCCGATCACCGCGAACTTCCGTGAAGGTCTGAACGTACTCCAGTACTTCATCTCCACGCACGGTGCGCGTAAAGGTCTGGCGGATACCGCACTGAAAACGGCGAACTCCGGTTACCTGACGCGTCGTCTGGTAGACGTGGCGCAGGATCTGGTTGTCACCGAAGACGATTGTGGCACCCTCGAAGGGATCACCATGACGCCGGTTATCGAAGGTGGCGATGTTAAAGAGCCGCTGCGCGATCGCGTTCTGGGTCGTGTGACTGCTGAAGACATTCTGAAGCCGGGCACCGCAGATATTCTGGTTCCGCGCAACACGCTGCTGCACGAACAGTGGTGTGACCTGCTGGAAGCGAACTCTGTTGACTCCGTCAAAGTGCGTTCCGTTGTATCTTGTGACACCGACTTTGGTGTGTGTGCCCACTGCTACGGTCGTGACCTGGCGCGTGGCCACATCATCAACAAAGGTGAAGCCATCGGCGTTATCGCGGCACAGTCCATCGGTGAACCGGGTACACAGCTGACGATGCGTACGTTCCACATCGGTGGTGCGGCATCTCGTGCGGCTGCTGAATCCAGCATCCAGGTGAAAAACAAAGGTAGCATCCGTCTGAGCAATGCGAAGTCGGTTGTTAACTCCAGCGGTAAACTGGTTGTCACCTCCCGTAACACTGAGCTGAAACTGATCGACGAATTCGGTCGTACCAAAGAAAGCTATAAAGTGCCTTACGGTGCGGTAATGGCGAAGGGTGATGGCGAGCAGGTTGCCGGCGGTGAAACCGTTGCAAACTGGGATCCGCACACCATGCCGGTTATCACTGAAGTGGCTGGTTTCATCCGCTTCACGGACATGATCGATGGTCAGACGATTACTCGTCAGACCGACGAACTGACCGGTCTGTCTTCGCTGGTGGTTCTGGACTCCGCAGAACGTACCGCGGGCGGTAAAGACCTGCGTCCGGCACTGAAAATCGTTGACGCCAATGGCAACGACGTACTGATCCCAGGCACCGATATGCCTGCACAGTACTTCCTGCCGGGTAAAGCGATTGTTCAGTTGGAAGATGGCGTTCAGATCAGCTCCGGTGACACCCTGGCGCGTATTCCGCAGGAATCCGGCGGTACCAAGGATATTACCGGTGGTCTGCCGCGCGTTGCGGACTTGTTCGAAGCACGTCGTCCGAAAGAGCCGGCAATCCTGGCTGAAATCAGCGGCATCATTTCCTTCGGTAAAGAAACCAAAGGGAAACGCCGTCTGGTGATCACGCCGGTTGACGGTAGCGATCCGTACGAAGAGATGATTCCGAAATGGCGTCAGCTCAACGTGTTTGAAGGTGAACGTGTAGAACGTGGTGACGTGGTTTCCGACGGTCCGGAAGCACCGCACGACATTCTGCGTCTTCGTGGCGTACACGCGGTAACGCGTTATATCACCAACGAAGTACAGGACGTTTACCGTCTGCAGGGCGTTAAGATCAACGATAAGCACATTGAAGTTATCGTTCGTCAGATGCTGCGTAAAGCCACCATCGCTAACGCAGGAAGTTCCGACTTCCTGGAAGGTGAGCAGGTTGAATACTCTCGCGTCAAGATCGCTAATCGCGACCTCGAAGCGAACGGCAAAATCGCTGCAACTTATGCACGCGATCTGCTGGGTATCACCAAAGCGTCTCTGGCAACCGAGTCCTTCATCTCCGCGGCATCGTTCCAGGAGACCACTCGTGTGCTTACCGAAGCAGCCGTCGCGGGCAAACGCGATGAACTGCGCGGCCTGAAAGAGAACGTGATCGTGGGTCGTCTGATCCCGGCCGGTACCGGTTACGCGTACCACCAGGATCGTATGCGCCGTCGCGCCGCTGGCGAACTGCCAGCAGCACCGCAGGTGACTGCGGAAGATGCGAGCGCAAGCCTGGCAGAACTGCTGAACGCAGGTCTGGGTGGCTCAGACAACGAGTAATCGTTTCTCGTTATAAAAAACCCGCTTCGGCGGGTTTTTTTTCGTCTGAAATCCGCAAAGCAGGACCTCGATTTATGGCACAAACAAAAATACCCGGCAAAGCGGGTATTTTGTCTGTCGCAGGAAAGAGCGTGTTAATCGCGGGGCGGTAAGCGGCGATAGATCTCAATCATGTCGCCAGCCAGATCCTGAATCACCATCGCGTTCATCAAGTGATCCTGCGAATGCACCGTGATTAAATTTACCGGCAGCTTGCCAGCTCCCTCATCCAGCCCGATCAGTTGGGTCTGAATTTTATGGGCAGCTTTGACGAATTCCCGCGATTCCTCCATCGCCTTTTCCGCATCGTCAAATTCGCCTTTTCGCGCCATCTGCAGTGCAGTTAACGCCGAACTCCGTGCTGCACCGGCGTTAACCAGTAATTCCATAATGATGGTTTCTAAATCTTCCACGCGCTCACTCCAGTAGCTTAAGGGCTTTTTCCAGTACGACATCACCTTTCATCATGCCGTAATCCATCATGTCGATCACCGCCACCTTTTTGCCCAGCGGTTCTGCCTGCGCTTGTAACTTCGCCTGCTCGTATTTCACTTGTGGCCCCAGCAACACGATATCCGCCGTTGCGATTTCATCTTTGAATTCCGCAACAGGAACCGCTTTGATGGTCACTTCAACGCCTTTTTTTTGCGCCGCGTCTTTCATGCGTTGTACCAACATGCTGGTGGACATACCTGCTGCACAGCATAAAACGATGTTTTTCATAGTCAGCCTCGGTGTTGATGGGATGAGTGATAATTATCTGGCTCCGCCGGCTTCAACAACCGCTTTACCGTGATTGTGTGTATGGCATCACAAAGAAAACCTGTACGAAATGAAACCGGTTACAACTTGGCTATGCATTGCTCCCTCCCGTGCTCGACACCTGTAAGATGCGGTTTTTGCCTTGTTGCTTCGCTCTGTACAGCGCTTCGTCGACGCTGGCGACCAACTGATTAAGCGGCTCCATATGCCATTCACCCAGCCCGGCGCTAAATGTCACCGCCAGCCCTTCTTCGCGCCAGGTGCGACTTTCTACCTTCATACGCCACTGCTCCAGCAGCGCCAATGCATCATCACTATGCGGCTGCGGAAAAATGACCGCGAACTCTTCGCCGCCGTAGCGGTAAAGCGAGATCCCCTGCGGTTGCAGCACCTGCATACCCTCACGCGCGACATTGCGCAGCACAATGTCGCCGTTCAGGTGACCCCAGGTATCGTTAATGGATTTGAAATTGTCGATATCCACCAGCGCAAGGGCAAACGGTTGGTGATCGTTCATCAGCGCGGCAATGTCGCCATCAAACGCGCGGCGGTTTTTACAGTTGGTCAAAGCATCAATAGTCGCTTGCCGCGCCCACGTCCGTTCGCGCTCTTTGTTGCTCTCGATGGCTTTGCTCAGCATGGCTTCCAGTTTTGGCGCGCGCTGCACATCGCCCGTTTTTATCGCATTGATGATATTCATCAGCACCGTGCGCGAGCTATGGCGTAAATAGAGGCCGAACAAAATAATCATCACCGCCGCGGTGCCAAACCCCCAACTGATCAGCATGCTCTGATGGTGGACGCGAGCGTCGAGCGTGCTGGCGGAGACTTTATAAATGACAAACCAGTCCGGATTGGTGAAGGAATAGTAGTAATACCAGCTCGCGCTTTTTTCGTCGTAGAGCGAATTCTCACCGCTGGTCATGGCCGAGATCAGCGAATGGCTGATATAGGGTTTGAACAATACGCCGGAGTCCGGGTGCAGCATCACCTTACCGTCGCGATCGACAATAAAGAATTCGCCCGGCATCGGGGCTTGCATGGTGCGCAGGCTAAAACCCATTGACGCCAGATCGAGGTGAAAAGCGAGTGTCCCCTTCAGCTTGCCATCTGGCGCAATCACCGGCTTGTAAATGCTTACTGTTGGGTTGTGGGTAAAGAAATCCGTGTAGCTGCGGGTGTAGTGGTTGAACATGCTGGCTTCCGCCTGATGCATAAACCACGGGCGCGAACTGGCATTAAAATTTTCATTGTTGCCGAGCACTTGCGGCGCGCGCAGATAATGGCCCTGCGAATCGGCGAGTGAAATCGACGAAACCGATGGCATCAATGCCAACAGTTGCATCAGGAGTTTTAACCCATTGTCCCGATCGCCGGAGACGGTGGCGTCTAACTGATCATCGTGGGCGAAGAACGCAGTGGCGCGATTAAGGACGTAGTCGTTTTCACGCAGGATGGACTGCGTGTAGTTCACCGCCATGTTATGGGCGAAGTTGTGGTTCATCCCGTGGTATTCCTCCAGCAACTCTTTGCGCTGACCTGCGGTGACCAGCACAGCAATCACGATAAAACTGAGGAAAATTCCGGCGAGACTGACCAGAATCGGTGTGGTAAACGAAAGTTTTCCGCTGCGCATTTTCTTGTCCTTGAACATGCAGAAGAGTGGCAGATAACAGTATAGGGCTTAGCGGCAAGATAGCGTACTTGTCAGGCGGTGGGCGGAGCGGAAGAGGGAAAAGCGCCCGCTCCGGTCAGTCGCTTAATCTGACTGCGCAACAGTGCAGGATCGGGTGCGGCGATGCCATCACCCGATTTTTGATTTACGTACTTCGCCGCAAGCTATTAACCGCTTATCACCGTGTTGCGGTTTTTTTGCGGCGCGCGTCCCAGCCAGCTATCCCAATCTTTCCAGACCGGCTGTAACCCGCGCGCCGAAAGCGCATCGGCGACCTCCTGCGGGCGGCGACCATCATGGGGGGAAAACTGCTCCAGCTCCGGGTGATTATCGGCATAACCGCCCGGCTGTGTTTTGGAAAACGCGCTGACGTGATTGATGGCCAGCGGGACGACATGATCGCGAAAGTGCGGCGATTCACGCGTCGACAGCGACAACTCCGCATCCGGCGCCAGCAGGCGAAACGCGCAAATGGTTTGCACCAGTTGGCGTTCATCCATCAGTGACGCGGGCGTAATTCCCCCGGCGCACGGCCGCAATCGCGGAAACGAGATGGAAAACCGGCTCTGCCAGTAATGTTGCTGTAGCCACAGCAGGTGCTCCGCCACCATATAACAGTCTACGCGCCAGCTATCAGACAGCCCCATCAACGCGCCCAGCCCGATCTTATCGATCCCCGCACGCCCCAGCCGCTCCGGGGTTTCCAGCCGCCAGAAAAAATCCTGCTTTTTGCCGCGCAGATGGTGCCGCGCATACTGGCCTTCGTGGTACGTCTCCTGATAGACCATCACGCCATCCAGCCCCAATGTTTTCAGCTCGGCGTACTCTTGCTGAGAAAGCGGCTGCACTTCCATCTGTAATGAGGCGAACTGGCGGCGAATATCCGGCAAATGGCGGCGAAAATAGTCCATTCCCACTTTGCCCTGATGTTCGCCAGTAACCAGCAGTAAATGCTCAAACCCCAGTTCACGTAGCGCCGCGCACTCGCGGGCGATTTCGTGCTCATCCAGCGTTTTGCGCTTCAAATGATTGCTCATTGAGAAGCCACAGTACGTGCAGTCGTTGGCGCAAAGATTGGAAAGGTACAGCGGCACGTAAAAACTCACCGTGTTGCCAAAGCGCTGGCGGGTCAGCCGCTGCGCCTTTTGTGCCAGCGGTTCAAGAAAATCACTGGCCGCAGGCGAAAGCAGCGCCATCATATCGTCGCGCGTGGGCTGGCGGGCGCTGAGGGCGCGTTCAACATCTGTTGCAGTTTTACTGTGGATGCGCAAGCGGATGTCATCCCAGTCCAGTTGCCGCCAGCGGTCGCTAAACGTGTTCATTGTGTGGCCTCCAGAAAACCAGTCAGCGGGCTGGTGGCGGTGGCATAGCGCTGGCGCGCGCCCGGTACGGCTTCGCGGGCTAACTCGCCAGCTTCTACTGCCAGACGAAACGCGCGCGCCATGCGGATCGGGTCGTCAGCCACGGCGATGGCGGTATTCACCAACACGGCATCTGCGCCCATTTCCAGCGCCTGCGCGGCGTGGCTTGGTGCGCCGATTCCGGCATCCACCACCACCGGAACACAGGCCTGCTCAATGATAATCTCCAGCATGGTGCGGGTTTCCAGCCCCTGGTTGGAACCAATGGGCGCGCCGAGTGGCATCACCGCCGCGCAGCCGACCTCTTCCAGCCGCTTGCACAGCACCGGATCGGCGCCGCAATAAGGCAGCACGACAAAGCCCATCTGCACCAGCTTTTCTGCGGCGCGCAGTGTTTCGATGGGATCGGGCAGCAGCCAGCGGGCGTCGGGATGGATTTCCAGCTTAAGCCAATGCGTCCCCAGCGCTTCGCGCGCCAGTTCTGCGGCAAAAATGGCCTCTTCCGCGTTTTTCGCCCCGGAGGTGTTTGGCAGCAACGTCACTCCCGCGTCGAGCAGGGGTTGTAAGATGCCGTCGTTGCGCTGACGCAAATCAACGCGTTTCATGGCCAGCGTCACCAGTTCGCTGCCCGAGGTACGAACAGCGTCCACCATCAGTTGTGGTGTGGCGAATTTACCGGTGCCGGTGAACAGCCGTGACGAAAATGTTTTTTCTGCAATACGTAGCATCTCAACCCCCTGCGATGACCTGAAACAGCAGGATGCGATCGCCGTCCTGCACCAGTTGTTCTTCCCAGCGCTCGCGCGGCAGGATCTGTTCATTCAACGCCAGCGCGACGCCAGGTTTTAACTGATTAAGCTGGCTTAGCAGCGTGGCGACCGGCATCTCTGCCGCGCAATGCATTGGTTCATCATTGAAGCGTATCTGCATGCTGCCCCCCACAGACCGGGCAGCCAATGGCGCGGTTCAACGCCAGCGTGCGCCAGAGATGAGTGCGGGCATCAAACAGCCGCAATTCGCCGGAAATCGCCTGCATGCCGCTCAATAATTTGATGGCTTCGAGCGCTTGCATCGCGCCCATAATGCCGACCACCGGGCCGACAATGCCTGCCGTGCGGCAGTTGCGCTCTGGTTCGCTTTCGTCCGGCCACAAACAGCGGTAACAGCCGTGTTGCCAGGGCGGCGTCAGCACCATCAACTGGCCGCCAAAACCCACCGCACTGGCGGTGATAAGCGGCGTATTCAGTGCGACGCAGGCGGCGTTAATCGCCTGGCGTGTCAGCATGTTGTCACTGCAATCAAGCACCACGTCAGCGTTGGCGACTTGTTCGTGCAGCGCTTTGCCGCTGAGCCGCTGTTGCAAGGTGATCAGTTCGATTTCGGGGTTCAGCGCATGCAACCGCTGCGCCGTAACAGCGGTTTTTGGCTGGTTGATGTCGTCGGTGGTAAACAGAATTTGGCGTTGCAGGTTGCTGAGGTGTACGGCGTCATCATCCGCTAACGCCAGCGTGCCGACGCCCGCACCGGCAAGATAGACCGCCGCCGGTGCGCCAAGCCCGCCGAGACCGACAATCAATACCCGGCTGGCGAGCAGTTTTTGCTGCCCGGCAATGGCGATATCCTCCAGCAAAATCTGGCGGCTATAGCGCATAAAATCATTATCATTCATCGCCCACCCCCGCCAATTCCAGTAACTGGCGGGTGGCCTGGTGCCAGTCATCCGCCTGGGTGATGGCGCTGACCACCGCAATGCTGCCAACGCCGGTGGCGAGCACCTCCGGCGCGCGCGCCAGGCTAATGCCGCCGATAGCGACCGTCGGGTAATCGCCCAACCGTTCGATATAGCGAGCCAGTTGCGCCAGCCCCTGCGGGGCGGACGGCATCTGTTTGGTTTGCGTCGGAAACACATGACCCAGCGCGATGTAAGATGGGCGCGCCGCCAGCGCGATGTCGATTTCCATATCGTCATGGGTCGACACGCCGAGGCGTAACCCGGCCTTGCGGATTGCGTTCAAGTCGGTGGTTTCCAGATCTTCCTGACCAAGATGCACGCCGTAGGCCTGGTGCTTAACCGCCAGTTGCCAGTAATCGTTGATAAACAGCCGTGCGTTGTAGCGTCGACCGAGCGCAATGGCGGTAACCACCTCGTCTTCGACCTGATCGTCGCGTTGGTCTTTGATGCGTAGTTGCAGCGTGCGCACGCCCGCATCCAGCAGACGCGCAATCCACTCAACGCTATCAACGACCGGGTAAAGCCCCAGACGAAAGGGCACCGGAGGGAAATCAGGCTGATACATCAGGCTTCCTCCTTTTTGAGGTAGATTTCGCCGCCGCGTGCGCGGAAGTCGTTGGACTTATCCGCCATGCCGACTTCAATGGCCTGCGCCGTCGCGTAATCGCGCACTTCCTGGGAGATTTTCATTGAGCAGAATTTCGGCCCGCACATCGAGCAGAAGTGCGCCACTTTGCCGGACTCTTGCGGCAGGGTTTCATCGTGATAGGCGCGTGCGGTGAAGGGATCGAGCGCGAGGTTGAACTGGTCTTCCCAGCGGAACTCAAAACGCGCTTTCGACATGGCGTTATCGCGGATTTGCGCGCCAGGGTGGCCTTTCGCCAGGTCGGCGGCGTGGGCGGCGATTTTGTAGGTGATCAATCCCTGCTTCACGTCCTCTTTGTTCGGCAGGCCTAAGTGTTCTTTTGGCGTGACGTAACAGAGCATTGCGCAGCCGAACCAGCCGATCATTGCCGCGCCAATCCCGGAGGTGAAGTGGTCGTAGCCCGGCGCGATATCGGTGGTCAACGGTCCTAAGGTGTAAAACGGTGCTTCGTGGCAATGGTCCAACTCTTCGGTCATATTGCGGCGGATCATCTGCATCGGCACATGGCCGGGGCCTTCGATCATCACCTGCACGTCGTACTCCCAGGCGATTTTGGTCAGCTCGCCCAAGGTGTGCAGTTCGGCGAATTGCGCTTCATCATTGGCATCCTGAATGGAACCGGGGCGCAAGCCGTCGCCGAGCGAGAGCGAAACATCGTACGCGGCGCAGATTTCGCAGATTTCGCGGAAGTGGGTGTAGAGGAAGTTTTCCTGATGATGTGAAAGGCACCATTTCGCCATGATCGAGCCCCCGCGCGAGACAATGCCGGTCAGGCGTTGGGCGGTCATCGGCACGTAGCGCAGCAGCACGCCCGCGTGGATGGTGAAATAGTCCACGCCTTGCTCGGCTTGTTCAAGCAACGTGTCGCGAAACGCCTGCCAGGTAAGATCTTCGGCGATCCCGTTCACTTTCTCCAACGCCTGGTAGATCGGTACCGTGCCGATCGGTACCGGGCTGTTACGCAGGATCCATTCGCGGGTTTCATGAATATAGCGCCCGGTGGATAAATCCATCACCGTGTCCGCGCCCCAACGGGTCGACCACACCAGCTTTTCCACCTCTTCTTCAATGGAAGACGTCACGGCGGAGTTGCCGATATTGGCGTTCACTTTCACCAGGAAGTTACGGCCGATAATCATCGGTTCCGACTCTGGGTGGTTGATGTTGGCCGGGATAATCGCGCGACCGGCGGCCACTTCATCACGCACAAATTCTGGTGTGATATTTTCCGGCAGGCGTGCGCCAAACCCTTCGCCCGGATGCTGCCTGCGCAGCACTTCGCTGCGGATGCGCTCGCGGCCCATATTTTCGCGGATGGCGATAAATTCCATCTCCGGCGTCACAACTCCCTGGCGGGCATAGTGCAATTGTGTCACGCACTGGCCTGCTCTGGCGCGACGCGGTGTCAGTAAGCCGCTAAAACGTAACTCGTCGAGGCCGTCATCCGCCAGGCGTTCATTGGTGTAGGCGGAACTGCGCTTTTCAAGAGTTTCGCTGTCATCGCGGGCGGCAATCCATGGCGCGCGCAGCTTCGCCAACCCTTGTTGCACATCAATGGCAATCGCCGGATCGCCGTACGGGCCGGAGGTGTCATACACCGGCACCGCTTCATTTTGTTCATATTGCGGTTGCGCTTTGCTGCCGCCGAGCAGCGTCGGGCTGAGCTGGATTTCGCGCATCGGAATGCGGATATCAGGTTGCGAACCGGTGATGTAAATCCGGTGAGAGTTGGGGAAAGCGGTGCCTTCCAGCGTGTCGATGAAGTGTTGCGCCTGGGCGCGTTGTTCACGGCGTGTCAGTTTAGTTGTAGACATAGCTCATTCCAGAATTAGAGGAGATGGCTTGTCAGACGACGGATGGAGTAATGGCAGCAAACCGCCCGTGAGGGTGGTTGATGTGAATGGATTACTCTTGTTCCCTTCGCAGGTATTAACCTGATCAGGTTCCGCGGATCCCGAATTAACGGTCTCAGCCTTTTTACACTTCCTCTTTCACGTGGCTGCATCTGCTCCCCCCTAGAGGTTCATAGACACAGCGCGAAAGCTTTTGTGTAAAACAGTGGCACTCCGACAAGAAAAAACCCCGCCCATAAGCGGGGGACTGCTTTTTAAACTACGCGCTAATGTTTAAGAACTCAAGCCGGGCGGGCCATCCCACTTTCGTCATTAGCACTTTCATGAAGGTTGTTATCAAACGCCAGCACGATCAGTTTGTCTTCGAGCGTAAACCGCGCGGCCAGCGCTTCGCCAATGCCAGAGAGCGCTTGCTGGAACTCCAGACAGTTGTCGTCATCGATGGCATTTTCCAGGCTCGAATCATAATATTTCATGATTTCCAGGGTATTGGCTTCCAGTTGCGGATAGAGCTGAGTTGCGGCTAAAAGAGGGCTGGCGCCTTCCATTTCGCTGATGATGCGTTCATAAATATTGAAATGACCCGCGGAAAGATATTCAACCAGGTTATGACAAAAATCGTCCAGCGCTTTTTCGTTAAGCTGCACAAACGATCCTTTGCCAGGCTTTATGCCAACCAGATTGTAGTAAGAAACGAGAAGTTGCTTACGCACATCTAACCAGTGATCGACAAGTTTGTTACTTCCACCAACGCGCTCTGTCAGGCTTTCTAGCTGGTTCAGCATAAATGGCTCCGCAAAAATGTAAGTGTGAAAACGATGTAATAATAATATTAACAACATGCCAGTGAAGCTAAGGTAGTGCAATGGTCCGTCTTATAGAAGCAAGCGATCAGGGCTGGTGGATCGTCAGCCATGAACAAAAATTATGGTTGCCCGCAGGAGAATTACCACATGGCAAGGCAGGAAATTTCGATCTTGTGGGGCAAAGCGCACTGCACATTGGCGAGTGGCAGGGCGAAGCGGTCTGGATGATCCGCCAGAATCGTCGCCAGGAGATGGGATCGGTTCGCCAGCTTATCGATCAGGATGTCGGCCTGTTCCAGTTAGCCGGGCGCGGCGTGCAACTGGCGGAGTTTTACCGTTCGCACCAGTTTTGCGGTTATTGCGGGCATACCATGCACCCCAGTAAAACCGAATGGGCGATGCTCTGCGATCACTGCCGCGAACGTTACTATCCGCAAATCGCGCCCTGCATCATTGTGGCGATCCGCCGGGACGACAGCATTTTGCTGGCCCAGCACACACGTCACCGTAACGGCGTTTACACCGTGCTCGCCGGGTTTGTTGAAGTCGGCGAAACCCTGGAGCAGGCGGTCGCGCGTGAAGTCATGGAAGAGAGTGGTATCACAATCAAGAATTTGCGTTATGTCACTTCTCAGCCGTGGCCTTTCCCGCAATCGCTGATGACGGCGTTTATGGCGGAATACGACAGCGGCGAGATTCACATAGATCCGAAAGAGCTGCTGGATGCGGGTTGGTATCGTTATGACAACCTGCCGCTGTTACCTTCGCCGGGCACCGTGGCGCGTCGCTTGATCGAAGACACGGTGGCGATGTGTCGGGCAGACGATGAATAAGGTGTATATACTGGCGCCCTGACGCTTAAGGAACTGACAATGACCGACTTGAAAAACGATCGTTACCTGCGCGCGCTTCAGCGCCAGCCAGTAGATATGACGCCGGTATGGATGATGCGCCAGGCGGGCCGCTATTTGCCGGAATACAAGGCGACTCGCGCGCAAGCGGGTGATTTTATGTCGCTGTGCAGAAATGCGGAACTGGCCTGCGAAGTGACGTTACAACCGCTGCGCCGCTATAAGCTCGATGCGGCGATCCTTTTCTCGGATATCCTCACCGTGCCAGACGCGATGGGGCTTGGCCTCTATTTTGAAGCCGGTGAAGGGCCGCGTTTTACCTCGCCAATCACCTGCAAGGCGGATGTCGATAAGCTGCCCATCCCCGACCCGGAAGATGAACTGGGTTATGTGATGAACGCCGTGCGCACCATTCGCCGCGAGCTGAAAGGCGACGTGCCGTTGATCGGTTTTTCGGGAAGCCCGTGGACGCTGGCGACTTATATGGTCGAAGGCGGCAGCAGCAAAGCTTTTACCGTTATCAAAAAAATGATGTACGCCGAGCCGCTCACGCTGCATGCGCTGCTCGATAAGCTGGCGCAAAGTGTCACGTTGTACCTCAACGCGCAGATCCGCGCGGGTGCGCAATCCGTGATGATTTTCGACACCTGGGGCGGCGTGCTGACCGGGCGCGATTATCAACAGTTCTCGCTCTACTACATGCATAAAATCGTCGATGGCCTGCTGCGTGAAAACGACGGCCGCCGTGTGCCGGTCACGCTGTTCACCAAAGGCGGTGGGCAGTGGCTGGAAGCGATGGCGGCCACTGGCTGCGACGCGCTGGGCCTCGACTGGACAACGGATATTGCCGATGCGCGCCGCCGCGTGGGCGATAAAGTGGCGTTGCAGGGCAACATGGATCCCTCCATGCTTTATGCCGCACCCGCTCGCATTGAAGAAGAAGTGGCGACAATTTTGGCTGGCTTTGGCAAAGGCGAAGGCCACGTGTTTAATCTCGGTCACGGCATCCATCAGGATGTTCCGCCGGAACATGCAGGCGTGTTTGCCGAGGCGGTGCACCGTCTATCGGCCTCCTGGCACCAGTAAGGAGAGAATATGGATCTCGCGTCACTACGCGCACAACAACGTGAACTGGCTTCTTCCGTGATCCACGAGGATCGCCTGGATAACGATCCGCCGAGGTTGATCGGCGGGGCGGATGTCGGGTTCGAACAGGGCGGAGAAGTGACGCGAGCGGCGATGGTGTTGTTGTCATGGCCGTCTCTCGAACTGGTGGAGTATCAGGTGGCGCGTATCGCCACCACTATGCCTTATATCCCCGGTTTCCTCTCTTTTCGCGAATATCCCGCGCTGCTGGCGGCGTGGGAGATGTTGTCGCAAAAGCCGGACTTGCTCTTTGTGGATGGGCACGGCATTTCCCATCCGCGTCGGCTCGGTGTGGCCAGCCATTTTGGCCTGCTGGTGGATGTGCCAACTATTGGTGTGGCGAAGAAACGGCTGTGCGGTAAGTTTGAGCCGCTCGCCGATGAGCCGGGCGCGCTGTCGCCGCTTTTCGACAAAGGCGAAAAGTTGGCGTGGGTGTGGCGCAGTAAAGCGCGCTGCAATCCGCTGTTTATCACCACGGGTCATCGTGTCAGCCAGGATAGCGCCTTGTCGTGGGTGCAGCGCTGTGTGAAAGGTTACCGGTTGCCGGAACCGACGCGCTGGGCGGATGCGGTGGCATCTGGCCGCCCGGCATTTGCGCGTTGGCAGGCAATTCAGCGCGATATCAGGTAAACTGCCGCGCATTACCGATTCTGAGAAGCGATCATGTTACAAAACCCCATTCATCTGCGGCTGGAAAAGCAGGAAAGTTGGCAGCACGTTGTTTTCATGGCCTGCCTGTGCGAGCGCATGTATCCCAATTACGCTATGTTTTGTCAGCAGACCGAGTTTGGCGATGCGCAGATTTATCGCCGGATCCTCGATTTGGTGTGGGAAACGCAGATCGTTAAAGATGCGAAAGTGAATTTCGACAGCCAGCTTGAGAAGCTGGAAGAGGCGATTCCTTCTGCCGATGATTACGATCTGTACGGCGTGTATCCGGCAATTGACGCCTGCGTTGCGCTGAGTGAGTTGGTGCATTCGCGCTTGAGCGGTGAAACGCTGGAGCACGCGATTGAAGTCAGTAAAACGTCGATCACCACCGTTGCGATGCTGGAGATGACCCAGGCGGGACGTGAAATGACCGATGAAGAGCTGAGGTTGAACCCCGCTGTCGAGCAGGAATGGGACATTCAGTGGGAGATTTTCCGCCTTTTGGCTGCTTGCGAAGAACGCGATATTGAGCTGATTAAAGGCCTGCGCGCAGACCTGCGTGAGGCCGGAGACAGCAATATCGGTATAAATTTGCAGCAATGAGACAATAAAACGTGATTTAAGGCCTGTTTTGTCGCGCCAGAAGGCTTCCCTTCATACCCCCGTCTGGTCTACATTTGGGGGGCGAAAAAAAGTGGCTATCGGTGCGTGTATGCAGGAGAGTGCTTTTGAGGCATTTCCGTCGCACTCGATGCTTAGCAAGCGATAAACACATTGAAAGGATAACTTATGAACAAGACTCAACTGATTGATGTAATTGCAGACAAGGCTGATCTGTCTAAAGCGCAGGCAAAAGCTGCACTGGAATCCACCCTGGCTGCTATTACTGAGTCTCTGAAAGAAGGTGATGCGGTACAACTGGTTGGTTTCGGTACCTTCAAAGTGAACCACCGCGCTGAGCGTACTGGCCGCAACCCGCAGACCGGTAAAGAAATCAAAATCGCCGCAGCAAACGTGCCGGCATTTGTTTCTGGTAAAGCACTGAAAGACTCTGTTAAGTAAGACAGCGTGGCAGTGAACAGTTTTGTCGAAGGGGCGGTTTCGCCCCTTTTGTCATTCTGGCGTCGCCCGCTGGCGCTGGCAGGTTTACTGTTGCTGACCGCCTGTAGCCACGACTCATCGTTGCCGCCATTTACCGCCAGCGGTTTTGCCGGCGATCAGGGCGCGGTGCGAATCTGGCGTAAAGATTCCGGCGGCGAAACCCATTTGCTTTCCGCTATTAGCCCGTGGCATCACGGGAACACGTCTCTGGGTGAGTACCGCTGGCAAGGCGATGCGTTAACCCTCATCGAACTGAATATCTACGGCAAACCGCCAGAGCATATCCGCGTGCGTTTTGACGATCGCGGCGAGCTGAGCTTTATGCAGCGTGAAGTCGACGGCCAAAAACAGCAGCTCTCCAGCGACCAGATTGCTTTGTATCGCTATCGCGCCGAACAGATCCGCCAGACCAGCGATGCGCTGCGTCAGGGGCGTGTGGTGTTGCGTCAGGGACGCTGGCAGGGGAATAACACCGTGCAAACCTGCGAAGGGCAGACGGTGAAGCCTGATTTGGATACGTTGGCGCTAAACCATATAGCACAGCGGCAGAGCCGCACGGCGAGTGCGGTCAGTGTGGCGTGGCTGAAAGCGCCAGAAGGCGCGCAGCTGTTGCTGGTCGCGAATGAAGATTTCTGCCACTGGCAGCCGACGGAAAAAAGCTTTTAACGGCATGCCTGATGGCGCTTCGCTTATCAGGCATGCGGATTGAGCATTGGGTAAGAAATGTAGGCCGGGTAAGCGCAGCGCCACCCGGCGAATTGCCCGATGGCGCTTCGCTTATCAGGCCTGCGGATTGAGCATTGGGTAAGAAGTGTAGGCCGGGTAAGCGCAGCGCCACCCGGCAACAGGCGTGATGAGTTACTTGTCCTGCTCGCGTGCAATCGCGCGGTAACCGATATCCCGGCGGCTAAAGCTGCCATCCCAGTGGATATCCGTCATTAACGCGTAAGCGCGCTGCTGCGCTTCGGCAACGCTGTTACCCAGCGCGGTAACGCATAAAACGCGCCCGCCGTTGGTGAGTACCTGGTCGTCGGCAGCCAGTTTGGTGCCTGCATGGAACACTTTACCGTCCGCCACTTCTTCCAGCGGCAAACCGTGGATCACATCACCGTTGCGATAGTTGCCCGGATAACCCCCGGCCGCCATCACCACGCCCAGCGACGCACGCTCATCCCATTTGGATACTTTCTCGTCCAGCTTACCTTCACAGGCCGCCAGGCACAGCTCCACCAGATCGGACTGCATACGCAGCATGATTGGCTGGGTCTCCGGGTCGCCAAAACGGCAGTTGAATTCGATAACCTTCGGGTTGCCCTGTTTGTCGATCATCAGACCGGCATACAGGAAGCCGGTGTAGGTATTGCCTTCTGCCGCCATGCCGCGCACGGTTGGCCATATTACGCGATCCATGGCGTGCTGGTGCACTTCATCGGTGACTACCGGTGCAGGAGAGTAAGCGCCCATTCCGCCGGTATTCGGCCCGGTGTCGCCATCGCCAACACGCTTGTGATCCTGGCTGGTGGCCATTGGCAGCACATGCTCGCCATCTACCATTACGATAAAGCTGGCTTCTTCGCCATCGAGAAACTCTTCAATCACGATGCGATGGCCTGCATCGCCAAACGCGTTACCGGCCAGCATGTCGTGGACGGCTGCTTCGGCCTCTGCAAGCGTCATGGCGACGATCACACCTTTACCCGCCGCCAGACCATCGGCTTTGATAACGATAGGCGCACCTTTCTCGCGCAGGTAAGCCAGTGCAGGCTCAATCTCGGTGAAATTCTGGTATTCCGCCGTAGGAATGTTGTGGCGAGCAAGGAAATCTTTGGTGAAGGCTTTCGAACCTTCAAGTTGGGCTGCACCCTGTGTTGGGCCAAAAATCTTCAGGCCAGCAGTGCGGAATGCGTCGACCACGCCAATGACCAGCGGCGCTTCCGGGCCAACAATGGTCAGATCGATTTTCTCGTTCTGCGCGAAGCTCAGTAGCGCCGGAATATCGGTGACGCCAATCGCCACGTTTTGCAGCGTGGGTTCCAGCGCTGTGCCAGCGTTACCCGGCGCGACAAAAACGGTATCAACCAGCGGTGACTGTGCCGCTTTCCAGGCCAGCGCGTGTTCGCGCCCGCCGTTACCAATCACTAATACTTTCATTGTCTGCTCCGTGGATTAATGGCGGAAGTGACGCATGTCGGTGAAGATCATCGCAATGCCGTGCTCGTCGGCGGCGGCAATCACTTCGTCATCGCGGATGGAACCACCCGGTTGGATAACGCACGTCACGCCGACCGCAGCCGCGGCATCGATACCATCGCGGAAGGGGAAGAAGGCGTCAGACGCCATTGCCGAGCCTTTCACTTCCAGCCCTTCGTCACCGGCTTTGATCCCGGCAATCTTCGCAGAATACACGCGGCTCATCTGGCCTGCGCCAATGCCGATGGTCATGTTCTCTTTAGCGTAAACAATGGCGTTGGATTTCACGAACTTCGCGACTTTCCAGCAGAACAGCGCATCACGCAGCTCTTGCCCGGTCGGTTGACGCTTGCTGACCACGCGCAGGTCATTTGCGCTGACCATGCCCAGATCGCGATCCTGAACAAGCAGACCGCCGTTCACGCGTTTGAAATCCAGACCCGGCACACGTTGCGCCCACTCGCCACACACCAATACGCGGACATTCTGCTTGGCAGCGGTGATTTTCAGCGCGTCTTCGCTAGCAGATGGCGCAATGATCACTTCAACAAACTGGCGGGAGATAATCGCCTGCGCGGTCGCGGCATCCAGTTCGCGGTTAAAAGCAATAATGCCGCCGAACGCGGAGGTCGGATCGGTTTTATAAGCGCGATCGTAAGCATCCAGAATAGAACCGCCGACGGCCACGCCGCACGGGTTGGCGTGTTTCACAATCACGCAAGCGGGTTCGTTGAACTCTTTCACGCATTCCAGCGCCGCATCGGTATCCGCAATGTTGTTATAGGAGAGCGCTTTACCTTGCAGCTGTTGCGCAGTGGCAACCGAAGCTTCTTTTACTTCTTCTTCTATATAGAAAGCTGCTTGCTGATGGCTGTTCTCACCGTAGCGCATATCCTGCTTCTTGATGAAGTTCAGATTCAGCGTGCGCGGGAAGCGACCGGCAGGCTCTGTGCTCTCGCCGTGATAGGCCGGAACCAGGCTGCCGAAATAGTTGGCAATCATGCTGTCGTAAGCGGCGGTGTGTTCGAAAGCTTTAATTGCGAGGTCGAAGCGGGTTTCTAACGTCAGCGAACCTTCGTTGGCATCCATTTCATTAATAATGGTGGTGTAGTCGCTGCTCTTTACAACGATGGCGACATCTTTATGGTTCTTGGCGGCGGAGCGCACCATGGTTGGACCGCCAATATCGATATTCTCAACCGCATCTTCCAGCGAACAGCCTTCACGTGCGACGGTCTGGGCGAACGGGTAAAGGTTAACAACTACCATATCGATCGGCGCGATCGCGTGTTGCGCCATGATCGCGTCATCCTGACCGCGACGACCAAGAATGCCGCCGTGCACTTTCGGGTGCAGGGTTTTTACACGTCCATCCATCATTTCCGGGAACCCGGTGTAGTCGGAGACTTCGGTCACCGGCAGACCTTTATCTGCCAGCAGACGAGCGGTTCCGCCAGTAGAGAGCAGTTCTACGCCACGCTGAGAGAGCGCCTGTGCGAATTCGACAATACCGGCCTTGTCAGAAACACTGAGCAGTGCGCGGCGGACTGGACGACGTTGTTGCATGGTAAATCCCCTGGATTTGACTTTAACAGAGAGCGTTAGCTGAATTTTTTCTTCTTTATATAAGCAAAAACTCAGCTAACACCCCAGGAAGGGCAGGCTATTTTTGCGCGGGCATTGTAACGAAAACGTTTGCGCAGCGCTCGCGAATTTTTGTACTTTTGGCGGATTGTGGATAAGTCTGTGTGTAAATGGGTATAAGGGTGGGTTTTGCTGTGGAATGCAGCAGTCAGTCATTTTTATGTCATTTTTCTATTGCGGGGTGCGGAGAACTCCCTATAATGCGCCTCCATCGACACGGCAGATGTGAATCACTTCACACAAACAGCCGGTTCGGTTGAAGAGAAAAAATCCTGAAATTCAGGGTTGACTCTGAAAGAGGAAAGCGTAACATACGCCACCTCGCGACAGAGCGCCAGGGCGCGTCGCAACTGCTCTTTAACAATTTATCAGACAATCTGTGTGGGCACTCAGGGGATATGGATTCTTGAACGTCGCAAGACGCTAAATGAATACCAAGTCTCACGGGTGAACACGTAATTCATTACGAAGTTTAATTCAGTGAGCATCAAACTTAAATTGAAGAGTTTGATCATGGCTCAGATTGAACGCTGGCGGCAGGCCTAACACATGCAAGTCGGACGGTAACAGGAAGCAGCTTGCTGCTTCGCTGACGAGTGGCGGACGGGTGAGTAAAGTCTGGGAAACTGCCTGATGGAGGGGGATAACTACTGGAAACGGTAGCTAATACCGCATAACGTCGCAAGACCAAAGAGGGGGACCTTCGGGCCTCTTGCCATCAGATGTGCCCAGATGGGATTAGCTAGTAGGTGGGGTAAAGGCTCACCTAGGCGACGATCCCTAGCTGGTCTGAGAGGATGACCAGCCACACTGGAACTGAGACACGGTCCAGACTCCTACGGGAGGCAGCAGTGGGGAATATTGCACAATGGGCGCAAGCCTGATGCAGCCATGCCGCGTGTATGAAGAAGGCCTTCGGGTTGTAAAGTACTTTCAGCGGGGAGGAAGGGGAAATGGTTAATAACCATTTTCATTGACGTTACCCGCAGAAGAAGCACCGGCTAACTCCGTGCCAGCAGCCGCGGTAATACGGAGGGTGCAAGCGTTAATCGGAATTACTGGGCGTAAAGCGCACGCAGGCGGTCTGTCAAGTCGGATGTGAAATCCCCGGGCTCAACCTGGGAACTGCATTCGAAACTGGCAGGCTTGAGTCTCGTAGAGGGAGGTAGAATTCCAGGTGTAGCGGTGAAATGCGTAGAGATCTGGAGGAATACCGGTGGCGAAGGCGGCCTCCTGGACGAAGACTGACGCTCAGGTGCGAAAGCGTGGGGAGCAAACAGGATTAGATACCCTGGTAGTCCACGCCGTAAACGATGTCGACTTGGAGGTTGTGCCCTTGAGGCGTGGCTTCCGGAGCTAACGCGTTAAGTCGACCGCCTGGGGAGTACGGCCGCAAGGTTAAAACTCAAATGAATTGACGGGGGCCCGCACAAGCGGTGGAGCATGTGGTTTAATTCGATGCAACGCGAAGAACCTTACCTGGTCTTGACATCCACAGAACCTGGCAGAGATGCCGGGGTGCCTTCGGGAACTGTGAGACAGGTGCTGCATGGCTGTCGTCAGCTCGTGTTGTGAAATGTTGGGTTAAGTCCCGCAACGAGCGCAACCCTTATCCTTTGTTGCCAGCGGTCCGGCCGGGAACTCAAAGGAGACTGCCAGTGATAAACTGGAGGAAGGTGGGGATGACGTCAAGTCATCATGGCCCTTACGACCAGGGCTACACACGTGCTACAATGGCGCATACAAAGAGAAGCGACCTCGCGAGAGCAAGCGGACCTCATAAAGTGCGTCGTAGTCCGGATTGGAGTCTGCAACTCGACTCCATGAAGTCGGAATCGCTAGTAATCGTGAATCAGAATGTCACGGTGAATACGTTCCCGGGCCTTGTACACACCGCCCGTCACACCATGGGAGTGGGTTGCAAAAGAAGTAGGTAGCTTAACCTCCGGGAGGGCGCTTACCACTTTGTGATTCATGACTGGGGTGAAGTCGTAACAAGGTAACCGTAGGGGAACCTGCGGTTGGATCACCTCCTTACCTGAAAGAACCTGCCCCTGCAGTGCCCACACAGATTGTCTGATGAAAAGCAGAAAGCAAGGCGTCTTGCGATTGAGACTTCAGTGTCCCCTTCGTCTAGAGGCCCAGGACACCGCCCTTTCACGGCGGTAACAGGGGTTCGAATCCCCTAGGGGACGCCACGCGTTAACTGATGAGGTTGAACCTCGCAGGGGACGCCACTTGCTGGTTTGTGAGTGAAAGTCACCGGCCCTGATATTTCAAAACTGACTTGTAAAGTCACGTTTGAAATATCTGCTCTTTAAAAATCTGGATCAAGCTGAAAATTGAAACGCGGAACAGTGCGAACTGTTCCGTGAGTCTCTCAAATTTTCGCAACGTGATGATGCGTAAGAAACATCTTCGGGTTGTGAGGTTAAGCGACTAAGCGTACACGGTGGATGCCCTGGCAGTCAGAGGCGATGAAGGACGTGCTAATCTGCGAAAAGCGCCGGTAAGGTGATATGAACCGTTATAGCCGGCGATGTCCGAATGGGGAAACCCGGTGCACTCAGGTGCATCATCACAGCATGAATCCATAGTGCTGTGAAGCGAACCGGGGGAACTGAAACATCTAAGTACCCCGAGGAAAAGAAATCAACCGAGATTCCCCCAGTAGCGGCGAGCGAACGGGGAACAGCCCAGAGCCTGAATCAGTTTGTGTGTCAGTGGAAGCGTCTGGAAAGTCGCGCGATACAGGGTGAAAGCCCCGTACACGAAGATGCACATGCTGTGAGCTCGAAGAGTAGGGCGGGACACGTGGTATCCTGTCTGAATATGGGGGGACCATCCTCCAAGGCTAAATACTCCTGACTGACCGATAGTGAACCAGTACCGTGAGGGAAAGGCGAAAAGAACCCCGGCGAGGGGAGTGAAAGAGAACCTGAAACCGTGTACGTACAAGCAGTGGGAGCCTCATTAATGGGGTGACTGCGTACCTTTTGTATAATGGGTCAGCGACTTATATTCTGTAGCAAGGTTAACCGTATAGGGGAGCCGAAGGGAAACCGAGTCTTAACTGGGCGTTAAGTTGCAGGGTATAGACCCGAAACCCGGTGATCTAGCCATGGGCAGGTTGAAGGTTGGGTAACACTAACTGGAGGACCGAACCGACTAATGTTGAAAAATTAGCGGATGACCTGTGGCTGGGGGTGAAAGGCCAATCAAACCGGGAGATAGCTGGTTCTCCCCGAAAGCTATTTAGGTAGCGCCTCGTGAATTCATCTCCGGGGGTAGAGCACTGTTTCGGCTAGGGGGCCATCCCGGCTTACCAACCCGATGCAAACTACGAATACCGGAGAATGTTATCACGGGAGACACACGGCGGGTGCTAACGTCCGTCGTGAAGAGGGAAACAACCCAGACCGCCAGCTAAGGTCCCAAAGTCATGGTTAAGTGGGAAACGATGTGGGAAGGCCCAGACAGCCAGGATGTTGGCTTAGAAGCAGCCATCATTTAAAGAAAGCGTAATAGCTCACTGGTCGAGTCGGCCTGCGCGGAAGATGTAACGGGGCTAAACCATGCACCGAAGCTGCGGCAGCGACGCTTATGCGTTGTTGGGTAGGGGAGCGTTCTGTAAGCCGTTGAAGGTGTGCTGTGAGGCATGCTGGAGGTATCAGAAGTGCGAATGCTGACATAAGTAACGATAAAGCGGGTGAAAAGCCCGCTCGCCGGAAGACCAAGGGTTCCTGTCCAACGTTAATCGGGGCAGGGTGAGTCGACCCCTAAGGCGAGGCCGAAAGGCGTAGTCGATGGGAAACAGGTTAATATTCCTGTACTTGGTGTTACTGCGAAGGGGGGACGGAGAAGGCTATGTCGGCCGGGCGACGGTTGTCCCGGTTTAAGCGTGCAGGTGGAACGACCAGGCAAATCCGGTTGTTTTTAACACTGAGGCGTGATGACGAGGCACCACGGTGCTGAAGTGACAAATGCCCTGCTTCCAGGAAAAGCCTCTAAGCATCAGGTAACACGAAATCGTACCCCAAACCGACACAGGTGGTCAGGTAGAGAATACCAAGGCGCTTGAGAGAACTCGGGTGAAGGAACTAGGCAAAATGGTGCCGTAACTTCGGGAGAAGGCACGCTGGTGCGTAGGTGAAGTGACTTGCTCACGGAGCTGAAACCAGTCGAAGATACCAGCTGGCTGCAACTGTTTATTAAAAACACAGCACTGTGCAAACACGAAAGTGGACGTATACGGTGTGACGCCTGCCCGGTGCCGGAAGGTTAATTGATGGGGTCAGCGCAAGCGAAGCTCCTGATCGAAGCCCCGGTAAACGGCGGCCGTAACTATAACGGTCCTAAGGTAGCGAAATTCCTTGTCGGGTAAGTTCCGACCTGCACGAATGGCGTAATGATGGCCAGGCTGTCTCCACCCGAGACTCAGTGAAATTGAACTCGCTGTGAAGATGCAGTGTACCCGCGGCAAGACGGAAAGACCCCGTGAACCTTTACTATAGCTTGACACTGAACACTGAGCCTTGATGTGTAGGATAGGTGGGAGGCTTTGAAGCGTGGACGCCAGTCTGCGTGGAGCCGACCTTGAAATACCACCCTTTAATGTTTGATGTTCTAACGTGGACCCGTGAACCGGGTTGCGGACAGTGTCTGGTGGGTAGTTTGACTGGGGCGGTCTCCTCCTAAAGCGTAACGGAGGAGCACGAAGGTCAGCTAATCCTGGTCGGACATCAGGAGGTTAGTGCAATGGCATAAGCTGGCTTGACTGCGAGCGTGACGGCGCGAGCAGGTGCGAAAGCAGGTCATAGTGATCCGGTGGTTCTGAATGGAAGGGCCATCGCTCAACGGATAAAAGGTACTCCGGGGATAACAGGCTGATACCGCCCAAGAGTTCATATCGACGGCGGTGTTTGGCACCTCGATGTCGGCTCATCACATCCTGGGGCTGAAGTAGGTCCCAAGGGTATGGCTGTTCGCCATTTAAAGTGGTACGCGAGCTGGGTTTAGAACGTCGTGAGACAGTTCGGTCCCTATCTGCCGTGGGCGCTGGAGAACTGAGGGGGGCTGCTCCTAGTACGAGAGGACCGGAGTGGACGCATCACTGGTGTTCGGGTTGTCATGCCAATGGCACTGCCCGGTAGCTAAATGCGGAAGAGATAAGTGCTGAAAGCATCTAAGCACGAAACTTGCCCCGAGATGAGTTCTCCCTGAGACTTAAAGTCTCCTGAAGGAACGTTGAAGACGACGACGTTGATAGGCCGGGTGTGTAAGCGCAGCGATGCGTTGAGCTAACCGGTACTAATGAACCGTGAGGCTTAACCTTACAACGCCGAAGATGTTTTGGTGTGAGAGAGAGAAGATTTTCAGCCTGATACAGATAAAGCCGGGTGCGGAGGAGAAGTCTGCGCGCGGTAAACAGAATTTGCCTGGCGGCACTAGCGCGGTGGTCCCACCTGACCCCATGCCGAACTCAGAAGTGAAACGCCGTAGCGCCGATGGTAGTGTGGGGTCTCCCCATGCGAGAGTAGGGAACTGCCAGGCATCAGACAGGTGAAGAGGCCATCCGTCAGGATGGCCTTTTTGCGTTCTGTCTCCTGGTTGTCGGTGGGCATTCCACCGGCAGCCGGAACAAACAGACAAGCCTCATGCGAAAGCATGGGGCTTTTTTGCTATTGTTTACCTGCAATACTTCACCCGAACTTACCGCTAAAGGAAGTAGCCATGGTCGTTCTGTATGTTCAGCTTTATAACAATCGCATGGTTGTACGCAATCTGACCACCCAGCAACAAGCCTCCGGCAATCACACTTTCAGTAACCAGCGCATACTCATCGCGGATTTCTTCCCGGCGGAAAAACTGCTGCATGGTCTCATTCATCAAGTCGCGCCTCGTTCCTTTTGGCATAAGCTGCCAGGCATGGGGTGCCTGGCTATTTTATCGCATGCGCTGGAGATGAATGAAGGCGGCTTATCGCCTGTGGAAGAGCGCGCTATTCTGGAAATGACCTATGGCGCTTCGCGCGGACGGTGCCGCATCCCGCAAGTGGTTGCTAGCCAGGCTCCCCTCAGCGATCAACAGGTGCTGGCCGCCCTCAACCAGGCTAAAAATTCCGCCTCGCAGGACAATAACAAGCTCACCATTATCAGCTGATGCCATTGCGGCGTAAGCCGTGATGTGAAACTTTCTCACCTTCCACATGCAAGCTCGACATTTTTGCCATTCCTGGGTATTGTCAGCGGTCTGGATGTCTAAACGTTTAAACGTATGTTGTGAGGATATAAGTTATGCCTATTCGGGTGCAGGACGAGCTGCCAGCCGTCAATTTCTTACGTGATGAAAACGTCTTCGTGATGACGGCTTCACGCGCGACCGTCCAGGAAATTCGTCCCCTTAAAGTGCTTATCCTCAACCTGATGCCAAAAAAAATCGAGACGGAAAACCAGTTCCTGCGCTTGCTGTCGAACTCACCGTTGCAGGTTGATGTTCGCCTGCTGCGCATTGATTCCCGCGAGTCGCGTAACACACCGGCCGAACACCTGAACACCTTCTACTGCAACTTTGATGAGGTTTGCGACGAGAACTTTGATGGTTTGATCGTCACCGGCGCGCCGTTAGGCTTAGTTGAATTCAATGATGTCGCTTATTGGCCGCAGATCGAGCAAGTTCTCGAATGGGCAAAAGATCACGTCACTTCCACGTTGTTTGTCTGTTGGGCGGTACAAGCCGCATTAAATATCCTTTATGGCATCCCCAAACAGACCCGCAGCGAAAAACTCTCAGGCGTCTACGAACATCACATTCTTCATCCACATGCTCTGCTGACGCGCGGTTTCGACGATGCGTTTCTCGCACCACACTCGCGCTACGCTGATTTCCCGTCTGCCTTGATCCGTGATTACACCGATCTGGAAATCCTCGCTGAAACGGATGAGGGCGATGCTTATCTGTTCGCCAGCAAAGATAAACGCATTGCGTTTGTCACCGGTCACCCGGAATACGATGCCAATACCTTAGCGGGCGAGTATTTCCGCGATGTGGATGCGGGCCTCGCACCAGAGCTGCCTTACAATTATTTCCCGCACAACGATCCGCAAAATACACCGCGCGCTTCATGGCGCAGCCACGGCAATTTACTGTTCATCAACTGGCTCAACTACTACGTCTACCAGATCACACCATACGATCTGCGCCATATGAATCCGACGCTGGATTAAGCGTTTCAGCCCCTTATTGCAGGCACCTTCGGGTGCCTTTTTTGTTTGCGAAAACCACTTCACAGCGCAATAAAAATATAACTTCTTTTTTATCAGTTGGTTAATGGTATTTAAAATTAAAAATGGAAATTGTTTTTGATTTTGGAAAAGTTATTGACCAGGATTGATCCTGCCGAACGAAAACTGCACAACCGATCTTCGTTTGCATTGGGAAATGTCTTTGCTGCAAAAAGAGGAACCGCACTATGACACAACAGGCGACAACAACCGATGAACTGGCCTTTACGCAGCCGAATGGCGAGCAGGAGGAGCAAATTCTGACGCCCGCAGCGGTGGAATTCCTGAGCGAGCTAGTGACGCGCTTTACGCCAAAACGCAACCAACTCCTGGCAGCACGTCTGCGCCAGCAGCAACAAATTGATGACGGTACGTTGCCTGATTTTATTTCGGAAACAGCTTCCATACGTGAAAGCGACTGGACAATTCGCGGCATTCCGAACGATCTGCTGGACCGCCGCGTTGAAATAACCGGGCCGGTGGAACGCAAAATGGTGATCAATGCCCTCAACGCCAACGTAAAAGTGTTCATGGCAGATTTCGAGGATTCACTGGCGCCGAACTGGGAGAAAGTGATCGACGGGCAGATCAACCTGCGCGATGCGGTCAACGGCACCATCAGCTACACCAATGAAGCCGGTAAAATCTATCAGTTGAAGCCCGATCCGGCGGTGCTGGTATGCCGCGTGCGTGGTTTACACCTGCCGGAAAAACACGTCACCTGGCGTGATGAACCGATCCCCGGGAGCCTGTTCGACTTTGCGCTCTACTTTTTCCACAACCATAAAAGCCTCCTCGCCAAAGGCAGTGGCCCCTATTTTTACCTGCCGAAAACCCAGTCCTGGCAAGAAGCCGCCTGGTGGGGTGAAGTCTTCAGCTATACAGAAGACCGCTTTAATCTGCCGCGCGGCACGATTAAAGCCACTTTGCTGATTGAAACCCTTCCCGCTGTGTTCCAAATGGACGAAATCCTGCACGCCCTGCGCGACCATATTGTCGGGCTGAACTGCGGGCGCTGGGATTACATCTTCAGCTATATCAAGACGTTGAAAAACTACCCGGATCGCGTGTTGCCAGACCGCCAGGTGGTAACGATGGATAAACCGTTCCTCAGCGCCTACTCTCGCTTGCTAATCAAAACCTGCCATCGCCGTGGCGCCTTTGCCATGGGCGGCATGGCGGCGTTTATCCCCAGCAAAGACGCCGAGCGCAATAATTGGGTGCTCAATAAAGTGAAAGCCGACAAACAGCTGGAGGCGAGTAACGGTCACGACGGCACCTGGATTGCTCACCCCGGTCTTGGCGATGCCGTCATGGAAATTTTTAACGCGGCGCTGGGTGAAAACAAAAACCAGCTGTTCGTTACCCGCGAAGACGATGCGCCGATCACCGCCGAGCAGCTGTTGGCGCCTTGCGAAGGCGAGCGTACCGAAGAAGGCATGCGCGCCAACATTCGTGTCGCGGTGCAATACATTGAAGCGTGGATCTCCGGCAATGGCTGCGTACCGATTTACGGTCTGATGGAAGATGCCGCCACCGCTGAAATTTCCCGCACCTCCATTTGGCAATGGATCCATCACGAAAAAACGCTGAGCAACGGCATACCGGTAACCAAAGCGCTGTTCCGCCAGATGCTGGCTGAAGAGATGCTGGTTATTCAGGAAGAGTTGGGCGAGCACCGTTTCAGCAGCGGCCGTTTTGATGAGGCGGCGCGGCTGATGGAACAGATTACGACGTCTGATGAGTTGATCGATTTCCTGACTCTACCTGGCTACCGCTTGCTGGCGTAATTCACCCCCCCTACAAAATATGGAGCATCTGCACATGAAAACCCGTACCCAACAAATCGAAGAATTACAACAAGAGTGGACGCAAGCGCGCTGGAACGGCATTCGCCGCCCGTATAGCGCGGAAGAGGTGGTGAAATTACGCGGTTCGGTGAACCCGGAGTGCACATTGGCGCAGCTCGGCGCGGCCAAAATGTGGCGCTTGCTGCATGGCGAATCGAAAAAGGGCTATATCAACAGTCTCGGCGCACTGACGGGCGGGCAGGCATTGCAGCAGGCGAAAGCAGGGATTGAAGCGGTGTACCTTTCCGGCTGGCAGGTCGCCGCCGACGCCAACCTTGCAGCCAGCATGTACCCGGACCAATCGCTCTACCCGGCAAACTCCGTGCCGTCAGTGGTGGAACGCATCAACAACACGTTCCGCCGCGCGGATCAAATCCAGTGGTCATCCGGCATTGAGCCGAACGACCCGCGCTATGTCGATTATTTTCTGCCGATCGTAGCCGATGCCGAAGCCGGTTTTGGCGGCGTGTTGAATGCCTTTGAACTGATGAAATCGATGATTGAGGCCGGTGCAGCGGCTGTGCATTTCGAAGATCAACTCGCGTCGGTGAAAAAATGCGGTCATATGGGCGGCAAAGTGCTGGTGCCGACGCAAGAAGCGGTGCAGAAACTGGTGGCCGCGCGTCTGGCTGCCGATGTGCTTGGCGTGCCGACCTTGTTGGTCGCGCGCACCGATGCGGATGCCGCCGATTTAATTACCTCCGACTGCGACCCCTACGACAGCGCCTTTATTACCGGTGAGCGCACCAGCGAAGGCTTCTACCGCACGCGTGCCGGCGTTGAACAGGCGATCAGCCGTGGCCTGGCTTACGCGCCGTATGCCGATTTGGTGTGGTGCGAAACTTCAACGCCCGACCTGGAGCTGGCGCGCCGTTTCGCCGACGCTATCCACGCGAAATTCCCCGACAAGCTGCTGGCCTACAACTGCTCGCCATCGTTTAACTGGAAAAAGAACCTCGACGACAACACCATCTCCCGCTTTCAGCAGGAGTTGTCGGACATGGGCTACAAATTCCAGTTCATCACCCTCGCGGGCATTCACAGTATGTGGTTCAACATGTTCGACCTGGCCCATGCTTATGCGCAGGGCGAAGGGATGAAACATTACGTTGAGAAAGTGCAGCAGCCGGAATTTGCCGCCGGCAAAGAGGGCTACACCTTCGTTTCGCATCAGCAGGAGGTGGGCACCGGCTACTTCGACAAAGTCACCACCATTATTCAGGGCGGCGTCTCGTCGGTCACCGCGCTAACGGGGTCGACGGAAGAAGCGCAGTTCTAAACGAACTCGCTGGTAACGTTGTAATCGCCGGATGGCGCTGCGCTTATCCGGCCTACATCATGGAGAAGACGATGGCGCGTGGTCTGGAACTGTTAATTGCCCAAACCATTCTGCAAGGTTTCGATGCGCAGTATGGACGCTTTCTGGAAGTGACCTCCGGCGCGCAACAGCGCTTCGAGCAAGCCGACTGGCAGGCCGTCCAGCAGGCGATGAAGCAGCGCATTCATCTCTATGATCATCACGTCGGCCTGGTGGTGGAACAACTGCGATGTATCACCGATGGCCTCGGCCCGGACGCCGCCTTTCTGCTGCGGGTAAAAGAGCACTACACGCAATTGCTGCCCGATTACCCGCGTTTTGAAATTGCCGAAAGCTTCTTTAACTCGGTCTATTGTCGCCTGTTTGATCACCGCTCGCTGACGCCCGAACGGCTGTTTATCTTCAGTTCACAGCCCGAACGGCGTTTTCGTACCATTCCGCGCCCGCTGGCGAAAGCTTTCTGGCCGGATCGCGGCTGGGAAACGCTGCTGACGAAAGTGCTGTCCGATTTGCCACTGCGCTTGCCGTGGCAGGACAAAACGCGGGATGTGAATTACATCGCCGCCCATTTACTGGAGGCTTTTGGTTCTGATCTCCTCAGCCAGTCGCATTTGCAGGTGGCGAACGAGCTTTTTTATCGCAACAAAGCCGCCTGGCTGGTCGGCAAGCTGGTAACGCCCGTGGCCACGCTGCCCTTTTTGTTGCCGATTCACCACACGGATGACGGCGAATTGTTTGTTGATACCTGCCTGACAACCCACGCCGAAGCCAGCATCGTGTTTGGCTTCGCGCGCTCGTACTTTATGGTTTATGCGCCGCTGCCTGCCGCTACTGTCGAATGGTTACGCGAAATCTTGCCCGGAAAAACCACTGCGGAACTCTATATGGCGATTGGTTGCCAAAAGCACGCCAAAACAGAAAGTTATCGCGAATACCTGAAATACGTCACCGCCAGCGATGAGCAATTTATTGAAGCACCGGGCATTCGCGGCATGGTGATGTTGGTATTTACGCTGCCAGGTTTCGACCGGGTGTTTAAGGTGATCAAAGACGTTTTCCCGCCGCAAAAGGAGATGAGCGCCGCGCATGTGCGCGCCTGCTACCAACTGGTGAAAGAGCACGACCGCGTCGGGCGCATGGCCGATACCCAGGAGTTTGAAAACTTCGTGCTGGAAAAGCGGCAGATCGCTCCAGCATTAATGGCGCTATTGCTGGAGCAGGCACCAGGCAAAATTACCGATCTCGGCGACCGCATCGCCATCAGCCATCTTTATATCGAGCGGCGTATGGTGCCGCTGAATATCTGGTTTGAGCAGGTCAAAGGCCAGCAATTGCGCGATGCGGTGGAAGAGTACGGCAACGCCATTCGCCAGCTTGCTGCCGCCAATATCTTCCCCGGCGACATGCTGTTTAAAAACTTCGGCGTCACGCGCCACGGGCGCGTGGTGTTTTATGACTATGACGAAATTTGTTATATGACCGAGGTGAATTTCCGCGACATTCCCGCGCCGCGTTACCCGGAAGATGAACTCAGCGCCGAGCCGTGGTACAGCGTATCGCCGGGCGATGTCTTCCCGCAGGAGTTTCGCCACTGGCTGTGCGCCGATGCGGAAATCGGTCCGTTATTCGAAGAGATGCATGCGGATTTACTGCGCGCCGACTACTGGCGTGGCTTGCAAGCGCGCATTCGTGAAGGACATGTGGAAGATGTTTATGCCTATCGCAAGCGCCAGCGTTTTAGCATTCGCTTTGGCAACGATGCGCTGCGACAGGCGGGGTAAAATGGCGGTTAGTGCATTTGTGTGTTGAACTGCAAAACCGCGTGGCTCATCGCGCCAAACAACAATAAGAACAGCAACAGCCCTAAAAAGGCAGCGGTGTTTGCGGTCGCGCTGCGAAACAACACCGTTTTCCGTGGCGTGAGCAAAATCGCCACTAACGGGATGATAAAAGCGAAATGACCAACCACGTCGGTTAAGCCAAACGGAATAAACGCCAATACGGCAATCAATGCGAACACCGCGATGCTCGCGTAACCCGCCAGTTTCCCGCTATAGATATGCCAGACCAGGCATAATTCCACAAAACCGCAGCCGCGCACGAAAAACGCCCAATCCAGGCCCATCGCCAAATAAGGGTGATTGGCAAGGAGCTGATAATACAAATTGGGCTGCATAAATTTTTCCACGCCACCCCACAAAAACGAGTAGCAAAGAACCAGGCGCAGCAAGGCCAGCACGCGCGCATTGGCACCTGTGGGCAATAGATTTTGAGTGATGAGATAGATGGCCAGCGCAACAAACAGCAGGTAATCCAGCATATGGAACGCGCCATACAGCTGAACCGCGTAGCTATACAGAAAAAGGATTAAACACCCGGCAATGACACTGGTTTTTCGTGAAACGGCGGTAATGGCGATAGCGAGGTGAACATACACCAGCCACGGGTTCGCCACGATCAGCTCGGGGGTGAGAATCACATTCGGATAGAAAGCCCCCAGCACCAGAAAAAACGCGCCGATTCCCCAGTGCATAATCCCCGGAACCCCGTTTTGAGCACGCGCTATCAGCGGCTGAAAACGCGGGCAATCGGTCAACGAGAGAACATTGCGATCGACCACGGAAGTGGCAAAAATCACGGCGGTCGCGAAAACCAGCAATGCCCAGAAACTCGTCGAACTGGCGATAAACGCCAGCGATTCAGGCGCCATACTGGCATTGTAATTCACGAACCATTTAACATGTGCCCAGGCGGAAACGGGCAGCGCCATGAGCATGGCGGCAATAATAATGCGAGCGTTAGGCTTCATCGAAAGGACCTCAGGAGTGACGTTGCCGCCAACTTGCCACTGCCTGGCGGGCGCGACAATGAGATATCCCTTTGGTTATCTGCGAGCCTGCTCGCAATGATTAAGACAACTCTTCGCGCGCGTTAGCGTGTTCCGCCATACGCCAGCGTCACCTCTTTCGCCCCACGAATCACCATCGCGCCGAGTTCGGTGACGCGGTCGTCGGTCATGCGTGAAATCGGCCCGGAAATAGAGATCGCCGCGAACGGTTCACCGTGTTCATCAAAAATGCAGGCCGCCACACAGCGCAGGCCGAGCGCGTGCTCTTCATCATCAAACGAATACCCGCGTTTACGCGTTTGGGCGAGATCCTCTTTCAAATGTACCGGCGAAACCAGCGTCGCGTGGGTATACGCATGCAGCCCCTGGCGGTGCAACAAGTTGCCCACCTGGTCATCATCCAGCCGTGACAAAAACGCTTTTCCCGCGCCGGAAGCGTGCATCGGCAGCTTGCCGCCAATCGGCGCGGACATGCGCATTAACTGCGTGCATTGCACCTGATCGATAATAATCGCCTGGTGATCGCTCTTATCCAACACAGCCAGGTTGACCGTTTCCCCTGACTCTTCCATCAGCGTGCGCAGAATCGGGTGGACGATGGCCATCAAATTGCGGCTTTGCAGAAAACTGCTGCCGACGATAAACGCATGCGCACCCACAGACCAATGGCCCAGTTCGCCGACTTGGCGAACAAAGCCGAGTTGTTGCATCGTGGTCAGTAAACGGTGTGTGGTTGAGTTCGGTAAACCCGCTTGCTGCGCCAGTTCCGTCAGCGCGACACTGCTGTGTGATTCGGCGATCCATTCCAGTAATTTCAGGCCACGCGTTAAAGACTGAACTTGTCCACCCGCCGGTGCGGCGGGTGCGGTGGCTTTTCGGCCTCGTTTAGCGGGAACGGATGCGACCATAACGGCTCCTTTTTCTGTATCGTGGAAATAGTTTTCGTTTTTCCAGAGTATAACGTAACTCTGTTACTGACTGATCGGATGAGTGATGCTGAACATCTCTCATGTTTACCCCGTGTCGCTTTTCCGGTCTGTCAGTTTATGCCACTATGTCCTGCTGGCCTTTTGGCCTGATTGAGCGTCGTCGGGAGCACGTGTGAGCAGCAAAGTTGAGCAACTGAAGCAACAGTTAAATAAACGAATTCTGGTTCTGGATGGGGGCATGGGCACCATGATCCAGAGCTACCGTCTGAGCGAGCAGGATTTTCGCGGCGAGCGTTTCGCCGACTGGCCCTGCGATCTAAAAGGTAACAATGACTTGCTGGTGCTCAGCAAGCCGGAGGTGATTACCGCCATCCATGACGCCTATTTTGCGGCGGGCGCGGACATCATCGAAACCAACACCTTTAACTCCACGACCATCGCCATGGCGGATTACCAGATGGAATCCCTGTCGGCGGAAATCAACTTTGCCGCCGCCAAACTGGCGCGCGCGAGCGCTGACACGTGGACCGCGCAAACGCCGGATAAGCCGCGCTATGTTGCCGGTGTGCTTGGCCCGACCAACCGCACCGCCTCTATTTCGCCGGACGTCAACGATCCGGCATTTCGTAATATCTCCTTCGATCAGTTGGTGACCGCGTATCGCGAGTCGACCAAAGCGCTGGTGGAAGGGGGATCGGATCTCATCTTGATCGAAACGGTGTTTGATACGCTCAACGCCAAAGCGGCGATCTTCGCGGTGAAAGCAGAGTTTGACGCGCTGGGCGTCGAACTGCCGATCATGATTTCCGGCACCATTACCGATGCCTCCGGGCGCACGCTCTCCGGGCAAACCACCGAAGCCTTTTATAACTCTTTGCGCCATGCCGATGCGCTCACCTTTGGGCTGAACTGCGCATTGGGGCCGGATGAGCTTCGCCAGTATGTGCAGGAGCTGTCGCGCATTGCCGAATGTTATGTCACCGCGCACCCGAACGCCGGTTTGCCGAACGCCTTTGGCGAATACGATTTGGACGCCGATACCATGGCGACGCAAATTCGCGAATGGGCAGAAGCCGGTTTCCTGAATATCGTTGGTGGCTGCTGCGGCACCACGCCGGAGCATATCGCCGCCATGAGCCGCGCGGTAGCGGGTTTGCCGCCGCGTAAACTGCCGGACGTGCCCGTTGCCTGTCGCCTTGCCGGCCTTGAGCCGTTGAACATTGGCGACGACAGCCTGTTTGTTAACGTCGGCGAGCGCACCAACGTCACCGGTTCCGCCAAATTCAAACGCTTAATCAAAGAAGAGAAGTACAGCGAAGCGCTGGACGTGGCGCGCCAGCAGGTGGAAAGCGGCGCGCAGATCATCGACATCAACATGGATGAAGGGATGCTCGACGCCGAAGCGGCGATGGTGCGTTTCCTGAACCTGATTGCCGGTGAACCGGACATTGCTCGCGTGCCGATTATGATCGACTCCTCAAAATGGGATGTGATCGAAAAAGGGCTGAAATGCATTCAGGGCAAAGGCATCGTCAACTCCATCTCGATGAAAGAAGGCATTGAGCCGTTTATCCACCACGCGAAATTGGTGCGCCGTTATGGCGCTGCGGTGGTAGTGATGGCCTTTGATGAAACTGGCCAGGCGGACACCCGCGAGCGCAAAATTGAGATTTGCCGCCGCGCGTACAAAATTCTCACCGAAGAGGTGGGCTTCCCGCCGGAAGATATCATTTTCGACCCGAATATCTTCGCCGTGGCGACCGGGATCGAAGAGCACAATAACTACGCGCAGGACTTTATTGGCGCCTGTGAAGATATCAAACGCGAATTGCCCCACGCGCTGATTTCCGGCGGCGTGTCGAACGTTTCCTTCTCCTTTCGCGGAAATGACCCGGTGCGCGAAGCGATTCACGCCGTGTTCCTCTATTACGCGATCCGTAACGGCATGGATATGGGGATCGTCAACGCCGGGCAACTGGCGATTTACGACGATCTGCCCGCCGAGCTACGCGATGCGGTGGAAGATGTGATCCTCAACCGTCGCGACGATGCCACCGAACGCATGTTGGACCTGGCGGAAAAATATCGCGGCAGCAAGGCCGCCGATGACGGCGCGAACGCGCAGCAGGCGGAGTGGCGCAGTTGGGACGTGAAAAAACGTCTCGAATACTCGCTGGTCAAAGGCATCACCGAATTTATTGAGCAGGACACCGAAGAAGCTCGCCAGCAGGCCGCGCGCCCAATTGAAGTGATCGAAGGACCGCTGATGGACGGCATGAACGTGGTGGGCGATCTGTTTGGCGAGGGCAAAATGTTTCTGCCGCAGGTGGTGAAATCCGCCCGCGTGATGAAACAAGCGGTGGCTTATCTCGAACCGTATATCGAAGCCAGCAAAGAGAAGGGCAGCAGCAACGGCAAGATGGTGATCGCCACGGTAAAAGGCGATGTGCATGACATCGGCAAAAACATCGTTGGCGTGGTGTTGCAGTGCAACAACTACGAGATCATCGATCTCGGCGTGATGGTGCCGGCCGACAAGATCCTGAAAACCGCCCGCGAAGTGAATGCGGATCTGATTGGACTTTCGGGGCTGATCACGCCGTCGCTGGACGAGATGGTCAACGTGGCGAAGGAGATGGAGCGCCAGGGCTTTACCATTCCGCTGTTGATTGGCGGCGCGACCACCTCGAAAGCGCATACGGCGGTGAAAATCGAGCAGAACTACAGTGGGCCGACGGTGTATGTTCAGAACGCCTCGCGCACCGTTGGCGTGGTTTCATCGTTGCTTTCCGACACGCAGCATGACGATTTTGTCGCCCGTACCCGCAAAGAGTATGAAACCGTGCGTATTCAGCACGCGCGTAAAAAGCCGCGCACGCCGCCGGTTTCGTTACAGGCGGCACGCGAAAACGATCTGGCTTTCGACTGGGCAAGTTACACACCGCCAGTCGCGCATCGGCTGGGCGTGCAAGAAGTGACCGCCAGCATTGACACGCTACGTAATTACATCGACTGGACGCCATTCTTTATGACCTGGTCGCTGGCGGGCAAATATCCGCGCATTCTCGAAGATGAGGTAGTGGGCGAAGAGGCGAAACGCCTGTTTGCCGATGCCAATGAAATGCTCGATATGCTCGGCGCGGAAAAACGGCTTAACCCGCGTGGCGTGGTCGGGTTGTTCCCGGCGAACCGCGTTGGTGATGACGTTGAAATTTACCGCGATGAAACCCGCACTCAGGTGCTGGCGTTAGGTTGCCATCTGCGCCAACAAACCGAGAAAGTCGGTTTTGCCAACTATTGCCTGGCGGATTTTGTTGCCCCGAAACTGAGTGGTAAAGCCGACTATATTGGCGCTTTCGCCGTGACCGGCGGTTTGGAAGAGGACGCGCTGGCAGAGGCGTACGACGCGGCGCACGATGATTACAACAAAATCATGGTCAAAGCGGTGGCGGATCGTCTGGCTGAAGCGTTTGCCGAATACCTGCATGAGCGGGTGCGTAAAGTATATTGGGGCTATGCGCCCAACGAAAATCTCAGCAATGACGAACTGATCCGCGAAAATTATCAGGGTATTCGCCCCGCGCCGGGTTACCCGGCCTGCCCGGAGCACACCGAAAAAGGCACCATCTGGGAATTACTGGATGTTGAGAAACATACGGGGATGAAACTGACGGAATCCTTCGCCATGTGGCCGGGCGCGTCAGTTTCCGGCTGGTATTTCAGCCACCCGGACAGCAAGTATTTCGCGGTGGCGCAAATCCAGCGCGATCAGGTGGAAGATTACGCCCGGCGCAAACAGATGCCGGTGACGGAAGTCGAACGCTGGCTGGCGTCGAATTTAGGCTACGATGCAGATTAATCCAAACGGGGCATTTTTAAATGCCCTTTTTTTTCGCCATTTCATTTCTACGACACAATTGTGAAGCAGACATAATACAGATTGAAACTAAGAACATTCTTAAAGTGGTATATTTTCTTAGACCCTTGTTCCTTTTCATGCGTATGATGAGCAAAGACTTAAAGGCAAGGTTGCTTACTCTTTTGCGGTTCATTTGGCTGTTATAACTTTAATGTAGGTATTATAAAAATGGATATTTATGATATTAGAAAAAGAAATCTCTTGCCGAAGGATTATGAAAACATCCTGGCGCCAGATATCGCGAAAAATATTATCAAAAGAGAATATTTCATAGAAAGCAGCCCCAATAATATGTTGGGCAGTATTGATGGCTACAGCATTAAGCAGCATCACGGTTTTAAATATGGTTTACCGCATGACCCTTTAGGCCACCAAAAAGAAAAATACATTGATAGTCTGATAGATAAAGGCGTGGTGGTGGTGGTGCGCGCGAATGTCAGCGCCCGCAACCGCTTTTATTACCCGTTCTTTATCTCTGAAAGCGCAGAGCTTTTTTGCGTTCAATCCTTGTCATTTAACGCCGTGTTTATCCGCACGATCGTGAACGGTTTTAAGGACAGCGTGGCGATGCATGGGCGCCCGGCGCCGACCCGCAGCAACTTCGTACCGGTCACCCCGGAGTACGGCCCCGGCTACTGGAAAACCAGCGAAACGGACTTTCACGGCGTGAAAAACGCAGCGGTAATGCTGATCAATCGGGCCACCAGCATGGGCGAAGAAGGACGCGTTTTTGGCTCCGACGGCAAAGATTATATGAATACCTCGCGCGACAAAATTCAACTCTGGACGCCCATTCCAACAAGCGTCGCGTCGGATACGCGGGAAATCCTCTATACTCGTTCGGTGATCAGGCGCTATGGTGAAAAACGCACGGTTAATCAGAAATACCTTGAGGGTGATGATGCCTGGACGCAGTCGGGTAAATCATGGCAATGGATTCCAGGCGTAAGGGATGAAGATTATGAATTTAAGAAATAAGATATTTGTATTTTGGGGCATCATGGATGTGCTGGCAGTGGTCGGCTATTTATTCTTTTCGCTGCAAAGTGGCAACGTCCCTTTTTATTCTGACATAAGCGCTTTTTATACCAATTATGCGCAGTTAGGCGTCAGTGGTTTCGCGGGCGGAATAATTCAGTTGCTGTTTTTTGTGAATATCGCCTTGATCGTGTCATTACTGTTTTCCGCCTGGTCGTTTATCGCAAAAAAAGATATCAATACTGTTTTCTTTATTGCGCAGGAAATTGCTCGCGTATTTTCCTTAAAATGCTCAATTGCGTTGATCCCGCAAATTATGCATCTCAGTGGCTTTGGCTCCGCGTGGGGCGCAATTCTGCTGTTTATCCTGTCGGAAGCGTTAAAAATTGGTTCAATCGTTTGGCTTAAACGTAACCGCAACGCGCATTCTGATGCCGCAATTCCGGGGAATAGCTAAACCCCGCCTCTGTCACAAAACCGTCATTTTTTCTTACAACTCACAGGGCGCTTAAGCGGCGTCCTGCATCCGTCTTAGGTTTAAAGCCTTATACTTACTTCATAATGTTGAGGTTATCGAGACCGATAACGGGCAACGCATAACGATAAGGAGAGCCTGATTCCGTGCTGACTTTGCTTCATCTTCTTTCTGCTGTGGCCCTGCTAGTGTGGGGCACGCACATTGTGCGTACCGGCGTCATGCGCGTTTTTGGCGCGCGTTTACGTACCGTACTGAGCCGTAGTGTTGAAAAGAAACCGCTCGCCTTTTGCGCGGGCATCGGCGTAACCGCGCTGGTGCAGAGCAGTAACGCCACCACCATGCTGGTGACCTCGTTTGTCGCACAAGATCTGGTCGCACTTACCCCGGCGCTGGTCATTGTGCTCGGCGCCGACGTGGGGACCGCGCTGATGGCGCGCGTGCTGACTTTTGATCTCTCGTGGCTATCACCACTGCTGATTTTTATCGGCGTGATTTTCTTCCTTGGTCGCAAGCAAACCCGCGAAGGGCAGCTTGGGCGCGTCAGTATTGGTCTTGGGCTAATTTTGCTGGCGCTGGAGCTGATTGTGCAGGCGGTCACGCCCATCACCCAGGCCAATGGCGTACAGGTTATTTTCGCCTCGCTGACTGGCGACATCATGCTGGACGCATTGATTGGCGCGGTGTTCGCCATTATCAGCTATTCCAGCCTGGCAGCCGTGCTGCTGACCGCAACGTTAACCACGGCGGGGATTATTTCGTTCCCGGTGGCGCTGTGCCTGGTGATTGGCGCGAACCTCGGTTCCGGTTTGCTGGCAATGCTGAATAACAGCGGTGCGAATGCCGCTGCTCGCCGCGTAGCGCTCGGCAGCCTGCTATTTAAGCTGGTGGGCAGCTTAATTATTCTGCCGTTTGTTCATGTTCTGGCAAGCGCGATGCAGAAATTACCGCTGCCGGAAGCCGAGCTGGTTATCTATTTCCACGTCTTCTACAACCTGATTCGTTGCCTGGCGATGGTGCCCTTTGCCGGTCCGATGGCACAATTTTGTAAACGTATTATTCGCGAGGAGCCGGAACTGGATGCACGTCTGAAGCCGAAACACCTCGACAGTTCGGCGCTGGATACGCCGACACTTGCATTAGCGAATGCCGCGCGGGAAACGTTGCGCATGGGCGATGCGATGGAGCTAATGCTGGAAGGCTTGCATAAAGTGATGCACGGCGAACCACGTCAGGAAAAAGAGCTACGTAAACAAGCGGATGACGTAAACGTGCTGTATACGGCAATCAAACTGTATTTGGCGCGCATGCCGAAGGAAGAGCTGGCGGAAGAGGAGTCCAAACGCTGGGCGGAAATTATCGAGATGTCGCTCAACCTCGAGCAGGCTTCCGATATCGTGGAACGCATGGGCAGCGAAATCGCTGACAAATCGTTGGCGGCGCGGCGTGCCTTCTCTATCGAAGGATTGAAAGAACTGGATGTGTTGCACGAACAATTGCTCAACAATCTAAAGCTGGCGATGTCTGTGTTCTTTTCCGGTGATATCACCAGCGCCCGCCGTCTGCGCCGCAGCAAGCATCGTTTCCGCATTCTGAACCGCCGTTACGCGCACGCGCACGTTGATCGCCTGCATCAGCAAAACGTACAGAGCATCGAAACCAGCTCCCTGCATCTGGGCTTGCTGGGCGATATGAAACGCCTCAACTCACTCTTCTGTTCCGTGGCCTACGGCGTACTGGAACAGCCAGACGAAGACGACGATCGCGACGAGTATTAACTTCGCCGCGCCTGCGGGCGCGGTGATTAACGTTTTACCGTCAGGCCAATGCCCAATGCTTTCATGACGGTCAGCGTTGTTTTCAGCGTGGGGTTACCTTTTTCACTGAAGGATCGATACAACTGTTCGCGCGATAAACCAGTTTCTGTCGCAATTTGCGCCATCCCTTTTGCGCGTGCCACTACGCCCAGTGCTTTGGCGATATAAGCTGCATCGCCCGTTTCCAGCGCATCTGCCATGAAAACCGAGATCGCCTCGTCATTAACCAGAGCCACTATCGGATCATAAGGTGTCAATTTACTCATGGTAGGTTGCCTTTTGATTTTCAGAGAGTTTTGCCAACCATTTGGCATGGATTATGTCTTTTTGTTGCGTACTTTTATCGCCTGCACATAACAGTACAACAAGGGGCTTTCCGCGCTGGTGGAAATAAATACGGTAACCCGCGCCATAGTGTATATGCAGTTCACTTATCCCTTCTCCGACAGGTTTCACGTCACCTCTCAGCCCATTGGCCAGACGAAAAAGGCGTGCTGCGATAATGGATCTTAATTTGGGATCTGTGAGTTTTGATTCCCAACGCCTGAAAACGTCCGTCTGTAATAGTTCTCGCATAACTTCCCTTGTAATTTATAAACTACATCCGTGAGGTACAAGGAAGAAAGCTTTGCACAGGAAAGAAAAGTGAGGGGACGCTCATTTTTAAGGGTGGAAAAAACCTCGCAGAATTATTTTCTTTTTCACTTAACGAACATGCTTTTCATCGTGTTAGTGCACATTTTCGTTTTTGCAGCGCAAAAATCCGTTTTTCTCTTGTCCTGAAGCCAGTTATATTCCGCCTTTACAGGAGAATTTATGCTGCCAACCCAATCAACACGTTTAAACAAATATATTAGCGAAAGCGGGATTTGCTCACGTCGCGAGGCTGACCGTTATATCGAACAGGGCAATGTCTTCATCAATGGCAAACGCGCCGGGATTGGCGATCAAGTGGTCGCCGGCGATGTGGTGAAAGTGAATGGTCAACTTATCGAGCCGCGAAACGAAGAAGATCTTGTGTTTATCGCGTTGAATAAACCCGTTGGCATCGTGAGTACTACCGAAGACGGCGAAAAAGACAATATTGTGGATTTCGTCAACCACAGCAGCCGTATCTTCCCGATTGGGCGGCTGGACAAAGATTCGCAGGGGCTGATTTTTCTCACTAATCACGGTGACTTAGTGAATAAAATCCTGCGTGCCGGAAACGATCACGAGAAAGAATACCTCGTCACGGTGAATAAACCGGTGACGGACGAATTCGTACGCGGGATGGGTGCCGGTGTACCGATCCTCGGCACGGTGACCAAAAAATGCAAGGTGAAGAAAGAAGGGCCGTTTACCTTCCGTATTACCCTGGTGCAGGGGCTGAACCGCCAAATCCGTCGTATGTGCGAACATTTTGGTTATGAAGTCACCAAGCTGGAACGTACGCGCATTATGAACGTCAGCCTGACGGGTTTACCGCCGGGCGAATGGCGTGACCTCACCGCGGATGAACTCATTGCCCTGTTTAAGCTGATTGAAAACTCGTCATCGGAAGCCAAACCAAAAGCCAAAACGAAACCACAAGCGGCGAAAAAAAACGCGGTGAAAGTGGCGAAGCCGGAAGAGAAAAGCCGGGCGAAACCCGCCAGTAAACGCTTCACCCAACCGGGCAGGAAAAAGAAAGGGCGCTGATCAGCGCCGTCCTCGCGTTTGCGTATTGCTGGACCATGAGAATGTAGCGTTCTCATCCGGTTTATAAGCCTGCTGCTTTTTAACCTGGCGGGCTTTCTTTGCCGTAGCTTCACGCTGCGCCATCAGCTTATCGATGTACTCTTTTTTCACATGATTCGCTTCGGAATTGCTCAGCGGTCGTCCGTGTGCGATGCGGGCGCGATCCAGCAACGTTTTTAACTCCCGTTGCTCACTCTCCGTCATCTCTTTTTGCGTCAGTCTGGTCAGGGCCATGGGACTCTCTCCTCGGGAAGTGCATCGAGTGTACGCGATGCGGGGGCGTTGTGCATGTGCGTTATCGCGATGTTATCGAGCACCATAGGCGTCAAAAATGAAAACGAATTCTCGTTGCCAGATTGGCCATGTTATTCCCGCCGATGCCAATATTTTTGCTGAGTTGGGATTCGACGCTGCCCAGGCAAGCGTGCTTGCAGAGGATGCCGAAAAAGAGGTGATGCAGTTGCTGAAAATCAAACAGCAACTGATGCAGGAAATTTCAGACTGGATAAAGGAAAACAACCTCAAGCAGGCGGAGGTAGCGGCGAAATTAAATATTTCCCGACCCCGAGTCTCTGATGTCGTCAACCAAAAGACCGGCAAATTCACGATGGATGCGCTGATTACCATGCTGGGGAAACTTGGCAAGCCGGTGAGAATTACGGTCGGTTGACAGAAAGCGCAAACCGCCGGATGGGCTAGCGTCATCCGGCAGTTACCTTGCAGTTAACCTTCTTTCACCGCTTCGGTTTTACGCCCGTCGACCGGTTTTCCCGACCAGTAACCTGCCAGTAGCGAGCCGGAAAGGTTGTGCCAGACGGAGAAGAGCGCACCCGGCAGTGCCGCGAGCGGGGAGAAGTAGATTTTGCCCAGCGCTGCCGCCAGACCGGAGTTTTGCATGCCGACTTCAATCGCCAGCGTGCGGCAGGTGGATTCGTCGAAACCGAACAGGCGCCCGCCCCAGTAACCACCGAGCAGGCCGATGCTGTTATGCAGAATGACCGCAACAATCACCACCAGGCCGACAGAGGCGATATAGGACGCAGAACCCGCCACCACCGCGCTGATAATCGCCAGAATACAGACCATCGAAAATGCTGGCAGGTACGGCTCCACCGCTTTGACCACGCGCGGAAACAGATGATGAACCACCAACCCAAGCGCAATCGGGATCACCACAATTTGCAGAATGCTGAGCAGCATGCCCATCACATCCACCTGGATATGCGCATCGACGTACAGGCGCGTCAGCAGTGGCGTGGCGACCACACCGACCAATGTTGAGACAGACGAAATGGTTACCGACAGCGCGACATCGCCTTTTGCCAGGTAAATCATCACGTTCGATGCAGTTCCGCTGGCAACACTGCCAACCAGCACCATCCCGGCGGATAAATCCGGCGGCATTTTAAACAGCAGCGCCAGCAACCATGCCGCCAGCGGCATCACCAGGTAGTGCAGAAAAATCCCCGCCGCCACTGGTGCCGGGCGTGACAGCACGCGTTTGAAATCGTCGATTTTTAGGTGCACGCCCATGCCGAACATAATCAACATCAAAAGCGTGGTGACCCACGGGCCGATAGCGACAAACGTGGGAGGGAAAGAGTAAGCGAGAACAGAGAGCAGCACGGCCCATAACGGGAACAGCCGCGTGAACGTTGCGAGCATTGGGGGGATTCCTTGCGATTATTGTGTTGTGTTTTTTCCCCGTCATACCTCAAGCAGCTGGCGTGGTGGTCGCGGCTCGAATGATTGAGGGGATTATTAGCGGCAGGGTTCAAGCCCAACCATAGTTATTGTTTATCGCGCTAAGGAATATTATTCAAACAAATTATGATGAAGATGTTTTATGTTGCGCCGCGTAGGCTTTCCCAACTCAGCCCAAAGCGCGCGAGATATTTGCGCAGACGATCCGCGTCATTCGGGTTGGCTTTTTTCTGCCGCGAAACGGCAAACAGTTCGCGCCCGGCTTCCGACAATGTCTGGCTGCGGCGACAAACCGCGATGACGGTTTCAAGCTGGCGCTGATCGAACAGATCAAGCGTGCTGACATCCAGCGGAATATCGCTCTGCACAGGCGTCCCGCGCCAGTGATGCTCCAGCCGCTGGATCTCCTCATCGACCAGCGCATCACTAATTCTTCCCTGTTCCGCCAGTGTTGCCATCCGCGCAATGGAGGTGCTTAGCTCGCGAAAATTCCCACGCCACGCCGCATGGGGCGAGCAGGCGAAAGCCAGGTAATGCTCGCGTGCGCCTTTATCGAAGCGGATCTGCATCTGCTGCTCCAGACCGAAACGCTGCAATTCGTACTCAATGTTCGGCGCGATATCTTCCCGGCGCTGCGCCAGCCCCGGCAGGTCAAACGTCCACATATTGATACGCGCAAAGAGATCTTCCCTGAAACACCCTTCATCGACCCACTGCTGCATATCGCGGTGCGTCCCGGCGATCAGCTGGAAATCGCTGTGCACTTCTTTATCCGAGCCAAACGGGAAAAAAGTCTTCTCTTCAATCGCTTTGAGCAGCATCGCCTGCTCATCCAGCCCCAGTTCGGCAATCTCATCCAGAAACAGCACGCCGCCATCCGCTTCACGCAGCAGCCCGGTTCGCGCCTGTTGTGCGCCAGTAAACGCCCCTTTGACATGGCCGAACAGCGTCGACATGGCGTTATCGCCGCGCAAGGTAGCGCAGTTCACCGCGACCAACCGCCCGGCGACCAAATGGCGGGACTGGCGCAACTGAAATATGCGTTTTGCCAGAAATGATTTGCCCGCGCCGGTTGGCCCGGTAAGCAGGATCGGCGCGGATGAGCGCAACGCCACGCGCTCTATCTGATCAATCAGGCGGTTAAACGTGGCATTACGCGTATCAATGCCGGATTTGAGGAACGACACTGACTGCTGCTGCTCGCGCTGAAAGCGGCTGGTCAGCGTGGCGTAACGGCTCAAATCGAGATCGATAACCGAGCACACTCCCGCCGCAATGACCTCGTCTGTGGCGCCTTTCGCCGCCGGGCTGGTTTGCAACAGGCTGGCGGGCAGATAACGCGCTTCGGTCAGCAGAAACCAGCAGATCTGCGCCACGTGGGTGCCAGTGGTGATATGCACCAGGTACTCTTCGTTGTCGGTATCGAATGGATAATGGGTGGCGAAATCGAGGAAGGCGGCATACACCTCCTCAAAATCCCATGGATCGTTGATGGTGATCGCGTGCTTGCACACTTCGGTCTGCGGTGAAAGTTGTTCAATATCCTCCGCCGCTTGCTGCGCCAGCCCTTCATCGCGCGGTTGGTGCAGGAGTTCAAGCCTGTCGACCGGGAAACCGGGCTGCTGGCACAGCCCGACCGTGGGTCGCCATTTGCGAAAACGGTTTTGCCGTTTGCCCCGCTTATCTAGCACGGTTCCCAATACACCAATCACAACCCGACGTTTCATGTTTATCCTGAATGATAAAAAGCGATATCTAAAGATAAGAAAAGTCGTAGCGCATCGCAACGCGCATTCTTAGCCTAAAAAATTAAAACCTCATTTATCAAATAATTAAAAATTTTCTAACGCGTTTTTAGCGTTTGGCACGCTTCTGGCAATAACTACCCCGTCAACATGCTGAATCAGCAGGGGTTATTAAGCCCGCCGGCGCATCAGGAGCGGCACGCGCCGTTTTCCATGAGGCGTTCCGTCAGCGCAAAGACATGTGCGGAAAGTCGGTTATTCAATCGGGTTCGACTCCCGAATTCGCAACCATTATCTCTCCAGATAATCACGATGCAGTACCCGGTCGTCGGGCCGTTAACGATGACCCCCAGCGACCGCCGATAACGGTGCCGGGCAGCAGGCAAAACCGTATTTCCCCTGCGGCTTCGCCCCTGCATCCGCGGTCGTTAAGGCAAATAATTTTAGGAGATAGACATGACCACGAAAATCACAATACGAAAAGGTCAGTTAGGTTTACTGGCAAAAGAGGGCGACTACTACAACGTTTTGGAAACCGGCGAGCATCGCCTGCCATGGTTCAGCAAACCCGAAGTGCTGGTGGTGAACATTGACGGCAGCGAAGTGGCGCCTGGCCTTGCAGAGTACCTGCGCCGCTTCCAGCCGGAGTGGGTGGAGCGTTACTGCCTGATCGCTGATATGAATGATAACGACGCGGGCGCGCTGTATCACAACGGCGTGTTACTGGAAATTTTGCCGCCGTCGACGCGCCGTCTGTACTGGAAAGCGGATGAGACGCTGAACTTGGTACGCATAGATACCCGCGACGTGCGCGTGCCGGTCGATATCCTCAACGCCGTGTTGCAGCCAAAACGCGGTGCCACGGTGAAAGGCCGCGACAGCATCTTAGTGGTGCAGGTTCCGGCCTGGCACGCAGGCGTGCTGAAAGTTGATGGCGAAACCCAGGCGCTGTTACCGGCGGGTTTGAGCGGTTACTGGAAAGTGAACCACCTGGTCGACGCGGAAGTGGTGGATCTGCGCTTGCAGGTATTGGAAGTGAGCGGCCAGGAGATCCTGACCAAAGACAAAGTGACGTTGCGCCTGAACCTTGCGGCGAACTGGCGTTATACCGACGTGTTGAGCGCGTTTGCGCAGTTGAGCAAACCGCTGGATCACCTCTATCGCGAGTTGCAGTTTGCCCTGCGTGAAGCGGTCGGGACGCGCACGCTCGATGAATTGCTGGAAGATAAGCAAATCATTGATGAGTTGGTGAGCACGCAAGTGGCGAACCGCATGGCAGCGTTTGGCATTGAAGTGGCGTCGCTGGGTGTGAAAGACATCATCCTGCCGGGCGAGATGAAAGCCATTTTGTCGCGCTTAGTGGAAGCCGAAAAATCGGCGCAGGCCAACGTGATTCGCCGCCGTGAAGAGACCGCCGCGACCCGTTCGCTGCTGAACACGGCGAAAGTGATGGAGAGCAACCCGGTGGCATTACGCTTAAAAGAACTGGAAACTTTGGAGCGTGTAGCGGAACGCATCGATAAGATCTCGGTCTTCGGTGGTCTGGACCAGGTATTGCACGGCCTTGTAAACATCAAAGGACCTCATGGTGCAGCATAACGATGACTCATTGCTGGCGGCGAATAAAGGCGTGTGTAAAAGAATAAGAAGGATAAAAAAAATGGAATATCAAGGTGTTGATGCCGCCATGCGTGAGCGTGTGCGCCAGGCGTTATGTGAGGTGGAGCGCAAATACGGCGTGAAAGTGCTGTATGCCTGCGAATCCGGCAGCCGCGGGTGGGGATTTGCCTCGCCGGACAGCGATTACGATGTGCGCTTTTTGTATGTGCATGCGCCACAGTGGTATCTGCGCGTCGAGCCGCAGCGCGATGTTATCGAGTTGCCAATCGACGATGAACTGGATGTTTGCGGTTGGGAGTGGCGCAAAGCGCTGGGCTTGCTGAAAAGCGCGAACCCGACCTTAATCGAGTGGCTGGATTCGCCGGTGGTTTATCAGCAGGATGACGCCACGCTGGCGGCGCTGCGCACGCAGGTGCCGCACTGGTTTTCGCCGGTTCGCGCGCGCTGGCATTACTACTCGATGGCGAAGAAAAACGTTCGCCAGCATTTGCAGGATGAGCAGGTGCGGCTGAAAAAGTATTTCTATGTGCTGCGCCCGTTGCTGGCGGTGCGCTGGATAGAAGCCGGAAAAGGCATGCCGCCGATGCGTTTCGCCACGCTGCTGGCAGGCAGTGATTTGGACGCACCGCTACGCGCCGAGATAGACGAATTGCTGGTGTTAAAACAGCGCGCGGGAGAAGCACAATACGGCCCGCGCCGGCCGTTGTTGCATGATTTTATCCACATGGAATTGGCGCGCGGCGAAATAGCGGACGCGTTGCCGGAAAGCCGCAGCGGTAATGTCGGCGATCTCGACCAGTTGTTGTATCAAACGGTGATGGGCTAAGCACTATCGCCGGGTGGCGCTGCGTTTACCCGGCCTACATACACCCGTAGGCCTGATAAGCGAAGCGCCATCAGGCAACAATCATCCTTACTCAAACAAATTATGGTGCAGCTTCTGCACCACTTGCTCGGCCTCTTTGCCCGGTACCAGGAAGCAGAGATTATGGCTGGAAGCGCCATAACAAATCATGCGGATATTGAACGGTTCGAGCACGCCGAACACCTCTTTCCCTACGCCACAGGCTTTCGACAATGCATTTCCAATCAACGCAACCAGCGCCAGATCCTCTTCCACTTCCACCCGGCACAGCGATGACAACTCCGTCAGTAGCGCTTGCGTCAGCAGGGTATCGCCGGTCGATGTTGAACCGGTGGTATCCAGCGTCAGCGCCACGCTGACTTCGGAGGTGGTGATCAGATCGACCGAAATGTTATGGCGCGCCAGGATGCCAAAAACTTCCGCCAGAAAACCGCGCGAATGCAGCATGTTCAGGCTGTGCAGCGTCAGCAACGTTTGCTTGCGACGCAGCGCCAGCGCGCGGAACAGCGGTGGGTTGGTGGTTTCGTTGCACACCAGCGTACCGCCCGCTTTCGGGTCTTTGCTGGAGCCGACAAACACCGGAATATCGCTGCGTACCGCAGGCAACAGCGTTGCCGGGTGCAGCACTTTCGCGCCGAATGTCGCCATCTCGGCCGCTTCTTCAAACGCAATCTCATCAATGCGTTTCGCCGACGGCACAATGCGCGGGTCGGTGGTATAAATGCCCGGCACGTCGGTCCAGATATCAACGCGCGCAGCGTGCAGCGCTTCACCCAGCAGCGCGGCGGTATAGTCGCTGCCGCCACGGCCAAGCGTGGTGGTGCGGCCTTTGGCTTCGCTACCGATAAAACCTTGTGTGATCACTAAACCTTCGGCGAGACGCGGAGCCAGTTGCTGCGTGGCAAGCTCGGCCAGCGCGGCGATATCCGGCTCGGCGCGGCCAAAACGATCGCTGGTGCGCATCACTTTGCGCACGTCAAACCATTGCGCCTGTGCGCTACGTTCACGCAGCACTTCAGCAAACAGCAGGGTCGACATCAGTTCGCCGTGGCTGACCAGTTCGTCGGTCAGGGCGGTTGAGGTCGCCAGTGAAGCGGCTTCAGCAAGGGTAGTGATATTTTCCAGCAGACGTTCGATCTCTTCGCGAATCACAGCCTGGTTGGTCATGCGTTCCAGGATATCGAACTGAATTTTGCGAATCGCGTCGAGTTTGACGAAGCGTTCAGTGGCTTCCAGCCCTTCAGCCAGGGCGACCAGCAGATTGGTGACGCCGGCGGAAGCGGAAAGGACAACCAGGCGAACGCTGGTGTCAGCAAGCACCACGTCCGCACTGCGGTTCATGGCATCGTAATCGGCAACGCTGGTGCCGCCAAATTTAGCGACAACGAAACTCGTCATAACAACCTCGGTAATTTTACTTTCTCGGCACAGCGGGGCCTGGGTAAAACGAACTGTAGGCCGGATAAACGAAATGCCATCCGGCGAAAAGCATTCAGTAAATAGCGCATTTATAAATAAAGGGTGAGCGGGCATACTGTCAACGCCGGGATTATGCGGATTTTTCATGCTGCTTTTGCTGTTAGTAAAATGACTTATGTTGTGCTTGTTTTCGGCGGTTTTCGCGCATGTTCTGCCCGTTGCAACCAGGGCCTCGGCACAAAAACCATCACAATTTTCCCTCGCAGGCGCTACAATCGACCGCAGTCACGATTCTCAAATCAGAAGAGTATTGCTATGAAAAACATCAATCCAACGCAGACCTCTGCCTGGCAGGCATTACAAAAACACTACGCTGACATGAAGGACGTCACCCTTGCGGATCTCTTCGCAAAAGATGGCGACCGTTTTAGCAAATTCTCCGCGACCTTCGACGATCTGATGCTGGTGGATTACTCCAAAAACCGCATCACGCAAGAAACCCTCGACACCCTGCTTGCACTGGCCAAAGAAACCGATCTGGCCGGCGCCATCAAATCCATGTTCTCCGGTGAAAAAATTAACCGCACCGAAGATCGCGCCGTACTGCACGTCGCGCTGCGCAACCGCAGCAATACGCCTATCGTGGTCGACGGCAAAGATGTGATGCCGGAAGTGAACGCTGTGCTGGAGAAGATGAAAACCTTCTCTGAAGCGATCATTTCAGGTAGCTGGAAAGGCTATACCGGCAAACCGATCACCGACGTGGTGAACATCGGTATTGGTGGTTCCGACCTCGGCCCGTTTATGGTGACCGAAGCGCTGCGCCCGTACAAAAACCACCTCAATATGCACTTTGTTTCTAACGTCGATGGTACGCACATCGCCGAAGTGCTGAAAAAAGTGAACCCGGAAAGCACCCTGTTCCTGGTGGCGTCAAAAACCTTCACCACGCAGGAAACCATGACCAACGCCCATAGCGCGCGCGACTGGTTCCTGAAAACTGCCTGTGATGAAAAACACGTGGCGAAACACTTCGCAGCGCTCTCCACCAACGCGAAAGCGGTGGGCGAGTTCGGTATCGACACCGCGAACATGTTTGAATTCTGGGATTGGGTTGGCGGCCGTTATTCTTTGTGGTCCGCGATTGGTCTGTCGATCATTCTGTCCGTCGGTTACGACAACTTTGTTGAGCTGCTCAGTGGCGCGCATGCGATGGACAAACATTTCTCCACCACGGATCTTTCGAAAAACCTGCCGGTGCTGCTGGCGCTGATCGGCATCTGGTACAACAACTTCTTCGGTGCGGAAACCGAAGCGATTCTGCCGTACGACCAGTACATGCATCGCTTTGCGGCCTATTTCCAGCAGGGCAACATGGAATCCAACGGCAAATACGTTGACCGTAACGGCAACACGGTGGATTACCAGACAGGCCCGATTATCTGGGGCGAGCCGGGCACCAACGGCCAGCATGCGTTCTATCAGCTGATCCATCAGGGAACCAAAATGGTGCCGTGCGATTTCATCGCGCCGGCTATTACGCACAACGCGCTTTCCGATCACCATCAGAAACTGCTTTCCAACTTCTTCGCACAAACCGAAGCGCTGGCGTTTGGTAAATCCCGCGAGGTGGTTGAGCAGGAATATCGCGATCAGGGGAAAGATCCGGCTACGCTGGAACACGTTGTGCCGTTCAAAGTGTTCGAAGGCAACCGCCCAACCAACTCCATCCTGCTGCGTGAAATCACCCCGTTTAGCCTGGGCGCGCTGATTGCGCTGTATGAGCACAAAATCTTTACGCAGGGTGCAATCCTCAACATCTTCACCTTTGACCAGTGGGGCGTTGAGCTGGGTAAACAACTGGCGAACCGCATTCTGCCTGAGCTGGGCGATGATAAATCCATCTCCAGCCACGACAGTTCAACCAATGGTTTGATCAACCGCTACAAATCCTGGCGCGGTTGATTCAGCAAGCGTCGCTTCGGCGGCGCTTTTTTTTGCCCGCCGAATATTTTTAATTCCCGCCCCTAAATATCCGTATCGCAATCTCACGGATATATAAGTAATTCCAATATCGTTATTTTATTTATGGCTTAATTATCGGGAATATTCCGACGTGATAGCGCCGATATCATTCATCAGGTTTATCTGAAAAACAGGACAATTGCCGTATCGTTTACTATAAATTTTAGGACTAGCCTTATTGTGTCATGTTTGCGTCATTATTTAATTATTTGAATTACATCACATTTTTTAAATGTGTCTACTCCAAATAAACGCTATGGGACAATGTTCCTAAAAGGTTCCCCGCTATTTCCCGATGCGTAATTCATATGCTTGAGTTGTGTATACTCCATATCGCCTGAGTTTTTTCAGGTAAATCTCCATTCATTCAATGAAGGGATATTGATATGAAAAAAGTCCTGTATGGCATTTTTGCCATATCCGCGCTTGCGGCGACTTCTGCTTTTGCGGCACCGGTGCAAATCGGTGAAGCGGCAGGGTCCGCGGCGACCTCTGTTTCTGCAGGTAGTTCTGCAGCAACGAGCGCCAGCACCGTAGGTTCTGCGGTTGGTGTTGCTCTAGCAGCAACCGGTGGCGGCGATGGCTCCAACACGGGGACCACGACCACCACCACCACAAGTACTCAGTAATAGCGAGTGCATTAACTATAACCACACTTCGGTGTGGTTATTTCGCCCCTTTCGGAGAAGAGTCGTGAAGCGACCTGGTATCATATTGATTTGCCTGCTCCTTCAGGCATGTTCGGGCCACATCAAAGGCCTCGGGAATTCACTTTGGAATAGCGTATTTGGCACGCCGGGCGTGCAGCTGACCGATGAAGACATTCTTAATATGCCGTACGCCAGCCAATACATGCAGCTAAACAATGGCCCGCAACTGTTTGTCGTGCTCGCTTTTTCCGAAAACGGACAACAGAAATGGGTGACGCAAGATCAGGCCACCATCGTCACGCAAAATTATCGCATCGTGAAAACGCATCTTGGCGGCGACAACCTGATTGATATGAACAACCTGGCATCTGACCCTCTGGCGAAACCGAATCAAATTATCGATGGCACCAGTTGGACGCGCACGATGGGCTGGACCGAACACAAGCAGGTGCGTTACGCCACCGCCCGTTCCGAATTCCACTGGAACGGCACCGACACGGTGAAACTGGCGGGTGATGAAACGCACGTGCGCATTCTCGACGAAGATGTCACTACCGATAACAAAAGTTGGCGCAACCGTTACTGGGTGGATGAAGAAGGTGTGATCAGGCAGTCAGAGCAATATCTTGGCGCGAACTGGTTCCCGGTGAAAACCACACTGATTAAGGCGGGCAAATAATGAAAATACGCGCTCTCCTTATGGTGTTATCAAGCCTCGCCTCACCGCTGGCGCTGGCTGTCGGAACGGTAGATGTCTATACCGCAGGCGACAGCACTCCCAAAAAATTATCGAATGCCGAACGTTTGATTGACCTTGTCGGCCAACCCCGGCTGGCAAATAGCTGGTGGCCAGGCGCGGTGGTCAGTGAACGCCAGGCGACCATTGCGCAGCAGGCGCGCCACCAGGCGTTGCTGGCACGGCTCAGCGCGCTGGCGGCGGACGAAAGCGGCAACAGTGCCGCCGCAATCAATGCGTTACGTCAGCAACTGCAAGCGGTGAAAGTGACTGGCCGACAAATCGTCGAACTGGATCCTGATTATCTGCGCACGCACCGCCTCGCCAACCGACCATTGCAAGGGGAGTACACCCTGTGGGTGGGACCGCAGCCGACTTCTATCACCATTGTTGGCCTGGTCAGTAGCCCAGGTAAAAAGCCGTTCACACCGGAGCGGGATGTGGTGAGTTACCTGGATGATCAGAGCCTGTTGAGCGGCGCGGAACGCAGCTACGCCTGGGTGATTTATCCCAATGGTAAAACGCAAAAGGTACCGGTGGGTTACTGGAACCGACGTCACGTGGAGCCGATGCCCGGCAGCGTGATTTTTGTCGGTTTTGCACCGGGTTTGTGGAGCAACGAGTATGACGAGCTCAATGCCGACATTCTTCAGTCCCTGTCGCATCGGATACCGGAATAATAATGAAAAAATCGTTCGTAATAAGCATGTTGGCGTTGGGAATTAGCGCCGCCTGTCACGCAGAATCTTATCCGGACCCGATTGGCCCTTCGCAATCGGATTTCGGCGGTGTGGGTTTGCTGCAAACCCCGACGGCGCGCATGGCGCCGGAAGGCGAGCTGAGCCTGAACTACCGCGACAACGACGAATATCGCTACTACTCCGGTTCGGTGCAGCTTTTCCCGTGGCTGGAAACGACACTGCGCTACACCGACGTGCGTACGCGTAAATACAGCTCGGTCGAATCCTTCTCCGGTAATCAGACTTATAAAGATAAAGCCTTCGATCTGAAATTACGCCTGTGGGAAGAGAGTTACTGGTTGCCGCAGGTCGCCATTGGCGCGCGCGATATTGGCGGTACAGGGCTGTTCGATGGTGAATATTTGGTGGCGAACAAAGCCTGGGGGCCGTTCGATTTTTCTCTCGGTATCGGTTGGGGTTACCTCGGCACCAGCGGCAATATTAAAAACCCGCTCTGTTCGTATGACGTGAAATATTGTTCGCGTAACAACGATCTGAACACCGCGGGCTCTACGGATACCAGCCAGTTGTTCCACGGCCCGAGCGCGCTGTTCGGCGGTGTGGAATATCAAACACCCTGGAATCCGCTGCGTTTGAAGCTGGAGTATGAAGGCAATAACTACACGCAGGACTTCGCCGGTGACTTACCGCAGCGCACCAAGGTGAACGTGGGCGCCATTTATCGCGTGGCCGATTGGGCCGATATCAACCTGAGCTACGAGCGCGGCAATACCTGGATGTTTGGTTTCACTCTGCGCAATAACTTCAATAACTTGCGCCCGTCCTACAATGACAACGCGCGGCCGAAATATCAGCCGCAGCCGCAAGATGCGATCCTGCAACACTCGGTAGTGGCAAATCAGCTTACGCTGCTGAAATACAACGCGGGCCTGGCCGATCCGCAAATTCAGGTGAAAGACGATACGCTGTATGTCACCGGTGAACAGGTGAAATATCGTCATACCCAGGAAGGGGTTGAACGCGCAAACCGCATCATTATGAATGACTTGCCGGATGGCATTCGCACCATTCGCGTGACGGAAAACCGCCTCAATATGCCGGAAGTGACCACCGAAACGGATGTCGCGAGTCTGAAACGTCATCTTGAAGGCGAACCGCTGGGACACGATACCGAACTGGTGCAAAACCGTGTCACGCCGATCGTGCCGGAAAGCACCGAGCAGGGCTGGTATATCGATAAAACTCCGTTCGATTTCCATATCGATCCGGTGCTTAACCAGTCCCTCGGCGGGCCGGAAAGTTTCTACTTGTACCAAATTGGTGCGATGGCCACCGCCGACTGGTGGTGGAGCGATCACTTGCTGACAACCGGCAGCTTGTTCGTCAACCTTGTCAACAACTACAACAAATTTAACTACACCTCCAGCGACTCGGCGCTGCCGCGCGTACGTACCCGCGTGCGTGAATACGTGCAAAACGACTATTACGTCAATAACTTGCAAGCCAACTATATGCACTACCTGGGCAATAACATTTATGGCCAGGTCTATGCCGGTTATCTGGAAACGATGTTCGGCGGGGCGGGTGCAGAACTGTTGTGGCGTCCGGTGGATAGCCACTTTGCGTTCGGTATTGACGCCAACTATGTTAAACAGCGTGACTGGCGCAGCCCGCAGGACATGATGAAGTTCAGCGATTACAGCGTGAAGACGGGCCATTTCACCGCCTATTGGACGCCGTGGTTTGCTGAAGATGTGCTGATCAAAGCAAGCGTTGGTCAATATCTGGCGGGCGATAAAGGCGCGACGCTGGAAGTGGCGAAACACTTCGACAGCGGCATTGTGGTCGGTGCGTATGCGACGAAAACTAACGTCTCCGCGGCGCAGTACGGGGAAGGGAGCTTCACCAAAGGGGTGTACGTCTCTGTTCCACTGGATCTGTTCAGCACCGGCCCAACTCGCAGCCGTGCCGCCATTGGCTGGACACCGCTGACGCGTGACGGTGGTCAGAAACTGGGTCGTAAGTTTGACCTGTACAGTTTGACCAGCGATAAATCGATTAACTTCCAGTAATGATTTATTTCCCCTCATCTTCTCTCGCTAAAAAGAGGAGATGAGGGGTTCATTTTTTAATTATTTCTCTATCCACACATTTAAATATTCTGGCAATAGAATTCATTCGCTGATGTAAATCAAAGTAGCCATAAAAAATATCTGACAACGTATCCAGCGTTATTTCATTCACTCACTACAGGATGTGGGGGTTAACGATGATGGATATTAGTGCTGATATGCTTTGGAATATAGCCAGACATTATAATCACAAAGAAAGCTTGCTTAATTCTCAATATTATAATGTTCATGCAATCGCACCGCATTTGAATAACTGGTTTACTATTTATCGAATTAATACAAAGCTCAGGGTCGCACATTTTCTTGCACAGGCTTGCGTTGAGACCGCGAACTTCGCGCAGTTAACAGAGGTGCCAAAGTATGGCGGCAAGGAATATGACTATGATACGGCTATCGGTCGAGGGTTAGGAAATACGCAGCAAGGAGATGGCCCCACATTCATTGGTCGTGGGCTGTTACACCTTACCGGCAGGGAAAATTACGATAAATTTGGTAAGACATTCAACAAAGATTACGTTAACAACCCAACCCGCGTCGGCACAAACCCTTATGTTGCCGTCAAGGCCGCTTGTTACTATTGGGATTTGCGAAATGTAAATGCCGCAGCAGACAGAGACGATATAAACAAAGTCACGCTATTAGTGAACGGTGGCTATAATGGGCTTCAGGAAAGAAAAAATGCCCTGGTAAGAGCAAAAAGAGAATTAGGTATTTAATATGAGAATCTTGACTGCACTAATATTTTGTTTATTGTTTTTTCCTGCCGTTAATATCTCGGCAGCAGAAATGAAATCTTCACTTGCTTGTAAAGGCGAAGCGCTAAAGGAGTCAAACAAACTACTCGCCTACTTTCGTGATAATGACAGCAGAATAGTTATTGATGATAAGGTTTCGCCGCTAAATAAAATAACGAACCCGGGAAATAAATTACAGCATTTCGATGTGTTAGAAACGTGGGGCTATATTTATAAAGGTAAATACAGAATGCGATTTATTTTTCTTCCTGACTGCACATTGCTTGGCGAAGAGATTTTAGAATACACAAATCCATAAATTTAACGCCTGCGCATTCGGGAAGCGCTGTTAACGACGCTTCCCGCAAAAAGTTAAATATGTCTACCCAAAATATGCAGCGTGCTTTGCTGGGACGGCGTGCTAAATACGACATCTTTAATATGTGCCAACCCCTGGCGGGTATAAAAACGCCGCGCTTGTGGATTGGCATCCAACACTTCCAGCCAGAAAAAGGTTTCCCCTCGTTTTTTCGCCAGGCGCACCATCTGTGCAAACACCTGTTCGCCGTAGCCTTTGCCCGTTTCGCCGGGGAGAAAATAGAGTTTATGCAGTAATGTTCCCGCCGGGCCGTTGTCTTCGACGGCGCAATGCCAGGAGACTTTCGCGAAACCTACCGGTGCCGGGGCGAGCGCGATAAACCAACTGCTGGCCTCGCTTTGCAGGCTCTTTTGCAGCACCGGCAGGGAATACTCTTGTTGCAAAAAAGCGGCTAATTCACTTTTTTCACGCCACAGAGGGGCAAAATGGTGCGTGTAACTGGCATAGCCCATTTCACTTAACAACGCCGCGTCGTCTGTGTTCGCCTTACGTACTGTCACCATTCTCTTTTTGGCCTTCTGCGTCGAAATTTCAATGACGCATCTCATCACGAGGCGTTATGCAAGATAAGTAAAAAAAGTAGATCTGGATCACATTTCCGGGATATACAAAGGGGTCTCCACATACTTTTCTCCCTGAACAACGAGGTGCTGTTATGACGTCGCTAACTCGTCCGCGCGTTGAGTTTATTTCGACCATCTTGCAGACCGTGCTAAGCCTGGGCCTGCTGGCGCTGGGTTTGATCCTGATTGTCTTTCTGGGGAAAGAGACGCTGCATCTGGCAGATGTGCTGTTTTCCCCGGTACAAACCAGCAAATATGAGCTGGTGGAAGGACTGGTGGTCTATTTCCTCTACTTCGAATTTATCGCCCTGATTGTGAAATACTTTCAGTCCGGTCTGCACTTCCCGCTGCGCTATTTTATCTATATCGGTATTACCGCGATTGTCCGCTTGATCATCATCGATCATCAGTCGCCAATGGATGTGCTGATCTACTCAGCGGCGATCCTGCTGATGGTGATCACGTTATGGTTGTGCAATTCATCACGGCTGAAGCGTGAATAAAAAAAGGCGGCCTTTAAGGCCGCCAATGACTTCACAAGTTAGCGTTAATACAAGTTGAGGGTGCAGTGGCAATAACTTCAGTAATAACAACGATGAAACTTAACCTTTCACACCGCCTGCGGTTAGGCCGTTAACCAACCAGCGCTGAGCCAGCAGGAAAACCAGCGTAATCGGGATGGCGGAGAGCACCGCCGCCGCGGCAAAATCGCCCCACAAATAGTTTTGCGGATTGAGATATTGCTGCATGCCGACCGCCAGCGTGTAGCTGTTCACATCGCGCAACAGCAGTGACGCGACCGGCACTTCGGTGATGGCGGCGATAAACGACAGAATAAACACCACCGCGAGGATCGGCACCGACAGCGGCAACAGCACCAGGCGGAATGCCTGCCACGGCGTTGCGCCATCCAGCGCGGCCGCTTCTTCCAGCGATCCGTCGATGGTTTCGAAATACCCTTTGATCGTCCACACATGCAGCGCAATTCCGCCGAGATAAGCGAAGATCACCCCACCGTGTGTATTCAGCCCAATAAACGGAATGTACTGGCCGAGGCGGTCAAACAATGCATATAACGCCACCAGCGACAGCACCGCCGGGAACATCTGGAAAATCAGCATCCCTTTCAGCAGCGTCGCTTTGCCGCGAAAACGCATGCGGGCAAAGGCGTACGCGCAGGTCGTGGAGAGCGCGACAATGCCCACGGCGGTGATCCCGGCGATTTTCACCGAGTTCCACAGCCACAGCAGCACCGGGAACGGCGGCGGTGTGACGTGTCCGTCGGCGTGTTCGACGCTAAAGCCCAGCGCCAGTCGCCAGTGCTCCCACGAGATATTTTCCGGGATTAAGCTGCCGGTCGCGAAGTTGCCTTCACGCAACGAAATGGCGACGACCATCAGCAGCGGAAACATAATGGCGGCAATAAACACCAGCAGTAACGCGTGGGTGATAAACAGTCGCAGCTTTTGCGATTTCGCCTGCACCATAGCCATAATTTTCGTCCTCCTTAATCGAATTTCATGCGCGTGGCTTTCAGGTTGACGATAGCCAGCGCGCCCACCAGCAGGAAGATCAGCGTGGCGATGGCGGCAGCAAGCCCAAAGTCCTGACCGCCGCCGCCTTCAAAGGCGATGCGGTAGGTGTAGCTCACCAGCAGATCGGTATAACCCGCTGGCGTGGTGGTGCCAATGCGATCCGGCCCGCCGTTGGTCAGCAGTTGGATCAGCACAAAGTTATTAAAGTTAAAGGCGAAGCTCGCGATCATCAGCGGTGTCAGCGGCTTGATCAGCAGCGGAAACGTGATGCGGAAAAAGTTCTGCAACGGCCCGGCGCCGTCCATCGCCGACGCTTCATACAGATCGTCGGGGATCGCTTTCAGCAGGCCCATGCAGAGGATCATCATGTAGGGGTAACCGAGCCAGGTATTCACAATGACGATCATCGCGCGGGCGGTTGTCGGATCGCTAAACCACGCCGGTTTGATGCCAAACAGCGCGCTCAGCATCATGTTGATCTCACCGAAACTCTGGTTAAACAAGCCTTTGAAGATCAGGATCGAAATGAATGACGGCACCGCATAGGGCAGAATCAGCAGCACGCGATAAATCGCTTTGCCTTTTAGGGATTCCCACTGCACCACGCAGGCCAGCACCATGCCCACGGCCACGGTGAGCACCACGGTGAGCACCGAGAACAGCACCGTCCAGACGAAAATCGCGAGAAACGGTTTCTGAATGCCTTCATCAACAAACACGCGGGTAAAGTTATCCCAGCCGATGGTCACGGTATAACCGGGGCTGAGTTTTTCGCTGCCCCAACTGCCGTCGGCGTTAATCGCCTGAAAGAAGCCAATCTCATTGTTCGCGCGGTATTTGGCACCGCTCTGGTTGTTGAGCAGCGTGCCGTCCGGTTCGACCTGGTAAAGTGGGCGCGTACCGGAGAACTGGCGCAACGAACTCATGGCGACTTTGCTCTCGTCCGGCAAAATTGCGGTGAGTTGGTTCAGCGCCTGGCGGTTTTGCGTAATGACACGCAGATTGGCGCGTTCACCTGCGGGCAAGTTCGCCACTTCTTTTAACGTCAGTTGCTGTTCTGTGCCAGGTTTGAACGCGTCAGAGAGGTAATTTTTGCCGCTGTCACCGTCGGTCAGCGCCAGTTGCCAGGTATCGCCCGCCGGGTAAAGCCCGAAGTTATAGGCTTTTCCCGCCTGATATGCGCGATCGAGCAATACCTGCTGCGCGCGCTCCTGCGTTAACTGGTTAGTACTGCTGTAGTTGGTGAACGCGATGGCGATGGTGCAAATCAGCGGGAACAGAACAAACAGCCCCATACCTGCCACGCCGGGGTAAACATAGCGCCAGGCGTAGGCCTTGCGGTTCGCAAAAATGTAGAGGCCCGCCGAGCTAAGCACGAGCGTGGTGATGGCAAAAAGGTATTCCCCCTGGGCATACATCATGACGACAAGGTAAGCCACTAAAAGCCCAATTAAGGTGATGGCGGCCCACGCAACTTTTGAGCTTTGCCACCAGTGGCGTTTTCTTACAACATCCATGGGAACATCCTTTTACAACGGTGAAAACGAGTGTCAGGTGGCGCTGCGCTTACCTGACCTACGATGAGCGCCACCTGCCATGCTGCTTACTTCGTGATACGGCCCTGCGCGTCTTTCAGCGCGGCGTCAACGGTCTGGCGACCGCTAACGGCATTGATAACGGCGGTGCGAGTGGCGTACCAGAAGGCGGCCATTTGCGGAATGTTCGGCATGATTTCGCCGGTTTTCGCGTTATCCATCGTGGCGGCAATGCGCGGATCTTTTGCCAGTTGTTCCTGGTAGGTTTTCAGCGCGACCGCGCCCAGCGGTTTGTCTTTGTTCACCTCTTCCAGACCTTGATCGGTCAGCAAGTAGTTTTCGAGGAACTCTTTCGCCAGTTCTTTGTTCGGGCTGGCGGCGTTAATGCCAGCGCTCAGCACGCCGACGAACGGTTTAGACGGCTTGCCGTTGAAGGTCGGCAGTGGCGCAACGCCGTAGTTGATTTTGCTCTTATCAATGTTTGCCCACGCCCATGGCCCGTTGATGGTCAGCGCGGTTTCGCCTTTGTTGAACGCCGCTTCGGCAATCGAATAATCGGTGTCGGCATTCATGTGTTTGTCTTTAATCAGCTTCACAAGGAAGCCCAGGCCAGCTTTCGCGCCCGCATTATCGACGCCGACATCTTTCACATCATATTTGCCGTTTTCATACTTGAAGGCGTAACCACCATCGGCGGCAATCAGCGGCCAGGTGAAGTACGGCTCTTGCAGGTTGAACATCAGCGCGCTCTTGCCTTTCGCTTTCAGCTCTTTATCCAACGCCGGGATCGCTTCCCAGGTTTTTGGCGGGTTAGGCACAAGGTCTTTGTTATAAATCAGCGACAGGGATTCCACCGAAATCGGGTAAGCGATCAGCTTGCCGTTGTAACGCACCGCGTCCCAGGTGAAAGGGAACAACTTGTCCTGGAAAGCTTTATCCGGGGTGACTTCCGCCAGCAGGCCCGATTGCGCGTAACCGCCGAAACGGTCATGTGCCCAGAAAATAATGTCCGGGCCATCGCCCGTTGCCGCAACCTGCGGGAACTTCTCTTCCAGTTTGTCCGGGTGTTCAACGGTCACTTTGATGCCGGTATCTTTCTCGAATTTCTTACCCACTTCGGCAAGGCCGTTATAGCCTTTATCGCCGTTAATCCAGATAACCAGCTTACCTTCTTCAATTTTGGCGAGGGCAGAGGCAGAGAACACCATCGTCGCCAGTGCGGACAATGCGAGGCCTGTTTTGATTTTCATATATCCCGTCCTTTAGGTGATGTGCTCGTGGATACGCGCAAGGTGGTTTGACGGGGGTTAGTCTCCTTTGTTGACAAGCGCTTCTCATCCTCCTTAACCCTACGCCCCTGGGGTGATTTGTGTGATCTCTGTTACAGAGATTTTTATTATGTGTGTCAGCGCACACAATATTGCGCCGTTTTTTGCAAAGCCCGTCACGAAAATGCCCGCTGCCCGCCCGCCAGGGGGGCAGAGCAGCGCGCCTCATCCTCCCGCCTCCTCCCCCATAAAAAACCAGGGGGGTGGAGGATTCCCCCGCTGAATCGATGCCCCATAGTCAGCCAATGTTGAAGGTATCTGTTGGTGACAGGTTGTAACGAAGGGAGAAGGGCATGGCGAGCGTAACGCTGCGTAATGTAACGAAAGCCTGGGGCGATGTGGTGGTCTCCAAAGAGATCAGTCTCGACATCCACGAAGGAGAATTCGTGGTGTTTGTCGGCCCGTCAGGCTGTGGTAAATCGACGCTGCTGCGCATGATTGCTGGGCTGGAAACGATTACCAGCGGGGATTTGCTGATTGGCGATGCCCGCATGAATGATGTGCCTCCTGCCGAACGCGGTGTCGGCATGGTGTTCCAGTCTTACGCGCTTTATCCGCATTTGTCGGTGGCGGAAAACATGTCTTTCGGTCTGAAGTTGGCGGGCGCGAAAAAAGATCTGATCAAATCGCGCGTGACGCAGGTGGCGGAAGTGCTGCAACTGGCGCATTTGCTGGAGCGCAAACCGAAAGCGCTTTCCGGCGGCCAGCGTCAGCGCGTGGCGATTGGCCGCACATTGGTCGCTGAACCCCGTGTTTTCCTGCTTGATGAACCGCTCTCCAACCTGGATGCCGCTCTGCGTGTGCAGATGCGCATTGAGATCTCCCGCCTGCATAAGCGCCTGGGCCGCACGATGATTTACGTCACCCACGATCAGGTCGAAGCGATGACGCTGGCCGACAAAATCGTGGTGCTGGATGCCGGGCGCGTGGCGCAGGTCGGCAAGCCGCTGGAACTTTATCACTACCCGGCAGACCGCTTTGTCGCCGGGTTTATCGGTTCGCCGAAGATGAACTTCCTGCCGGTAAAAGTGACCGCCACGGCCATTGAACAGGTGCAGGTTGAGCTACCGAACCGCCAGCGCGTGTGGCTGCCGGTGGACAGCGCCAATGTGCAGGTCGGCGCGAATATGTCGTTAGGCATTCGCCCGGAGCATCTGCTGCCCAGTGACATCGCCGATGTCACGCTGGAAGGCGAAGTGCAGGTCGTCGAACAACTTGGTCATGAAACACAGATTCATATCCAGATCCCCGCAATACGTCAGAACTTGGTGTACCGCCAGTCCGACGTGGTGCTGGTAGAAGAGGGTGCCACATTCGCCATCGGCTTACCGCCGGAGCGTTGTCATCTGTTTCGTGAAGATGGCACCGCCTGCCGCCGGTTGCATAAAGAACCTGGCGTTTAAGCATTCCAAATAAAACGTTTACACAAACCATTCGCGTTATATCGAGATAGCCAACAAAGAGATAGCGCGAAGGGGGGCGTGTAAAAAAGAAAAGCAAGCTCTCAGGAGATAGAACGATGATTACTCTGCGCAAACTTCCATTGGCTCTCGCCATTACGGCAGGCATTTTGTCTGCTCAGGCGGGCGCTGTCGACTTCAAAGGGTACGCGCGTTCCGGCATTGGCTGGACGGGCAGCGGCGGCGAGCAGCAATGCTTCCAGGCGACCGGTGCTCAAAGTAAATACCGTCTCGGTAACGAATGCGAAACCTATGCAGAATTAAAACTCGGTCAGGAAGTGTGGAAAGAAGGCGATAAAAGCTTCTATTTCGACACTAACGTCGCGTATTCCGTCGCTCAACAAAATGACTGGGAAGCCACCAGTCCGGCATTCCGTGAAGCGAACGTACAAGGTAAAAACCTGATTGACGCGCTGCCAGGCGCCACCATCTGGGCAGGTAAACGCTTCTACCAGCGTCATGACGTGCACATGATCGACTTCTACTACTGGGATATTTCTGGTCCTGGCGCCGGTCTGGAAAATGTCGATCTCGGCTTCGGTAAACTCTCTTTAGCCGCGACGCGTTCTTCCGAAGCGGGCGGTTCATCTACCTTCGCCAGCGACAGCATTTATGATTACACCGAAAAAACCGCGAACGATGTCTTCGATGTGCGTTTAGCGGAGATGGCAATCAACCCTGGCGGCACATTAGAACTGGGCGTGGATTACGGTCGTGCTAACACCCGTGACGGTTACCGTTTATTTGACGAGACCGAAACAAAAGATGGCTGGATGTTCACCGCAGAACACGTCCAGAGCATGTTGAAAGGCTATAACAAATTTATCGTTCAGTACGCGACCGATGCGCTGACTTCACAGGGCAAAGGGTTGTCTCAGGGCTCGGGTATTGGCATCGATAGCAACAGTAACTTGCCTTACAGCGCCAATAATAATGGTAGCCTGCTGCGTATCCTCGATCACGGCGCCATCTCTCTTGGCGATAGCTGGGACTTGATGTACGTCGGTATGTATCAGGATATCGATTGGGACAACAACAACGGCACCAAATGGTGGACCGTTGGTGTGCGCCCAATGTTCAAATGGACGCCAATCATGAGCACCCTGCTGGAAGTTGGCTATGACAACGTGAAGTCCCAGCGTACCAACGACACCAACAACCAGTACAAAATTACCCTTGCGCAACAATGGCAGGCTGGCGACAGCATCTGGTCCCGTCCGGCTATCCGCGTGTTCGCAACCTATGCGAAATGGGATGAAAAATGGGGTTACAACACTAACGGTACGCCGGCCACTAACGCCGACTACGCGCTGGCAACGCGCAATGGTACAGGCGGTCAGTCCTTTGGTCGTGGCGATAACGACGAGTGGACCTTCGGCGCGCAGATGGAAATCTGGTGGTAAGCGCGTCATCGCGTAATGTCTAAAAGAGGGGCGCAAGCCCCTCTACTCCTTACAAACAGCGCGCTATTGCCTGGCTACCGCTGTTTAGCATCATGAAGGTGATCACAATGAAAATGAAAAAAAACGTTATCGCTCTGTGTCTCTCTGCGGGTTTGCTCGCAGGCGCGCCGGGCGTCAGTCTGGCTGATGTCAATATCGTTCCGCAAAACACGGCGGCAGCACCGTCGATTCCGACTTCCGCATTACAGCAACTCACCTGGACGCCCGTTGATACGTCAAAAACCCAAACCGTTCAGCTGGCGACTGGCGGACAGCATCTGAACGTGGCGGGCATTAGCGGGCCAGTGGCGGCTTTCAGTGTTCCGGCCAATATTGGCGAGCTCACGTTGACGCTCTCCAGCGATGTGAATAAACAAACCGGCGTATTTGCACCGAACGTGCTGGTATTTGATCAAAATATGACGCCTGCTGCGTTCTTTCCGAGTAGTTACTTTACCTACCAGGAACCGGGCGTATTGAGCGCTGACCGGCTGGAGGGCGTTATGCGCCTGACGCCCGCGCTGGGTCAGCAAAAGCTCTATATTCTCGCGTTTACCACGGAAAGTGATTTGCAAAAAACCACCACGCTGCTCGATCCCGCCAAAGCCTATGCGAAGGGCGTGGGTAATGCGATTCCTTCCATTCCCGATCCGGTGGCTCGCCACATTGCCGATGGCGTTGTGAACCTGAAAGTGAAAAACAGCAGCGGCTCCAGCGTGCTGGTTGGCCCGCTGTTTGGTTCGTCCGCACCGAGCGCGGTGACGGTCGGCAACACGGCTGCACCGGCCTATAGCGCGCAGCCTGCGCCAGCACCGGTCGCCGCGCCTGCTCCGGCACCTGCGGCGAAAAGTGAGCCGATGCTTAACGATACGGAAAGCTATTTCAACCGTGCGATTAAAGAAGCTGCTGCCAAAGGTGATATCGATAAGGCGTTGAAATTATTGAATGAAGCAGAACGTCTCGGGTCGAAAACTGCCCGCGCCACTTTTATCAGCAGTGTAAAAGGCAAGGGGTAATCTCTCCCCGCAATGTTGATATTTGCAGTAACTGGTGCGTCGCCTGACGCACCTTTTTTTCCGGCGCAGATGCGCGCTGTTGCGTATCTGTTGCGCTGATGAAAACTGAAAGAACTTTTCCCGCCACCCGTTTGCCTGTTCTGCGATACACTATTGCTACGTTATGTACCGGAGAGTAAGGCATGTCACATCCTGCGCTTACGCAATTGCGTGCGCTGCGCTACCTGGACGCAATCCCCGCGCTTGAACCACAACTGCTGGACTGGCTGTTGCTGGAAGATTCGATGACCAAACGTTTTGAGCAACAGGGCAAAAAGGTCAGCGTCACATTGATTCGCGAAGGTTTTGTCACGCCAGACGAGATTGAACAAGAGCGCGACCAACTGCCGAAAGAGCCGCGTTACTGGCTGCGGGAAATCATTCTTTACGCAGATGATGTTCCCTGGCTCGCCGGGCGTACAGTGGTGCCGGAATCGACACTCAGCGGCCCGGAGCTGGCGCTGCAACAATTGGGTAAAACGCCGCTGGGGCGATATCTCTTTACCTCTTCTACGCTAACGCGTGACTTTATTGAAATTGGACGTCATGAGCAGTTGTGGGGACGCCGTTCCCGCCTGCGTCTGGGCGGAAAACCGTTGCTACTGACCGAACTGTTTTTGCCTGCGTCGCCGCTGTACTGAGAGGAATAAAAAAATGGAGTGGAGTCTCACGCAGAATAAGCTGTTGGCCTTTCATCGCCTGATGCGTACAGACAAACCGATTGGTGCGTTGTTGTTGTTGTGGCCGACGCTGTGGGCGCTGTGGGTGGCTACGCCCGGCGTGCCGCCGTGGTGGATTTTGTTAGTGTTTGTCGCGGGCGTGTGGCTGATGCGTGCCGCGGGTTGCGTGGTCAATGATTACGCCGATAGAAAATTTGACGGTCACGTTAAGCGCACGGCGAATCGCCCGTTGCCCAGCGGTGCCGTGACAGAGAATGAAGCGCGGGCGCTGTTTATCGTGCTGGTGCTGCTGGCGTTTGCGCTGGTGCTTACCCTGAATGTGATGACCATCCTGCTTTCGGTTGCCGCACTAGCGCTGGCGTGGGTCTACCCGTTTATGAAGCGCTACACGCATCTGCCGCAGGTGGTGCTGGGCGCGGCGTTTGGCTGGTCGATTCCGATGGCCTTCGCCGCCGTGAGTGAATCGGTGCCGCTGAGTTGCTGGGTAATGTTCCTCGCCAATATTCTGTGGGCGGTGGCTTACGACACGGAGTACGCGATGGTCGATCGCGATGATGACCTGAAGATTGGCATCAAATCGACGGCGATTTTGTTTGGTCGCCACGACAAGCTGATTATCGGTATTTTGCAGGCTATGGTGATGGCTCTGATGGCGGCGATTGGCTGGCTGAACGGGCTGGGTTGGATCTATTACACAACGGTGCTGGCGGCGGGCGCGCTGTTTGTTTACCAGCAGGTGCTGATTGCGGGCCGCGAACGCGATGCCTGTTTTAAAGCATTTTTGAACAATAACTACGTTGGGCTGGTGCTGTTTTTAGGGCTGGCGTTGAGCTACCTGCGCTGATTTAACGCTGTTTTGTGTTGCATGCCGGATGGCGGCTATGCCTTATCCGGCCGACAAAACCTCATTGGCCCGGTAAACATAGCGCCACCGGGCCATGGGTTATCACGCTTCTGCTTGTGTCGCGCTCTCAATCGTCAAACGCACATCCGACGTCATCAACTCTGCCAACATCTGATATACAGCTAACGTCCGCGACGGATCGGCATCGCCGGTATCGCTGATGTAGCCTTCATCGCGCAGCGTCAACACCAGCGTACTGAACACCGCTTTATCGAAGAATTCCGGCGCGTTGATGCCATGCAGCACCGACAAACGCTGAGCCAGCGTACGGCTCTCTTTCTCCAGTGTACTGCGGTTCATTGACGGGGTCGCACTCAGCAGCCAGAAGGTAATGGCGTAACGCTGCAAGGTTTCGCGCGCGCCAGCCGCCAGCAACTGCAAGGTGCGGGAATGCGCCGGGTTGATGCTCAGGCGATCCTCTTTGATGATGATCAGACCCTGGCGCAGCAACTCTTGTGTCAGGTTCTCCAGTACTTCCGCCAGCTCTGCTTTTTCCCAACGCAGGAACAGCTCGGCTTTTAACATCGGATAGAGCAACTCGACGTAGCGCAGGATCTCACTGCGGGAAATCGCGCGATGCTGAGTCACAATGGCTGCTACCAGCGATGGCAGCATCAGCATGTGTGCGATGTTGTTGCGGTAATAAGTCATCAGCACTGCCTGCTCGCGCGGCAGAATGATGATATCGCCGATGGTGTCTTTCTCGACCTCGAACTTGTTCATCTGCAGCGCGTGATCGATAAGCTGTGCCGCGCTGGCGGCCGGGGCCGTTGAATCCGGGGAATACGGCACGTTACGCATCAAATCGAGGTAGCAATTGAGCTGTTCGGTCAGTTGCTCGCGGGTCAGCGAACGCTGACGCGATGCCAGCAGCGCCGTACAACACAGGTTCATGGCGTTCGCCGCGCCCGCGTTATTAATGCGCACCATCAGATCGGCGGCAATGTTATTCACCGTTGGCGTCAGCCATGCCGGGCGGATAGCTTCAATCGGATCGATCGATTCGCGCCACTCCGGCACATGGTGGTTCAGGTAGTTCATCAACGGAATAGGCTCGCCGAAGTTCACATACCCCTGACCCAGGTTACGCAGCTTGCTCAGGCCGCGCACCATCTGCAACAGGCTCTCTTTCTCTTTGGTCGCGCCGCGCAGTTCTTTGGCGTAGGTCCCGACTTCCATCACATGCTCATAGCCGATATAAATCGGCACCAGCGTGATGGGGCGCGTGCCGCCGCGCAGCATCGCCTGGATAGTCATCGACAGCGTACCGGTTTTCGGATCCAGCAAACGCCCGGTGCGTGAACGACCGCCTTCGACGAAATATTCCACCGAATAACCGCGGCTGAACAACTCGCCCAGATATTCGCGGAACACCGTGGAATAGAGCTTGTTGCCTTTAAAGGTACGGCGAATAAAGAAGGCGCCCAGGCGGCGGAAAATCGGCCCGGCGGGCCAGAAATTCAGGTTGATACCGGCGGCAATATGCGGCGGCACCAGCCCCTGGTGATAGAGCACGTACGAGAGCAGCAGATAGTCCATATGGCTGCGGTGGCAGGGCACATAGACAATTTCGTGGCCATCGTGCGCTAGCTGACGCACGCGCTCGGCGTTATGCACGTTGATGCCCTGATAGAGACGGTTCCAGGTGAAGCCAAGGATACGGTCGGTCAGGCGAATCATCTCGTAGGAGAAGTTGGCGGCAACCTCTTCCATCAAGGCGATGGCGTTTTGCTGCGCTTTATCATGAGAGATTTTTTTGCTGCGCGCTTCATCTTCGACCGCGCGGGCAATCGCTTTGGACGAAAGCAGTTTATTGAACAGATCCTGGCGTGCCGGCAGGCGAGGGCCAACCGCAGCCAGGCGTTGACGGGCGAAGTGCATACGCGCCACGCGCGCCAGTTTCTGCGCGATGATTTTATCCGTGCCGTGTTCGGTCGCCATACGGCGCAGCGAAACCGGCGGAGAGAAACGCACAAAGCTGTCGCGGCCAAGCCAGGAGACAGCAAAGAATTTTTGGATGCCATTCAGCATGCGTAACGGCGGGTTGATTTCGCCTTTTTCACGCCCTGGCGAGCGGCCAAACATCACCGACACCGGCACCATTTGCACATCCAAATCAGGATGGCTGCGGTGCAAATCCAGGTAGTCGTGAAACAGTTTGATCGACTCTTCTTTCGGCGTGTAATAGGTGAATACACGCGGGCCGCCGTGGATAAACACGAAACGTGGTAACAGCGCGCCGTCGATTTCCAGCGGTTCCAGGGGATCGGGCAATTCATGTGCCAGACACTGAGCGCGCAAAGTCATCAAGTCAGCCTTAGAGTTATAAGGCAACACGTACATGATGGGACGTGATGTATCGAGACCCAGTTCCTGTGCAGGTTCTGCAGGAATCGATTTACTTTTTACCAGCACGCTTAATGGTAAATTCAGTAATTTGTAGTAAATTCGTGGCCAGCCGGACATAAAGGATGTAAAGCCTCTGGTTAATAGTGCCATTGCGCCGCAAGAATATCAGAAAGCGCGCATAATTTCTGTTGTACTGCTACGCGCTTGCGTAGACATTGACGCTTAATTTTTAAAAAGGTTCTTTTAATGGCCAATAATAGCACCGGACTCACCCGGATCATTAAAGCCGCGGGATATTCCTGGAAAGGTATACGTGCCGCCTGGATCAATGAAGCCGCATTTCGACAGGAGGCGGTGGCGGTCATTCTGGCTATTATTATTGCCGCCTTTTTGGATATCGACGCGATAACCCGTGTCCTGTTAATTGGCTCCGTTACGCTGGTGATGATTGTCGAAATCCTCAATAGCGCCATCGAAGCGGTGGTCGACCGTATAGGTTCTGAATTCCATGAGCTTTCCGGCCGGGCAAAAGATATGGGGTCGGCGGCGGTGCTGATGTCGATTCTACTGGCGCTGTTTACCTGGATCTCGCTGCTTTGGTCGCATTTTCGATAGGGGTTCCATAATTCGATAACGCCCTGGTTTTTTACTTAATTTTGGTTTCAAAATCGCCGTTAACTGTATATACTCACAGCATAACTGTATATACACCCAGGGGGCGGGATGAAAGCATTAACGGCCAGGCAGCAAGAGGTGTTCGATCTTATTCGCGATCGTATCACCCAAACCGGTATGCCACCGACGCGTGCGGAAATCGCACAGCAATTGGGGTTCCGTTCCCCAAATGCAGCCGAAGAACACCTTAAAGCGCTGGCACGCAAAGGGGTGATCGAAATCGTATCTGGCGCATCACGTGGTCTTCGCCTGCTGGTGGAAGAAGAAAATGATGCCGGGCTGCCGCTGATTGGTCGCGTCGCTGCGGGTGAACCGCTGCTGGCGCAACAGCATATCGAAGGCCACTATCAGGTCGATCCCAGCCTTTTTAAACCGCATGCGGATTTCCTGCTGCGCGTTAGCGGTATGTCGATGAAAGATATCGGTATTATGGACGGCGATCTGCTGGCGGTGCATAAAACGCAGGATGTACGTAACGGCCAGGTGGTTGTGGCGCGTATCGAAGACGAAGTAACCGTTAAGCGCCTGAAAAAGCAGGGCAACACCGTTGAACTGTTACCGGAAAACACCGACTTTTCCCCAATTGTTGTCGACCTGCGCGATCAAAACTTCACCATTGAAGGGCTGGCGGTTGGCGTCATCCGCAACGGTGAATGGCTGTAACGCCCACTTTCTCTGCTGCGGTGCAGTATTTCGCGCCGCAGCGTCATTCTATTCTCATCCATTAACGCTCATGCTATGCCGCTGCTGACCGCATCCGACAAAGCTCTGTGGCGGCTCGCGCTGCCCATGATCTTCTCTAACATCACTGTCCCACTGTTGGGGCTGGTGGATACCGCTGTTATTGGGCATCTCGATAGTCCCGTTTATCTCGGCGGCGTGGCGATTGGCGCAACGGCAACCAGCTTCTTATTTATGCTGCTGCTGTTTCTGCGCATGAGCACGACCGGTCTTACCGCTCAGGCTTTCGGCGCGAAAAACGCCTTCGCGCTAGCGCGCGCACTTGTGCAGCCTCTTTTACTGGCACTTGGCGCGGGTGTTCTGATTGTTTTGCTACGCACACCCCTTATCGATCTTGCTTTGCATATCACCGGCGGAAGCGAGGCTGTGTTATTTCAGGCGCGGCGTTTTCTTGAAATTCGCTGGCTCAGTGCGCCCGCGTCGCTGGGGAATCTGGTGCTGCTCGGCTGGCTACTTGGTGTGCAGTATGCCCGCGCACCGGTGATCCTGCTGGTGGTGGGCAACGTCTTCAATATCGTGCTCGATTTATGGCTGGTTATGGGTCTGCATATGAATGTGCAGGGCGCGGCGCTCGCCACGGTGATTGCCGAATATGTGACGTTTGCTATCGGGTTGCTGATGGTCTGGCAGGTGTTGCAGCGGCGGGGCATCGCGTTGTCGATGCTAAAAAATGCCTGGCGCGGTGGTGTCCGGCGTTTGCTGGCGCTGAACCGCGACATCATGTTGCGCTCGCTGTTGCTGCAACTCTGCTTCGGTTCGATAACAGTGTTGGGTGCGCGTCTTGGCAGTGAGACGGTCGCCGCCAATGCGGTGCTGATGATGTTTCTGACCTTCACCGCCTATGCGCTGGACGGCTTTGCTTACGCGGTTGAAGCGCATTCCGGGCAGGCTTACGGTGCGCGCGATGGCAGCCAGTTGCTGCATATCTGGCGAGCCGCATGCCGTCAGGCCGGGCTTGTCGCCGTGGCTTTCGCCGCCGTTTATGCGCTGGCGGGCAAGCCGATCATTGCGCTATTAACCTCTTTGCCAGAGCTGCAACAGCTCGCCGGGCATTACCTGATCTGGCAAGTTGTTCTGCCGCTGGTGGGTGTGTGGTGTTATTTGTTAGATGGCATGTTCGTTGGCGCCACGCGCGCCGCTGAGATGCGAAACAGTATGGCGATCGCCGCGGCGGGTTTTGCCGTCACGCTTCTGACAGTACCTGTGCTTGGCAACCACGGTTTATGGTTATCGCTGGCCGTGTTTCTGGCGTTGCGCGGCCTGACGCTTGCGCTGGTGTGGCGACGTCACTGGCGTAATGGCAGCTGGTTTGCCGCTGTCGACCACTCTTGATCACGCTTTTTCTCGACTCGCACTCACTATTTCTTGTCGTTTGGATGGGTGAAGATTCCGAATATGAAACATTATGCGGAATCCTTAACTACAATAATCATTACGTTCAGCACAACGAGAACGTTATTTTTAACCGAACGATAAGGAGTCAACTATGAATAAAGACGAAGTCGGCGGTAACTGGAAACAGTTCAAAGGTACTGTTAAAGAGAAATGGGGCAAACTCACCGATGACGATATGACGGTCATCGAAGGTAAACGTGAGCAGCTGGTTGGTAAAATCCAGGAGCGTTACGGTTACGCAAAAGATCAGGCGGAGAAGGAAGTTACGGATTGGGAAACGCGTAACGATTACCGCTGGTAGCAAGCACTCCCCCTCAAAGTGTTAAGTTTTAAAGGCTACCCTGCCCGAAGGTACAAGGATGTACCATCCCTTATCTCCCTTTATCTTTCACGTTTTATCGGCGTTTGCTGCACTTACTCACACGGGTCACATACTGATGTATGCTCCCCAATCCCTTTATCTTTCACGTTTTTTCTGCGTTGGCTACGCTTACTCACAAGAGTCACATACTTGAGTATGCTCCTCTTGATTCGTGCGCTTGCCGCCTTGCTAAAACGCGAAATCTTTCGGGATATAGAAAGTGAAAGACGCGAAAAGCGAAAAATAATAGAAGAAAATAAGTAGTTAGCGTGGTTTCTTTTTAACTTGAATGCTGTGGTCATGCTGGCAATCACTGTGATGACGGCAAGATTCCACTTCCACGCAGGCCGCGCACAAACCATGCGCTTCAATCACGTTATGGCGCAGGGCAAAGCCCATTTTCGCCGCCAGCGCGTGCATAATATCTTCCACGCCTTCTGCTTGTTCTTCCTTTACCGAACCGCAGCGATCGCAAATAAACATGGCGGATGTGTGCGTCGGTTGATCGAAAAGATGGCACAGCACATAGCTGTTTGCTGACTCCACCTTGTGAACAAAGCCTTGCTCCAGCAGGAAATCAAGGGCGCGATAAACGGTTGGTGGCTTAGCCTGTGGTTCGCTTTCACGTAACAGATCGAGCAGGTCATAGGCGCTAATCGCACCTTGTTGCAGGCTCAATAACCGCAATACCTCAAGACGCTGCGGAGTCAGGCGCACATTGCGCTGTGCGCATAGCTTTTCAGCCTGCACTAACATCTCTTGCGAAGTGGTCTTATCCATTGGCGCTCTCTGGTCGGTGGAAACACAAGAGCCACACTTTACCATGTCCTACCCGAAACGCCGAGATCGCCGCCCGCAATCTCCTTTCGCTGTTTGCTACCCGAAACGCCTATCCTCTTCTATAAATAGGAGTGTTATCTCTAAAACAACAATATTCGCGCGCGGCAAGACGTTCGAAAGAGTTAGCCCCATTTTTTGATGTTATTCACAGCAATAGTGCATTCCTGTTTGTGCGAAAACTAACAGGCTTAAATACTCATCTGGCTACGAGACACATACTGTGGAAAAAAAATGTAAACTTTCGGTGGTCGCGATCGCTGTCTCCTTTTTTGTGGCAAATCAGGCGGGAGCAGCAAATACCTGGGCAGAAGCACGCAATGATGCAATGGGGGGAACAGGCGTTGCCTCCGCGAATTACGGCAGTGGAGCATTGATTAACCCGGCGTTGCTGGCAAAAGCACAACCGGAAGACGATATAACGGTTATTCTTCCTTCCATTCAGGCGCAAATTACCGATAAAGATAATCTGCGCGATGAAATTGACCACATCAATGACAAGATCGATGACTATAAAGACGTTGTTGATAACCTCACCGCTGCGCAAATCATTGCCGACCCGCTCGGTACGGTAAACCAATTCCAGAGCGCGGCGAAAGATCTCGCCGATGAACTGGTCTTTCTGAAAGGCAAAACCGCACAAGCGAAAGCCGCTGCCGGGCTTGCCGTCAGCATTCCCAATGATGTGCTCTCCGTCGCCTTTGTCACCAAAGCGTATGCGCATGCACGCGTCAGCTCCAATATCGATCAGCAAGATATTGATTACCTGCGCAGCATTCAAAACAGCACCACCGTCGCGGTTGGCGAAGCGTTGAACGCGGCGTTATCGCCGAACGGCAGCGATGAGATAACTCAAAACCTGAACTCGACCGCCGCAGGCCGCGCCGCCATTGTTTCAGATTTCGGTATAGCGATGGCGCGTCAGTTTGATGTCGGCGGCGTGCCGTTATCCATCGGTATGACGCCGAAACTGCAAAAAACCTGGGTCTACAACTACACGGCGTCGATTTACGACTACGACAGCAGCGACTGGAACAGCAGCCGCTACCGCAAGGATGACACCGGTTTTAACATCGATGTCGGCATGGCGGCCGATTTTGGCGATAACGTAACGGTCGGTTTAACCGGGCAGAACCTGATTTCCCGCGATATCGACACCCAAAACGTGTATATCCGTAACGGCCGCACGGGCGTTGTCACCAACTACAAAGATACCTACCAGATTAGCCCAGTGGTGACCGCAGGCGCGGCATGGCACAACGATTTAGTGACCCTGAGCGCGGACGGTGATTTAACCGAGACCAAAGGCTTTAAGAGCGAAGAGAACTCGCAGTATGTGGGTGTCGGTGCGGAAGTGCGCCCGCTTAACTGGCTGGCGGTGCGCGCTGGTTATCGCGCAGATGTCAAAGGCGATGACAAAAACGTCTTCACCGGCGGTGTCGGTTTCGCGCCGTTTAACCGGGTTCATATCGATTTAATGGGCCTGGTTGGCGAAGATGAAACCTGGGGGGCGGGCGCGCAGTTTAGCCTGACATTCTAAGGATCGACCGGAGGCGCAGCGCCTCCGGTTTTCGTCTGCGGTTATTTGTTGCTGAGCGTGTTGTAGCTGGTCATCAGGTTGCGGTAGTCCGGAATATGGTTGGAGAACAGATTACCCAGACCTTCAATATCGTTACGCCAGTCGCGATGTAACTCGCACGCGACACCAAACCAGGTCATTAGCTGTGCTCCGGCTTGTGACATGCGATCCCATGCCGAATGCCGGGTGATTTCATTGAACGTTCCCGACGCGTCGGTTACAACAAACACCTCGTAACCTTCTTCCAGTGCGGACAACGCGGGGAAAGCCACGCAAACTTCCGTCACTACGCCCGCGATAATCAGCTGTTTTTTACCCGTCGCTTTCACGGCTTTCACGAACTCTTCGTTATCCCAGGCGTTGATATTGCCGGGCCGCGCAATATAAGGCGCATTGGGAAATTGCGTTTTCAATTCAGGGACAAGAGGGCCATTCGGACCTGTTTCGAAACTGGTCGTTAAAATGGTGGGAAGCTTAAAATATTTCGCGAGATCGCCTAATGCCAACACGTTGTTTTTGAACTTGTCAGGATCGATATCTCTCACCAGGGACAGCAAACCCGTTTGGTGATCGACGAGCAGAACAGCAGCATTATTTTTATCGAGGCGAACATAAGGTGTGGTCATTTTTCAACTCCTTTTCCGTGATGGTAGTGAACAGCGCTCAGCTATTTACATGCATTTCCTATGACTACCAAAAATGATAGGTGTTGATTCAAATTTGTACAAATAAAGGTGAAAAGATAACCCGGTATAGCCAACTGCACTCCACCGGGTTTAAGGCGTTTCACTATGCTAGAATGACGCCCCGCGATTTCAGGAGCCGGTATCAGCCGCGCCTTGAGTGGGCGCGGTGACGAGATAATGATTTTATAACGGCCAAAAAATGCACGGTAATCCTGATATGACAAACACCCCTCAAACCCGCGTAACGACCACCGATTCTGCTTCTCATTGGCCCGGTCGCTTTAGCGTTGCGCCCATGCTGGACTGGACCGACAGACATTGCCGCTACTTTTTGCGCCTGTTGTCACGCCAGACGCTGCTGTACACCGAAATGGTGACCACCGGCGCGATTATTCATGGCAAAGGGGATTATCTGGCCTACAGCGAAGAAGAACATCCGGTCGCGTTGCAGCTTGGCGGCAGCGATCCGGCGCAACTGGCTCACTGTGCGAAGCTCGCTGAAGTGCGCGGTTATGATGAAATCAATCTCAATGTCGGCTGTCCGTCCGATCGCGTGCAGAATGGTCGTTTCGGCGCCTGCCTGATGGGTGAAGCGCAATTGGTGGCGGACTGTATCAAAGCGATGCGCGACGTGGTTTCCATTCCAGTGACCGTGAAAACGCGTATCGGCATTGACGATCAGGACAGCTACGAATTTCTCTGCGACTTTATCAATACTGTTGCCGGTAAAGGCGAGTGCGAAAGCTTTATTATCCACGCCCGTAAAGCCTGGCTTTCCGGCTTAAGCCCGAAAGAGAATCGCGAAATTCCGCCGCTGGATTACCCGCGTGTTTATCAGCTCAAACGCGATTTCCCGCACTTAAAAATGGCGATCAATGGCGGCATCAAGTCGCTGCAAGACGCCAAAACGCACCTCGAACATCTGGATGGCGTGATGGTCGGGCGTGAAGCCTACCAGAACCCCGGCATTCTGGCGTCGGTGGACCGCGAGATCTTCGGCGCGACTCGCGCAGATGCCGATCCCGTCGCGGTGGTGCGCGCCATGTATCCGTACATTGAGCGCGAACTGAGCCAGGGCGCTTATCTCGGCCATATCACCCGCCATATGTTGGGCCTGTTCCAGGGCGTACCGGGCGCGCGCCAATGGCGTCGTTACCTGAGTGAGAATGCCCATAAAGCTGGCGCAGATATCCATGTTGTCGAGCACGCGCTCAACCTGGTGGCGTCAAAGCGTTAAGAATTCACTAAAAGATGGTCAATTTCACCAAATCCCGCTCGTTCGCTGCGGGGTTTTTTATTACTAAATCAGTAGGTTAGTTTTGGCATAGTTCTTGTAATGGGGAAGGGAGTTACCGATTTCTCAGGAGAATCTCATGCCGGAACTACTGTTTATTGTTGGGTTTTTTATCATGCTGCTGTTCACCGGCATTTCACTGCTGGGGATTATCGCAGCATTGCTGGTGGCGACCGCAGTGATGTTTCTCGGCGGGCTTTTTACGTTGATGATTAAGTTATTGCCCTGGCTGCTGTTGGCCGTGGCGATTGTCTGGGTGATTCGGGCTGTCAAAGCGCCAAAGGTTCCACGTTATCAACGCAATAACCGCTGGCGTTACTAAAGTATTGCGTGGTTCGTCACATCCCTGAGACATTTCCAGGCACATTGCTTAGAACCGAATAGGATTTAGATATCAAATCTGTCACTATCGCGGCGTTACGAATTCATCGAGCTGTACCCTACAATGCAGCCGAACTAAAAAAGAAAGGGCTTCCTACGGGAAGCCCTAATTCTTTCAGTGACATAGCTTAAGGGATAAGCAGGCTTGAACCCTGCGTCGCACGGCTCTCTAACATCTCATGCGCCCGTTGCGCATCTTTCAGCGCAAACTTCTGGTTCTCTGCCACATCCACTTTAATCACTCCGCTGGCGATCAGCGAAAACAGCTCGTTGCTGGCTTCCTGTAACTCTTCACGCGTAGTGATGTAGCCATTCATCGACGGACGGGTGGCGTAGAGTGAACCTTTCTGGTTAAGGATCCCAAGGTTCACACCGGTGACCGGCCCAGATGAATTACCAAAGCTCACCATCAGGCCACGGCGGCGCAGGCAGTCGAGGGAGATTTCCCACGTGTCTTTACCCACTGAATCGTATACCACGCTGACTTTTTTGCCGCCGGTAAGCTCTTTCACCCGCTCCGCCACATTTTCTTCGGTGTAGTTGATCACCTGCCAGGCGCCCGCCTGCTGCGCGCGCTGGGCTTTTTGCGCGGATCCGACAGTACCGATCAATTTCGCGCCGAGCGCTTTAGCCCACTGGCAAGCGATAAGCCCAACCCCGCCCGCGGCGGCGTGGAACAGAAATACTTCATCGGGTTTGATTTCGTAGGTTTTGCGTAGCAGGTAAAACACCGTCAGCCCTTTCAAAAACGACGCAGCAGCCTGTTCAAAAGAGATGGCGTTCGGCAGAACCGCCACTTTATCGGCCGGAACATTATGGACCGAGCTGTAAGCACCCAATGCGGATTGCGCATAAACCACGCGATCGCCGACATGAATATGCGTTACGCCGCTGCCCACTTTACTTACCACACCTGCCGCCTCTGTCCCCAGCCCGCTTGGCAGCGAGGGCGTCGGATATAATCCGCTGCGAACATAGGTGTCGATGTAATTGATACCAATGGCTTTATTCTCCACCTGCACTTCATTTTCTGCCGGATCTGCGGGCGAAAACTCCGCCACGTTCAACACATCAGGCCCACCATGCTTGTGAAATTCTATTCTTGTCGCCATGCTTCCTCCTGAACTCTGTGATAATCTCTCAAACCATTCATTACCCGGATAGCTCCTTTCACTATGGCAGGAAATAAACCCTTCAACAAACAGACTGAACCCCGCGACATCAAGCTTGAGGGGATGAAAGTTCCTCCGCATTCCATCGAAGCGGAGCAGTCAGTGTTGGGCGGGTTAATGCTGGACAACGAGCGTTGGGACGACGTCGCCGAACGCGTTGTTTCTGATGACTTTTATACGCGCCAGCATCGCCATATCTTTACGGAAATGCACCGCCTGCAAGAGATGGGTAAACCCATCGATCTGATTACGCTGGCGGAGTCGCTCGAGTTACAGGGCCAGTTAGAGATTGTCGGCGGTTTCGCCTACCTGGCGGAGCTTTCCAAAAATACGCCAAGTGCGGCAAACATCAGCGCATATGCGGACATCGTGCGTGAACGTGCCGTTGTTCGTGAAATGATCTCCGTAGCGAACGAAATCGCTAACGCCGGTTTTGATCCGCAGGGCCGCACCAGCGAAGAACTGCTGGATCTGGCGGAATCCCGCGTTTTTAAAATCGCCGAAAGTCGCGCCAATAAAGACGAAGGCCCGAAAAACATCGCCGATGTGCTCGAGGCGACTGTTGCGCGTATTGAGCTGTTATTCCAGCAACCGCACGACGGCGTGACCGGCGTGAACACCGGTTACGATGATCTCAATAAAAAAACCGCCGGTTTGCAGCCGTCGGATTTGATCATCGTCGCGGCTCGTCCGTCGATGGGTAAAACCACCTTTGCGATGAACCTCGTCGAAAACGCGGCGATGTTACAAGATAAGCCGGTATTGATTTTCAGTCTCGAAATGCCCTCCGAACAAATTATGATGCGTTCTCTCGCGTCGCTGTCGCGCGTGGATCAAACGCGTATTCGTACCGGCCAACTGGACGATGAAGACTGGGCGCGCATCTCCGGCACCATGGGCATCCTGCTGGAAAAACGCAATATCTACATTGATGACTCTTCCGGTCTGACGCCGACGGAAGTCCGTTCTCGTGCGCGGCGCATTGCCCGCGAGCATGGCGGCATTGGCCTTATTATGATCGACTATCTTCAGCTGATGCGCGTCCCGGCGCTGTCGGACAACCGTACGCTGGAAATCGCTGAAATCTCCCGCTCGCTGAAAGCGCTGGCCAAAGAGTTGCAGGTGCCGGTGGTGGCGCTGTCGCAGCTTAACCGCTCTCTGGAACAGCGCGCCGACAAACGCCCGGTCAACTCCGATTTGCGTGAATCCGGTTCTATTGAGCAGGACGCCGACTTGATCATGTTTATCTACCGTGATGAGGTTTATCACGAAAACAGTGACTTAAAAGGCATTGCAGAAATCATTATTGGTAAGCAGCGTAACGGCCCGATCGGTACGGTACGTCTGACATTTAATGGGCAGTGGTCGCGTTTTGATAATTATGCAGGGCCACAGTACGACGACGAATAAAATCTTCTTCATCCTTCGCGTTGCAGGTGTGTTGACTGCGCCCGCTCACCCCGGTCACTTAGTTTGTCTAAGCTCCCGGGGATTCCCGGGCTTGTCGCCTTCCTGCAGCACGAATGATTTCGAAGATTGCTGATAAAGATTGGTGATAAGGAAAAACATGCAAGCGGCAACCGTAGTAGTTAACCGCCGCGCTCTGCGACACAATCTGCAACGCCTGCGCGAACTGGCTCCCGCCAGCCGACTGGTTGCGGTCGTGAAAGCGAACGCCTATGGACACGGTCTTCTCGAGACCGCGCGAACGCTCCCCGATGCCGATGCTTTCGGCGTCTCCCGTCTTGAAGAAGCCCTGCAACTGCGCGCGGGCGGCATTACACAACCCATCTTGTTACTGGAAGGTTTTTTCGCCGCCAGCGACCTGCCTTTGGTAGCGGAAAACCAACTGCATACGGTTATTCATAGCGTTGAACAGCTTGAAGCGCTGGAAACCGCGATGCTAAAAGAACCGGTCACCGTATGGATGAAACTCGATACCGGCATGCATCGACTTGGCGTACACCCCCATGAAGCCGAGGCGTTTTACGCCCGCCTGTCGCAGTGCGCAAATGTGCGCCAGCCGGTGAATATCGCCAGTCACTTTGCCCGTGCTGATGAACCGCAATGCGGCGCGACAGAGCGCCAGCTCGATATTTTCACCACCTTCACCGAAGGGAAACCCGGCTTGCGTTCGATTGCCGCATCGGGCGGTACGCTGCTGTGGCCGCAATCTCATTTCGATTGGGTACGTCCCGGCATCATTTTGTACGGCGTTTCACCGCTGGACACAAAACCCTGGGGCGCGGATTTCGGCTTCCAGCCGGTCATGACGCTGAAGTCACAACTGATTGCCGTGCGCGAACATCAAACCGGCGATCCGGTGGGCTACGGCGGAACCTGGGAAAGTACGCGCGACACCCGCTTGGGCGTGGTCGCCATGGGTTACGGCGACGGTTACCCGCGCGCGGCGCCGTCCGGTACGCCTGTGATGGTTAACGGGCGCGAAGTGCCGATTGTCGGGCGCGTGGCGATGGACATGATTTGTGTCGATCTCGGCCCGGATGCGCAGGAAAAAGCCGGTGATGAAGTGGTGCTGTGGGGGGACGGTTTGCCCGTTGAACGCATCGCCGAAGTCACAAAAGTGAGCGCTTACGAACTTATCACGCGCCTTACTTCAAGGGCGACACTTGTCTATATCGATTAAACGTTAGCGCTTTCCTTACCTGGAAAGCGCTGCTCCTCTCGATCTTCCTTAGCTTCCGGTTTATTGTGGTGGGCCTGCCCACTGTAAACCTGGAGAATACAAGCGTGTTTCAGAAAGTTGACGCCTACGCCGGCGACCCGATTCTTTCGTTGATGGAGCGTTTCAAGGAAGACCCACGAAGCGACAAAGTTAACCTCAGCATTGGGCTGTATTACAACGAAGATAATATTATCCCGCGCCTGCAAGCCGTTGCCGAAGCTGAAGCGCGTCTCACTGCCCAGCAACATGGCGCATCGCTCTATCTGCCGATGGAAGGCCTCAACAGCTACCGTCACACCATCGCTCCGCTGCTGTTTGGCGCAGAAAGTCCGTTATTAACGCAAAAACGTATTGCCACCATCCAGACGCTGGGCGGCTCTGGCGCACTGAAAATCGGCGCGGATTTTCTGAAACGTTACTTCCCCAACTCGGGTGTTTGGGTGAGCGATCCGACCTGGGAAAACCACATCGCCATCTTTGAAGGCGCTGGCTTCGTAGTCAGCACTTATCCGTGGTACGACAACGCCACCCACGGCGTGCGTTTCGAGGCGTTTCTGGAAAAACTGAACACTCTGCCGGAGCAGAGCATTGTGCTGCTGCATCCGTGCTGCCATAACCCGACCGGCGCGGATTTAACCAACGCTCAGTGGGACCAGGTGGTAGACGTGCTGAAAACGCGCAACCTGATTCCTTTCCTCGATATCGCTTATCAAGGTTTTGGCGCGGGTATGGAAGAAGATGCCTACGCGATTCGTGTTATCGCCAATGCGGGCTTGCCGGCACTGGTCAGCAACTCATTCTCGAAAATTTTCTCCCTGTATGGCGAGCGCGTCGGCGGGCTTTCCGTGGTGTGCGAAGATGCCGAAGCCGCGAGCCGCGTGCTGGGTCAGTTAAAAGCCACCGTGCGCCGCAACTACTCCAGCCCGCCGAATTTTGGTGCGCAGCTGGTGGCAACGGTGCTCGGCGATGCAGGTTTAAAAGCCTCCTGGCTGGCGGAAGTGGAAGCCATGCGCATGCGTATTTTGGCGATGCGCCAGGAACTGGTGAACGTGTTGAAAGACGCGGTACCGGGCGGCAATTTTGATTACCTGCTCAAACAGCGTGGCATGTTCAGCTATACCGGTCTTAGTGCGGCGCAAGTTGATCGTCTGCGTGAAGAGTTCGGTATTTACCTGATTTCAAGCGGGCGTATGTGTGTGGCGGGCCTGAACAGCCGTAATGTGCACCGCGTGGCGCAAGCATTCGCCGCAGTTATGTAAGTACTCACTTACTTAGCGCTATTCCTGCCCGATCCTCTGCGCTTTCGCAGGGGATCATCACCCTCTGTATTCTCTTAATCTATGGATATTCCACAGAAAACTCTTTTTTTAACCCGTCTCTGGGGTTAAGGTCTGGTAGTATTTTGACCATTCGCACCATTTATAAAATATAACGAACTGATAATTTAGGGATAAATATGCGAAAGTTCACTCGTGCTCTTGGCGCTGCTTGCCTGTGGATAGCATTTGGCAGCGCTGCGGTTTATGCCTCCGCGCCTTCGCCCGTGACTGAGGGCACCAATGTTGCAAAACTCGCCGAACAGGCGCCCATCCACTGGGTTTCCGTGGGGCAAATTGAACGCTCGCTGCTTGAGCGCCCGCCCATGGCAGTGGGTTTTGATATTGATGACACTGTACTTTTTTCCAGCCCCGGCTTCTGGCGCGGTAAAAAAACCTGGTCGCCCGACAGCGAAGCCTATCTGCAAAACCCGGCATTCTGGGAAAAGATGAATAACGGTTGGGATGAATTCAGCATTCCCAAAGAAGCGGCGCGCCAGTTAATTGCCATGCATGTGAAGCGCGGCGACAGCATCTTTTTCATTACCGGACGTAGCCAGACCAAAACGGAAACGGTGTCGAAAACGTTACAGGACGATTTTCTTATTCCCGCCGCCAATATGAACCCGGTGATTTTCGCGGGCGATCAGACAGGTCAGAACAACAAAACCCAGTGGCTGAAGGCGAAACAAATTCGCATTTTTTACGGCGATTCAGACAGCGATATCACGGCGGCGCGTGACAGCGAAGCGCGGCCTATCCGCGTGCTGCGTGCGTCCAATTCGACATACCGACCGTTGCCGCAAGCGGGCGCGCTGGGCGAAGAAGTGATTGTCGATTCTGAATATTGATGTTTTGACGGTTTTTTAAACTAAATCGGGCGGTCGGGTTTCCCCTTTTGGCGTCATGCTGCACACTTACAAGGATTCATTTTCCGAAAGGAGCAGCAAATGTGGTACCAACAAACCCTTACGCTTGGCGAAAAACCGCGCGGTTTTCATCTGGTCACTGACGAGGTGCTCGGGCAAATTCGCGATCTCTCCCGCGTGAAAGTGGGTTTGTTGCACCTGCTTCTTCAGCACACTTCCGCTTCTCTCACCCTGAATGAAAATTGCGATCCCACTGTGCGCCACGATATGGAGCGCCACTTTTTAAACGCTGTGCCGGACAACGCGCCGTATGAGCATGATTACGAGGGGCCGGATGATATGCCGTCGCATATTAAATCTTCCACGCTTGGCGTTTCACTGCTGTTGCCTGTGCAAAACGGGCGCGTAGTGCTTGGTACATGGCAGGGGATTTGGCTGGGAGAGCATCGCATCCATGGCGGTTCGCGGAGGATTATCGCGACACTACAAGGGGAATAAACGATGACAATTTCGGAGTTGTTGCAATATTGCATGGCGAAACCCGGTGCAAAGCAGAGCGTGCACAGCGACTGGAAAGCCACGCAGATTAAGGTCGCAGACGTGCTATTCGCGATGGTGAAAGAGGTGGAAGGTCGCCCGGCGGTGTCGCTGAAAACCAGCCCGGAGCTGGCGGAACTGCTGCGCGTTCAGCATGCAGATGTACGCCCCAGCCGCCATCTGAACAAAGCGCACTGGAGCACGGTTTATCTTGATGGTTCACTGCCGGATTCGCAGATTTACTACCTGGTGGATGCCTCGTACAAGCAAGCCATTGAGCTGGTGCCGGAAAACATTCGACACCAGCTTTTAGTGTGACTACTTCAGCATCGGTTTGAGGAACCGCGCTGTATGCGACGCTTCGCATTCGGCGACGGTTTCCGGCGTACCGGAGACTAAAATTTCCCCGCCGCCGCTACCGCCTTCCGGGCCGAGATCGACAATCCAGTCCGCGGTTTTAATCACGTCCAGGTTGTGCTCAATCACCACAATGGTGTTGCCCTGATCCCGCAACTGATGCAGCACGTCCAACAACTGCTGGATATCGGCAAAGTGCAGGCCGGTGGTCGGCTCATCAAGGATGTAGAGCGTCTGCCCGGTGCCGCGTTTCGACAGCTCGCGCGCCAGCTTCACGCGCTGGGCTTCACCGCCGGAAAGCGTGGTCGCCGACTGGCCAAGACGAATATAGGTCAGACCGACATCCATCAGCGTTTGCAGCTTACGCGCCAGCGCCGGAACGGCATCAAAGAACGCGCGTGCTTCTTCAATGGTCATATCCAGCACTTCGTGGATGGTCTTGCCTTTGTATTTGATTTCCAGCGTTTCGCGGTTATAGCGTTTGCCTTTGCACTGGTCGCACGGTACGTAAATATCCGGCAGGAAGTGCATTTCGACTTTGATCACGCCATCGCCCTGGCAGGCTTCACACCGCCCACCGCGCACGTTGAAGCTGAAACGCCCCGGCGTGTAACCGCGAGAGCGGGATTCCGGCACGCCAGCGAACAGTTCACGCACAGGCGTAAAGACACCGGTGTAGGTCGCCGGGTTGGAACGCGGGGTACGGCCAATCGGGCTTTGGTCGATATCGATCACTTTATCGAAATGCTCAAGCCCCTGAACGTCACGGTACGGCGCAGGTTCCGCGATGGTCGCGCCGTTCAACTGGCGCTGGGCAATCGGGAACAGCGTGTCGTTAATCAGCGTCGATTTGCCGGAGCCGGAAACACCCGTGATACAGGTGAACAGGCCAACCGGCAGCGTTAACGTCACGTCTTTCAGGTTGTTACCGCGCGCGCCGGTCAGTTTCAGCACTTTTTGCGGATCGGCTTTCACGCGCTGTTTTGGCAGCTCGATTTTGCGTTTGCCGCTCATATACTGACCGGTGAGGGATTCCGGCACCGCCATGATCGCGTCCAGCGAGCCTTCGGCTACCACCTGGCCGCCGTGCACGCCCGCGCCCGGACCGATATCGATCACATGGTCCGCCGCGCGAATCGCGTCTTCGTCATGTTCAACGACAATGACTGTATTGCCGAGGTTACGCAGATGAATCAGCGTACCCAGCAGGCGTTCGTTATCGCGCTGATGCAGACCAATAGACGGTTCATCCAGCACGTACATAACCCCCACCAGGCCCGCGCCGATCTGGCTTGCCAGGCGAATGCGCTGCGCTTCGCCGCCGGAAAGCGTTTCTGCCGAGCGGGAAAGGGTCAGGTAATTCAGGCCGACATTGACCAGGAATTTCAGACGATCGCCAATCTCTTTCAACACTTTTTCAGCGATTTTTGCCCGCTGACCCGAAAGTTTCAGATTGTTGAAGAAGTCCATCGCATGACCGATGCTCATATCGGAAATGGTCGGCAGCGGGGTGTTTTCCACAAACACGTGGCGCGCTTCGCGACGCAGACGCGTCCCTTCACACGAGGTGCATGGACGGTTGCTGATAAACTTCGCCAGCTCTTCACGCACCGCGCTGGATTCCGTCTCTTTATAACGGCGCTCCATGTTGTGCAGCACGCCTTCGAACGGGTGGCGACGCACCGAGGTGTCGCCGCGATCGTTCATGTATTTGAATTCAATAGACTCTTTTCCGGAACCGGACAGAATTACTTTCTGCACGTTGGCGCTCAGGCTTTCCCACGGCGCTTCGACGTCGAATTTATAGTGTTCCGCCAGTGATTTGAGCATCTGGAAATAGTAGAAGTTACGGCGATCCCAGCCGCGAATTGCGCCACCGGCCAGCGACAATTCCGGGTTCTGGATGACGCGGTCTGGATCGAAATATTGCTGCACGCCAAGGCCGTCGCAGGTCGGGCACGCGCCCGCCGGGTTGTTGAACGAGAACAGGCGCGGTTCCAGTTCGCGCATGCTGTAGCCGCAAATCGGGCAGGCGAAGTTAGCGGAAAACAACAGTTCTTCGGCGTTCGGCTCGTCCATATCGGCGACGACCGCCGTACCGCCGGAGAGCTCCAGCGCTGTTTCAAAGGATTCCGCCAGGCGCTGGGATAGATCGCTACGGACTTTAAAGCGGTCAATCACCACTTCAATGGTGTGTTTCTTTTGCAGTTCAAGACTCGGTGGATCGGACAGATCGCAGACCTCGCCGTCGATACGTGCGCGGATATACCCCTGGCTTGCCAGGTTTTCCAGCGTTTTGGTGTGTTCACCTTTACGCTCTTTGATCACCGGCGCCAGCAGCATCAGGCGTTTACCTTCCGGCTGCGACAGCACGTTATCCACCATCTGGCTGACGGTTTGCGCCGCCAGCGGCACATCGTGATCCGGGCAGCGCGGTTCGCCAACGCGGGCAAACAGCAGACGCAGATAATCATGAATTTCGGTTATGGTGCCGACGGTTGAACGCGGGTTGTGCGATGTCGACTTTTGCTCAATAGAGATGGCAGGGGACAGACCTTCGATGTGGTCAACGTCCGGTTTTTCCATCAGCGACAGAAATTGACGGGCATACGCGGAGAGGGATTCCACATAGCGACGCTGCCCTTCAGCATAGAGCGTATCGAAAGCCAGCGAGGATTTGCCCGAACCCGACAGCCCGGTGACAACAATCAGTTTGTCGCGAGGGATGACGAGGTTGATGTTTTTGAGATTATGGGTGCGCGCGCCCCGTACTTCTATCTTATCCAATCCATTCACCTTTTACCCGGTGGAACACATTTTGCCTGGTGTGTTTGAAGGACAACCGGCGGTCACAAACGGCTAATTATGACACAATTTAACCTGAATGAATATACAGTGTTCGAATGCCTCTTTCGTACAGGTACGCAAAATTAGGCGGTCCGTGAGAGATCTCTGGAACGTGCTTCGCAGCTATCAAAATGCTACATGGAAATGGTACACTCGCGCGTTTACACTACTAAGAAACGTTTTCAGGAGACACGATCATGGCCAGCAGAGGCGTAAACAAGGTGATTCTCGTCGGTAATCTGGGCCAGGACCCGGAAGTACGCTACATGCCGAGTGGTGGCGCAGTTGCCAACATTACGCTGGCTACTTCCGAATCCTGGCGTGACAAGCAGACCGGCGAAACGAAAGAGCAGACTGAATGGCACCGTGTTGTGCTGTTCGGCAAACTGGCTGAAGTGGCGGGTGAATATCTGCGTAAAGGTTCTCAGGTTTATATCGAAGGCCAGCTGCGTACCCGCAAATGGACCGATCAATCCGGTCAGGAAAAATACACCACTGAAGTCGTTGTCAACGTTGGCGGCACCATGCAAATGCTGGGTGGACGTCAGGGCGGCGGCGCACCGGCAGGTGGCGGCCAGGGCCAGCAGCAAGGTGGTTGGGGTCAGCCTCAGCAGCCGCAGGGCAATAACAACCAGTTCAGCGGCGGCGCGCAGTCTCGTCCACAGCAGCAGTCCGCACCGGCGCCGTCTAACGAACCGCCGATGGACTTCGACGACGATATCCCGTTCTGATTCTTGTCATCAGATAACAAAAAACCCCGCTTTTTAGCGGGGTTTTTTGTGTTCAGTACCTTTAAATCTACAAACCAAAGCCCGTTCTAATACGATAGGCGATATCTTCAAGGCTACTGCGCACACTGAGTTGTTTGACATCAATTTGCTCATCAGGCAATTGCGCGAGGAATTGCGTGATATCAGCCCGAATACTATCGGGAATATCTATCGCTTTTTCAGTTAGTTGGCCGGATAAGCGGATCACATCGTTTCGATGTTTAGTGATATTTTTCGAATCGATCAGTTCTCCCGCAGCCTTACGGGCACTCAGATCTAGCCATGCTTTCATTTTGAAGGGAATCAGCCGATCCGCGCCAATATAGGAGAGGCGTTCTGTGTGCTGTAAACCTTCTCTCAGAAAAGCGTAGTAATCGTCATTGAGAAGAATGGCGGAGAGGCTGGAAACGCCTTCTTCTGTCGGAATCCACGTGATCTGAGCATCTTCTGGTTGTGCTATCCCTTCCGGAGCGCGCGAAAACAGCTCAATTTGCATAGGGAAGCTTATGTCCGCAGGCTGCTGGAAGCGATAGAAAATGGGCTTACCACCCCCGGTTTGGCGAATTCTATAGCCCCCGGACTTAATAAAATCCCAAAACCGGTTCACGAATTCAGGACTGAGCGCTTCAATAATCAGCACGATATCGAGATCTTTTGTCGCACGAAACGTTTCACCCGCCTCATCCATGGTTATCCAGGATGCCACGCCACCAATCAATACGTACTGATCCTGATAGTCTTTAAAATGCTCACCGAAGCGTGTTAATCCCCGAATGCCATCCATGTGTTTTCCTCCTTAAGTTCACTCAGCGCTAATTGGACACGTTCGTCCTTGTCATCTTTCAGAGTCAAATAGAGCGAAACCTCATCGACAATATGCGTAAACGCTTTAGGGCTACGGTAACGCCAGATTTCCACCGTCGCTTTGGCGCTGTCGATATGAGCGACTTCCTCAAATTCGTGGTCCTTCACCATCGCGCTGAAAACCTTTTGCGTCATGGCAAATACAGGCTTCGAGCCAGGTGCGAGCAGGGTATATTCCGCCAGGGCAGTGTCACCTGCGTAACAAATCCCATTATTTAATGGTGGAATCTTGTTAACCCAGACTCTTTTTTTAACGGGGCTGCGAAGCATTTTGAGGGCTTTTCCGAAGGTTTTGCTACGCGAATATTTGAGTTTGTAGAGTCTGGTCGAAAAATCTTTTTCAGAAATCAATGTCAGAAGCCCTGATTCCCTTAACTCAGCTATAGCCCTGGAGAGGGTTACCCGGCTGTATTTGTAGGAACCCATCAATTTTTCTGCCGTGTAAAGCGCATCGGGTTTGAACGCGGATTCATCAAATAAAAGCTGAATAAACATCGCTTGCGTTGCCGGAGAAAATTCACTCTCTTCGAGCACTTTCTTTTTCCTGACGCTGAATGCTTCCCGCAGATCCATGGCTAATTCAGGAACAAAAAATTGCTTTCTGATGGCAATAAAATTGATGTGGTTATCAATTAAGCTTCGGCGTTCCACCAAGGAAATCGCGTTACTGATATACACCACAACCCAATCCGTCGCCTTTTCGATAACCGCCAGGCGTTTCCTTAAAGCGACGATGCCGGGGTAATCATCCTCACGCTGTAGCGCCGCTAGCATGATTAAGGGAGTTGTCGTGCCCGGCACATTAATTTCCAGTTTGAAGAGATAAAAGGCTTCCTGCACGCTGAAGGGGACGTCGAGTTTTATCCTGGTGAGCTTGGTGCGAAAACCTAAGATGGATTCGAGATATTCGCGTAGCGCTGCTGCCTGAGCGTTCATTTCCAGTCCCGTGTAAAGGCATTTTTTGCAGTGTAAGCTCGAATGGTTTACACGTCAAAAAATAGCTTTACGCATTGTGCGATGGTTGCCACTATTCAATAACAAAAACCCCGCTTTTCAGCGGGGTTTTTGTTTAACGCTTCAGCGTAATCTCTTTCATCGCATTCCAGATCCGCTGCTTATCCTGTTCATGTAAATTCTTTTGCTGGATGGCATTTATAAACTCGTCTTTGTCTCGTTCCGTCAGACGCGCCCCGGCGTTCAGCCGCTCTGCCATCGTTTTAAGAATTTGGTCGCTGAGTTGGCTAATTTGATAGCGCACCTCATCCAGCGGGCGGGGGTGCCAGTTGGCTTCCGGCGCGGGCAGCCAGTCGGCGCGGTAACGGTACTGAATGGCCTTTGCGGCGTCCATTTGCGCCTGAATAAAAGGCTTCACGCTCTCGCCTCTGATACCCAGCGCTTCCGCGTCGGCAACCGCACTCTCGAGTACCTTCTTTTCTTGCTTGAGATCTTCAATAGCCTGGTGATGCAGTGCTTTGTACCCGGCGACATCTTTCATCCAGGATAAGCGTTCATTGACCAGTGAGCCAATGGAAGGGGCAGTGTTTGAGGCTGCCGCAGCGGAGAAACTCGCGGCAGCGAGAAGTAACACGGCGGAGTAAATCTTGTAATCCATAATCAATCTCCGAAGACGATAAAAGTGGCCTTTCACCTGATACTTCTGGGTGTATTCGAACCAGAGAAGCACTTCAGTACGGAAAAAGAATGCAAATGTGATTTTACAGCCGCGTGATTATACGAAAAAACCGTAATTCCATTGTGAAATTACGGTTTCTGTTTGTTACATCATTAACACATTACTTTGACACATCAGCACCAAAGTACTTCTGGGAAATGCGCTCATAAGTGCCGTCGGCTTTGATCTCTTCCAGCGCTTTATCAATCGCCGCTTTCAGTTCCGGGTTGCCTTTACGGATCAACACGCCGGATTTCTCCGCGTCAGACTGTGCCGCCACAATTTTCACCGGCGCGGCAGGTTTATGTTTTTTGAAATCAAGGTAAGACAGGTTGTCGTTGATGGTCGCGTCAGCACGCCCCTGAACCACCAAATCCACCGACTGGTTGAAACCGTCGGTCGCAACGATATCCGCGCCGTATTTACGCGCGATCTGCGCATAGTTACTGGTCAACGAATGGGCAGATTTCTTGCCTTTCAAATCGTCGAAACTCTTAATGTCGCTGTTCTTGGTGTTCACAATCAGCACGGCTTTTGACGCGATGTACGGCTCGGAGAAGTCATATTTCTTCTGGCGCTCCGGCGTGATACCAACCTGGTTGATCACCGCGTCATAACGGTTAGCGTCGATACCGGCGATCAGACCGTCCCATTTGCCTTCAACAAACTGTGCGTTCACTTTCAAACGCTTAGCGATTTCCTGGCCGATCTCAACGTCAAAGCCTTCCAGCGTGCCGGAAGCATTATGGAACGTGAATGGCGGATAAGTCCCTTCAGTACCGATTTTCAGTACGCCAGCGGACTGAATTTTTGCCAGATCGTCCTGCGCCAGCGCCGCGTGGGCAAAACCAAGTTGCATAACTCCGGCAAGAACGAGTGTTGCGAATGCCTTCATGTCAATTACCCCGTAACTATTGTTATTAAATCGCCCCGATATCCGGAAGCGCTGTGCTTAAAGAGGCGATAAACTCCGCGGTCCGGGGTTTCTTCGCATCCGTGAAAAGAGATTTAGCGCTGCCCGCCTCGACGATCTCCCCGGCTTCGAGGAACACCACCTGGCTTGCGATATTCGCCGCTAATCGCAGGTCGTGCGTAGCCATAATCATCGTCGTGCCTTCCTGCGCCAGTTGGCGCAACACCGCAACCACCTCGCCGGATAACTCCGGGTCAAGGGCGGACGTCGGTTCATCGCACAGCAACACGGCAGGAGAGGGCGCCAGCGCGCGGGCAATCGCCACGCGTTGTTGCTGGCCGCCGGAGAGGGTGTTAGGCAGCGCATTGCGTTTGTGCAACATGCCGACTTTCTCCAGCAACGCTTCGCCACGCTTGCGGGCGTGTGCGCGATCCCATTTGTGCACCGTCACCAGCCCTTCGGTAATGTTGTCGAGGGCGGTCATATGCGGAAACAGCGCGAAGTTCTGAAACACCATGCCTGTCTGGCGGCTAATGCGGCGAATATCATGGCCTTTAATGCGGGCGTTCGGCGCGAATTTAATCTGCTCTATCCCGATGGTTAATTCGCCCGATTGCGGAATTTCCAGCAGGTTAATACAACGCAGTAAGGTACTTTTACCGCTGCCGGAAGGGCCAATTAACGCGGTAACCGTCCCTTCTTCAATCGTTAAATGGATATCCCGCAAAACACGATTGCCGTCAAAACTCTTATTAATGCTGGAGAGCGTTATCACTGACCTTCTCCTTAACTGTCGTGCCCGCTAATTTCCGTTCCAGCTTCTCCTGCAAATGAGATAAGACAGAACTGAAGAACAAATAAATCACCGCGGCTTCGCTATACAGAATTAATGGTTCATACGTTGTAGCCGCAATTTGTTGCGCGGCGAGAAACATCTCCGGCACGGTAATGACCGAAGCGAGCGAGGTGTCTTTCACCAGCGAAATAAAGGTATTGGAGAGCGGCGGAACGGCGATGCGCGCGGCCTGCGGCAGAATGATCCGGCGCAGCGCCTGCGCCCAGGTCATGCTAATGGAGTGCGCGGCTTCCCACTGGCTTTTCGGCACGGCGAGCAGGGTGGCGCGGATCACTTCCGAGGTATAGGCGCCAATATTCAACGTGAAACCGATCACCGCCGCCGGAAAAGCGTCAATGGTGATCCCGGCGCTCGGCAACGCATAGAAAATCAAAAAGAGCTGCACCAATAATGGCGTGCCGCGAATCAGCCAGACATAAAATCTGACCACCGGTTTAAGAAATGCCGGCCCGTATAACCGCAACAGCGCAACAATAAACCCGAGAGACAAGCCGAGAATAAAAGAGCTAAGCGTTAATGGGATCGTAAATTTTAGCCCTGCGGAAAGCATCGGCCAGAAAGAATCAATCGCTAAGGGTAACCATGTTGGCACTACACACCTTCCGGAAAGCTTGTTACCAGAAAAAGCTGGCAGAATGATAAATGATAAGCCTAGTTTATAATTCTGATGCTGTATTAACGCGGATTATATGCTTTGCGCCTACAGCGAAAACGAATATATGCGCATAACGTTAGTACTAAATGTGCTAAGCCATGCTTTTTCGCTACAAGCGATACGCGGCCATTTCCCCTCTGATTGCACCATTTGCGTGTTATTGCTCCTTCACTGCACCAAATAAGGGCACCATCAAGGTGCGTAAAATTTGATCAGTCTGATGTGAATTCAATCATTTCAGCTAATTACGCTTTGGCATTCTTCTTGCAGTTCCATTAAATGAAACTGTAGTCCCATTTAATGAGACTTGCTATGTCGATATTAGAAACCACTGCCAGCATTCTTAAACTGATGGTCGAGCGCCAGGGCGCGATCCGCATCAGCGATGTTATTCATCATCTGGGTATGCCAAAAAGCACGGCCTCACGCGTCATGAGCCAGCTTGAATCCTATGGCTACCTCGAAAAGGACGAAATTCACGGCACTTTTTTGCCTGGTCCGCTGATCATGTCGGCGTCGCACCTGGTAAATCGCCAGCTTACCCTGAACGATCACGTTGATGCCGCGCTGCGTAGCTTGTGCGAGCGCACCGGTTATACCGGCTATATCTCGATGCTGGATAACCAGGAGATCCTCGTGCTGCGGGTGATTCACGGCCGCCAGTCTTTACCGGTCGTCACCTGGCCCGGTTCGCGATCGCCCGCCTGGGGAACCTCCACCGGCCGGGCGCTGCTGGCGCGCTTTACTGATACCCAACTGCATGATTTCTTCGCCAGCCCGCAGGTGGTTTCCCAACTTACCGGTAGCCAGCAGGATGTCAGCATGCTGGTCGCGACGGTCGCACGAACCCGCGACGCGGGCTATGCGACGGCGGTTAACGAATCGGTCGCCGATACGGCGTCCGTAAGTTGCGCCGTCGGCGACCCGGCCACCCACGATGCTGTGGCGTTCTGCCTCTCATTTCCGCAACAGCTTGCCACCCCTGAAGAGTTGCAACGGATCGCGACATTACTGAAAGAGGCTGCCCTCACGATTGCCGGGAAAACCGGCGACACGCAGGTAAGCAGCCCGCTTTGATTCTTTTCCTTTTGCCAATGCCAGGAGAATAACCGTGAGTCAGACCGTCCGTTGTGAAACGCAGCCTGAGAAGCACGAGAGCCACCCGCGCGCTTTTGCCCCGGCCACTTTGTTAATGCTGTTGGTGCTAAGCATTTTTGGCGCTGTCATCGGCGTGCAGCTTCTCACCACGCTTGGGGTTACACCGAACACGGCGATCATTGGCGCGATGGCGGCGATGATCATTGCCCGTATTCCGCTTCAGTGCTTCGCCCGTTTTCGCTCTATTCATATCCAGAACCTGGCGCAGAGCGCCACCTCCGCCGCCACGTTTGGCGCGGCGAATTCGTTATTGTTGCCGATCTCCATTCCGTGGCTGTTTGGTCACAACGAAATGGTGATGCCGATGTTTATCGGCGTGGCGCTGGCGATGCTGCTGGATGCCTGGCTGCTTTATCGCCTGTTCAACACGCGCATTTTTCCGGCGGAAGGCGCCTGGCCGCCGGGCATTGCGGCGGCGGAATCCATTAAAGCCGGGGATCAGGGCGGCAAACAGGCGGCGCTGCTCGGCACCGGGATTGCGATTGGCGCAATCGGCTCCTGGTTTAAATTCCCGATGGCCGCGCTGGGTACGGCGTTTATCGGCAATATCTGGGCGCTCGGCATGCTCGGCGTCGGTTTCCTGTTGCGCGGCTACTCCGACCCCATGTTCGGCATTGATATCAACAAACTCTATATTCCGCACGGCGTGATGGCGGGCGCGGGTGTCGTCGCCTTGTTCCAGATTGCGCGCCTGATTGGCAAAAAAAGCCCGGCAACGGAGGCGAAACATGCCGCTGAAAGCGACGACGCGCTGCCGCTGGCGCAAAACGAGCAGATTGGCAAAACCATTCGCTTAGGCGCGCTCGGTTTTGTCGCGCTCTCCGCGCTGATTGCGCTGGGCAGCGGGCTGTATGCACACCTCTCATTGCCGTGGCTGATTGGTTTCATGCTTTACGCCGCGTTCGCCGCCTTCCTGCATGAAATGATTGTCGGCCTCGCCGCCATGCACTCCGGCTGGTTCCCGGCCTTCGCCGTTGCGCTCATCACACTGCTTATCGGGATTTTGATTGGCTTCCCGCCGGAAGCGTTGGCGATGCTGTGCGGTTTCTCCGCTGCTACCGGCCCGGCGTTTGCCGATATGGGTTACGACCTGAAAGCCGGCTGGATCCTGCGCGGCAAAGGTGCGCATACCCGTTTCGAATTGGAAGGTCGCCGCCAACAGTTGATTGCCGCCATGTTGGCCTTTGTGGTCGCCATGCCGGTGGTGCTGTTTATCTTCCGCGATTACTTCGCGCAGGGGCTGGTACCGCCGGTGGCGAAAGTCTATGTCGCGGCCATCAATGCGGGTGTCTCGCTGGATATCGCGAAATCATTGCTGATGTGGGCTATTCCGGGTGCCATCATCCAGTTGATTGGCGGGCCAGGCCGCCAAATGGGCGTCATGCTGGCAACCGGTCTGTTGATCAACAACCCACTGGCCGGCTGGGCGGTGATTATCGGGATTGCCATCCGCGCCGTGGTTTTGCGCGTGGGTGGCGAGCCGATGCGTAACAAAATCGAGGTGCTGGCGGCAGGCTTGATCGCCGGGGACGCCCTGTTCAGCTTCTTTAATTCCGTCCTGCCGGGCGGCAAAAAGTAATCACGCAACATCAGAGAAAACATTATGAGCTTACAACAAACATTACAGGTCTTTGCGTTACTCGACAGCGCGTATGCCAGCGGCGAAAAGGTGAAAACCCTGCTGGCGGAATATCGCGACCTTGAGGTGAGCGTGAAAGCGGTAAGCGGCCCGAAAGGCAGCACCGACTTCGTCAAAATCGTGATTCCGGGTTCAGAAGGTAAGCGCAGCGGCGGTACGGCACCGACGCTGGGGATTGTTGGGCGTTTGGGCGGAATCGGCGCGCGTCCGGGGCGTATTGGCCTGGTGTCCGATGCCGATGGCGCCGTCGCGGCGATCGCCAGTGCGCTCAAGTTGGCCGAAATGCAGCGCCAGGGCGACACCCTGCCAGGCGATGTGATTGTCACCACCCATATCTGCCCGGACGCGCCAACCCGCCCGCATGAGCCGGTCGATTTTATGGATTCCCCGGTGGAAACCGAAGATATGAACGAGCAGGAAGTGACCGACGAAATGGACGCGGTGCTCTCTATCGATACCACCAAAGGCAACCGCATCATCAACCATAAAGGCTTTGCCATTTCTCCGACGGTGAAAGAGGGGTACATCCTGCGTGTGGCAGACGATCTGCTGCGGGTGATGGAAATGACCACCGGGCAGTTGCCGGTGACATTCCCGATTACCACTCAGGACATCACGCCATACGGCAACGGGGTTTACCACCTCAACAGCATCCTGCAACCGTCGATCGCCACCGCCGCCCCGGTTGTCGGTGTGGCGATCACCGCTGTCAGCGCCGTGCCGGGCTGCGGAACCGGCGCGAGCCACGAAACGGATATCGCACTGGCCTGCAAATACGCGGTCGAAGTGGCGAAAGAGTTCACGCGCGGCACCTGCCAGTTCTTTGATAAAGCAGAGTATCAGCGCCTGCTGGATTTGTACGGTTCGCTGGCGCATCTGCAAAAACGCCAGCCGGGGGTGTGACATGGCGATCCGCAAAATTGGCACGCTGACCATCGGTCAGGCACCGCGCAGCGACATCACGCCGATCCTCGACGCCGCGTTACCGGCGCACGTGAACTGTGTGCATGCCGGGGTGCTGGACGGGCTGGATGATGTCGAAATTGCCGCGCGTTTCACACCGCAACCGGGGGACGCGCTGTTAACCTCGCGCTTGCTTGACGGGCGCGCGGTGGTGATGGGCAAGCCCGCCGTGGGCGAAGCGCTCCAGCAGAAGATCGACTGGCTGGAAGCGCAAGGCTGCGAGATCATCGCCATTCTATGTACCGGTGAGTTTCACGGCTTAAGCAGCCAGAAAGCCTGGTTGATCGAGCCGGATCAGCTCCTGCCGCCGACGCTAAATGCGCTGGTCGGCAAGCGTCGCGCCGGGATCCTTGTGCCGCTGGAATCACAAGTTGCCAGCGAACTGGAAAAGTGGCGGGGCGCTACACAGACGCCGGTTTTTGCTGTTGCATCACCCTACACTGCCAGCGAAGAAGACATTGCCGAAGCGGCCCGTTCGCTGGAAGCGCAGGGCGCGGAGGTGATCCTGACGGACTGCATGGGCTACACCGGCTGGCATCAGGAAATCTGCGCACGCCATGTCGCGGCGCCAGTGGTGCTGTCGAATAAGCTGCTGGCCGATCTGCTGCGTAATCTGCTCTAAAAGGAGACCAGGATGAACCTGCTGTTACTGAGTAATTCGGTGCTGCCGGGCACGGAATATCTGCACTATGCGCTGCCGCTGTTGAAAGCGCAGCTCGACGGGCGTCGCAACGTGGTGTTTATCCCCTTTGCGGGCGTCACCCAAAGTGATGACGCCTATACCGACAAAGTCCGGCTGGCATTGGCGGATCTCGATCTTTCGATCACCGGTATTCACACCGTTGATGACGCGCCAGCGGCGATTGCCGCCGCAGATGTTGTGATGGTCGGCGGCGGTAACACCTTTCATTTGCTGAAAAATTGCCGCGATCGCGGGCTGATCGAACCGATCCGTCAGGCGGTGAGCAACGGCGCGCTGTATGTGGGTTGGAGCGCCGGGGCGAATCTGGCGTGCCCGACCATCCGCACCACCAACGACATGCCGATTATCGATCCGGGTGGGTTGGATGCGCTTAACCTGGTGCCGCTACAGATCAATCCGCACTTCACCAACGCCCTGCCGACCGGGCATCAGGGCGAAACCCGCGAGCAGCGCATCCGTGAACTGCTGGTGGTTGATCCTGCGCTTGAGGTCATCGGCTTGCCGGAAGGAAGCTGGATTTCGGTACAAAACGGCAGTGCGCAATTGGGCGGCGACAAAACAGCGCTGCTGTTTAAGGCCAATGAAGCGGCCATCCCGCTGGCCAGCGATCATCGTTTTTACTGAGGGGGCTTTATGCTCGGCATTATTCGTGTATTAACCCATGACGACGCGCATTTTGTGGAAGAGCACGGGCGCCTGATCCAGCAAGAGTACGGCATTGCTTCTGTCAGCCGCTGCATTGCGGATCAGCGCAGCGGTATTTTTGATGCGCAAAGCGAAGCGCTGGCGGTGCCTAAGATCGTGGCGCTGGGTCAAGCATTGCAGGCGCAGGGTTGTCGCGCGCTTTTTCTCAGTTGCGCGGCCGATCCTGGTCTCGCGCAGCTTCGCGCCGCTGTGACCATACCGGTGGTGAGCGCAGGCAGCGCGGCGGCGAGCATTGCCGCGATGCTCAAACGCCCGGTGGCGGTGATGGGGATCGGCGAAGCCGCGCCCGCGCCGTTTCGCGCGTTACTCGGTGAAAACGTCCGCTATGCGCGGCCTGAGGGGGTGACAAAAACCACCGATCTGCTCACACCAGAGGGCCGTGCCAGCGCGCTCGACTGCGCCGATAAGCTCTATCAGGAAGGCGCGGAAGTGATCGCCTTCTCCTGCACGGGCTTTTCCACCATCGCTTTGGCGGATGCCATTCGCACAAAGCTCGGCAAAACCGCCATTGACGCGGTGAGCGCCGCCGGTTTGTTTGCCAGCCAGTTGGCATAACTTCACGGCCCGGATAAGGGCCGTCATTCTTTCTTCCCGCCTATTATTTCAATTAAAGACGAAACCGCATAAAAATAACCTGCGTAACTATTTCGCTGTCGTTTTTAATTATTTTAAGCAGCCAAGAATATATGATACGTCAGAGAACATAGACTGCATCACATAACGCGAAAACCTTAATAAAATTAAGCGAATTAATAATTCCTTCTAAATTAATAAGTTATTATTTTTAAGCAAGAATAGGATTTATCTCATCTCTTATTATCCACCGATTAAGGTGATATACGGACAATATAAAACGCAATTTTCTGGCGCTGAAAATAATAACGCCACCTATATTTAAAAACATCATTCGCGACATTCTTTAAGCGTGGAGAAGCTCCTCTCCCGGTTTTATTCACCTCTGCAATTAAGGAACACGTATGGTTAACCGGATAACCGTGCTGTCATCTGCTGGTAGTGAGTCGCTCCTTTTCTGGAGGTTAACCGGGGAAGAACGTCTTTCTGCGCCATTTCGCTTTCAGGTTGATTTGCTAAGTCAAGATTTCACCCTCGATCGGCAAAAACTGCTGGGGCAGGACATGACGGTGGTGATCCCCGCGCAACTGGGCAGCGAGCGCTACCTTTCCGGCAAAGTCACGGCGGTTTCCGTGCGTTCCGAAGAACTGGGCGGCACGCGTTATGCGGTTTGGCAGGTGATCCTCGAACCCGATTTTTGGCCGATGATGCGCGATCGCAACTTCCGCATTTTCCAGCAACAGCGCGTTCCGGATATCGCCAAGACGCTGTTTTCTGAATACAACGTCACCGTTGAAGACCAACTGACGCGCGCATTCGCCAGCAGGCCTGGCAAGCGGAACAGCAGCAGACGCAAGGTTCCGGCACCGCGACCGGTATTGCGCCGGGCCACGTTTTTACGCTGACCAATGCGCCGAATTACGCCGACAACGCCAAATGGTTGGTGGCCGGCGCGCAGTACGCCTTCGAAGAAAACCAGTACGCCTCCGGCGGCAATGCCCCGCAGATTGCCGATCAAATATTAGCAATGGCGGACGATGTTGATAAACTCAGGTCGAAACTGTTTCTTCTTTAGGAGGGTATATGGCTGATAATCAAAAAATCATACAAGAATATAATTCGCTGAATGAAGAAGGGAAGTTTAATTTCCTGCGCAACTTCACGCAGCCGTTGGATCGGGAATTAGCAAAATTTATGCTGGCGATTGCGACAGATATTAATGGCGATGACGATGCCAGAATCGAAGCGGTGAAAATATTAGGTTTATATCGCGGTGATTATGATGATGAGTTTATTAAAAAAGAACTTATCATCATCATTAATAACGATGATTTTGAAGATGATAGCCTGATTGTGAACTGCATTAATACCCTGGCATTATTGTCAATGACGGATGAAATTATTGAATTCGCGCTGAACATCATTCAAAGCGACAGCTATATCTTGTTTAAGGGCGCGGCATTCTCGCTGCTTTCCCATAATAAACAACACCCTAAAGCTATTGAGGCGTTAAAAAGCCTGCTGAATGATAAAGACTATGGCAAATCGGCGAAACGCGAACTGGAATAGATCTTCACACCGTTTTGGTCGGAATAATCATGGTAATCACGGCGCGTTATAAAACAAGGCTGTGATTTTTTTCGTCTATTTTCTGAAATTCAGATAATTATTTAGAGTGTTCTTTGCTGAAATAAAATTCGCTCAATAAGGAAAAGAGGTTTCTTAGCATTTAGATAATGAAAATGGTGCAGTAAACGGTAATATGAATTTCACCGTTTGTGTTCGGCAAAAGATATTTATTGCGAAGATTTACTTACCTCTTCATTAAGGGATTAAAAAATGAAAAGCTTATTTAAGATGAATAAGATTTGTACCTCGCTGGCATTGGTTGGGCTGATGAGCCTCAGTGGCCATGTTTTTGCGGAGACCGATTACGCAGACACCATGCCGTCCATTGAGGGACAAAAATTACTGGTCGGCTATTGGCATAACTGGGACCAGGGCTTCTCCGGTGATTATGAGCAGGGTTACCCACTAAAATTAGCGCTAAAAGATACGCCAAAAGAATACAACGTGGTAATGGCGTCATTCATGAAGTCGTCTGATGGCAAAAGCATGCCAACCTTCGTGCCGTATTACGGTTCCGATCAGGCGTTTCGCGCCGAAATCGCCGCGCTGAACCAGCGTGGTCAGGCGGTGCTGTTATCGCTGGGCGGCGCGGATGCGCATATTGAACTGCACGCCGCAAATGGCGATACGCAACATTTCGCTGACGAAATTATCCGACTCGTCGATCTGTATGGTTTTGATGGTCTGGATATCGACCTGGAACAGAGCGCCATTAAAAAAGCCGATAATGAAACCGTTATTCCTGCCGCGCTGAAACAGGTGCGTGAACATTATCAGCAGCAAGGTAAGCACTTTATTATCAGTATGGCTCCGGAAATTCCGTATCTGACGAAGTCCAACCCGCAATATCAAAATTATATTAATAGCCTCGACGGTTATTATGACTTTATTGCGCCGCAATTTTATAACCAGGGCGCGTTCGGGATTGGCTTCCAGCCGGATGACACCGCCAAAGACGGTTGGTGGGTGAATTACACCCAGGATGATGACAGCAAAAAATATGAATTCTTGTATCACTTCAGCAAAGAGTTAATTACCGATAAGCACGGTCTGGCTGCGGTGAAAATTCCGTCCAGCAAACTGGTGATCGGCCTGCCAAGTAATGGTTCCGCCGCTGCGACCGGTTTTGTGAAAACACCGGAAGATGTTTATCGCGTATTTGCGGATATGCAAAAAGAGGGCATGCCGCTTAGAGGCTTAATGACCTGGTCAATTAACTGGGATGAAGGCGAAAACGTGAATCACGTGCCGTTCGGCGGCCAGTTCCGTAAGGCGTATACCCAGTTAATTCACGATGGCAGCGTTGTCGAAACGCCGGAAAAAGACACGACTGCGCCGAGCGTACCGGCCGATTTGCATGCGCAAGCCACCGCAACCACTGTGCATCTCACCTGGAAAGCCTCTACGGATTCCGCCTCTGGCGTGAAGGGTTATGAAGTGTTCCGCAATCAGCAGAAAATTGCCGATGTCAGCGGAAATACCTTTACCGATGAAGATCTTAATGCCAACACTCAATATGCATACGCCATCAACGCGGTGGATGCGGCAGGCAATAAATCGGCGCTGTCTGCGGTGTTAAACGTTACTACCACGGAGCAGAGCGACGACGAACAAGAGCAAAGTTATCCGAAGTATCAGGCGGGCTATGCCTATAAAGCGGGCGATATTGTCACGGCGACCGACGGCAAGCTGTATCAATGCAAGCCACATCCGTACACTGCATGGTGCGGCGGCCTTGCCAGCGCATATGCACCGGCCACCGGCAGCGCCTGGAGCATGGCGTGGGATAAAGTCGTGAAATAAACCACGAAGAGATCATTTATATTGCCCCCAATTTATTGGGGGCATTGCTGTTTACTATTAGCATCCTTATCAATAAGCTCAAAAAAATCTCTATATCTCACCACTTTTCTTTTTTCGTTTATTTACACTGCGACTTTTTTTAGTAATTTAAATCCATAATAGGAATTTCCTTAGAATTGTATTTCCCCCGCCAGTGCTAGTAGTAAAAGTTCCCGCATAAAGCCTGCCAATACGCTCATTGACAATAAGGGAGCCACATCGTGAACACGCTGAAACCACTTTTGGCCAGAAACCGTAGTTGGGCGCTGCAAAAATTACACAGCGATCCAGGCACTCTCAACCCACGGGTGAAAGCCAATGTGATGATGGGGCTGCTGCGCGCCGGGAATTTGCTTTCGGGGCTGAGTGAGTTTGCTGAAAACGCGCCGCAGCGCGGTATTCATCTTAACCAGTGGCCGGCGATGTAACGCGTTGCGCCCCCTATTGTGGGGGCGCGAAATGTTATCAGGTAATGACCATCGGCCACTCGGGTGGCGCTTTTTGCGAGATCTCTTCCATCACAGCGACCATGTTCTGCCAGACGTGGGAGAAATCCACGACCGTAATGCCCAACAGACCGGTGGCAAACCAGCATGCCGCCGCCAGCCCCATCCCGCTGCTAATCACTGCAAGGCCAATATAGTCAGCACGACGAAAACGAATGTTCAGCGTACTGGCCATAAACATCAATACTGCGCTCAATAACTGCCAGCGAAATAACACCACGCTGGTGGTAAAGGTTGCCATGAAACCATCCTCAGAAAGAATCGAATACCAGGCGGACAGGCACTTACGTGGCGATGATGCAGGTGTCCGCAGGCGTAGCACAACAAAGTGAAAAGGTGTTCCGTGTTTCAGGAATGTGTGAACTATATCACATTTGTTCTTTTATTGACCAGTGCAAAAAGGGAGCTTTTCGTACCATGGATATATCCTTTTTTTATTAAGGATATATTTTATATCGGTAAAAATCCGACCCTGTTTCATGTAATAAATTCGTGTGATATTTAGCATCCTAATTGCCACAATATTTACAGTTTTCATCTCATATATTATGCTGATGAGGAAAATCTTATTTGCCTGTGAATGATGTTTCAGGGGGTTGATCTTAATCGATATATTCTTCGCGTAACGTTTTTGTGCATGGCGATCATCCGCCCGTGCAGCTTTGCGCTTAATGCATTATTGGCGGCTGCTTATTTCTTCCTGATTTAATCATTCCGGGTCGGTCTGGCGTTTTATAACCTGTGAATGAAAAAAATGAAAAAAGAGCATTCAACCATTCCACCGACCGACGGCGCAGTGGCGCTGGCGCTTCTGGCAAAGCTGATGCCGTGGCTGACGGCGCAGCGTTCGACAGAAGAGATTTTGCAAACCATCAACGCGGCTTTAGGGGCAAGCCTGGCATGGGTGGTTGTCAGGCAGGGTGGCAAGCCAGAGATGGTAAGCGTTGGCGTGCCTGGCTGTACGCTACAGGACACGCAAACCCTGCTTGAACAGTCACAGTTACGCCGCCATCAACGCGCCTGGCGTGTCATTTGCTGGCGTCGGCATGTCGGAACACTATTATTTCCTGACCAAGAAATTACCGCCAATAAATTGCAAAGCGGTATTTTGTGCAAGCTGAATTATAAAGAACCTGGCCTTGAGGGATATTTCTTTTTGGGTTTTACACAACCCCTGCAATCATTATCAGTTATCAAAAATGTCGTGGTTATTCTGGTCGAAAAATTAAAAGACTATTTGGCGGAAATTATTGCCAAAGAACGCGCCGCAAAAGAAATGCAGCGTATTGTCTCGCAATATAAAGCGTTATTTGATCGCGCCCCGGTTTTAATGAATTCTTTCGATAAAACCAACCGCTGTATTTTATGGAATGGCGAATGCGAACGTCTATTCGGCTGGAGCCTGGATGAGCTAAACCAGCAGGCTGATCCATTAGCGCTGTTTTTCCCTGATCCGGAGGTGCGGCAAAAAGTTCGCGCTTCGGTTAATACTTCACCGGCTGTCGACATGCATGAATGGCACCCGATTCGCCGCGACGGTCAAACGCTGACTGTGCTGTGGTCAAACATTCTGCTGCCGGACCACTCTATTCTCAGCATCGGCCTTGATATCACCGAGCGTAAAAAAGTGGAGCAGCAACTGGAGATGAAGGCCACCATTGACGATCTGACGGGCTGCTACAACCGCTTTTCTATGCTACGCAAATTAAAAGAGGCGCTGAAAGCGTGTCACCCTAACGATCCGCGCAGCCATTTCAGCCTGCTGATGCTCGATCTCGATCACTTTAAAAGCATCAACGACCGCTGGGGGCATTTAACTGGCGATGCCGCCTTAATCCATTTCTGCGAACAAATTCGCGAACACAGCGATCCGTCGTGGATTTTTGGTCGTCTCGGTGGTGAGGAATTTCTGATTTTAATGCCGCAAATCAATGGCAAAGCGGCATTGCGTTTTAGCCAAAAAATTCGTGCAGCATTAGCGCAAACACCATTATTAAGTGGGGCTGAAAAGATAGTCCTATCCTTTAGCGCTGGTTTAGTATTCGTGACGGATGAACAAGCAGATACTTCAGTTTTACTTACGCTTGCGGACAATGCGTTGTACGATGCGAAACGCGCAGGACGCAGTAAAACCGTGGTGGCGGGTGCCTTTTTATAAATAAAAGCGTGATGATGAAAGAATGTCATCTATAGATGAAAAAATACCCTGATGGCCCGCTATTTTTTTATCCTGTGGTTAGTTTGGCTTAATCTGCGATACTGTGCGGCATTAAGTAAAAACTCACCCAGGCGAATAGATAAATGGTTTCCTTAATATAAACATCGGGCAGACTTTTAGTTTGGGTTACGGTGGAAATATTCTCGGCATAACCAAATATTAGGTTTTTAAAGAGAAAAGTCAGTTGCTAATGTCGTATGTTTCATGCAACGTAATCACCTGTTTATCAAAGCATCCTGCCGAACATTAAATAGGCACATCATATGCAGGGATATTGGCGGACATGATTCATAGCGTGCGTCGCAAGATGCTCAGAATAGTCGGGGTGATGCTGGTAGTCCTCATACCGGTGATGCTTTCGCTATGGTTTGCGCATATCCGTGCAGTGAAAGAAACAGGCTCGCAACTTCGTTCATTTTCCCAACTGGCGCTGAATAAAACAGAAGTCGTTATCCAACAAGTGGATAGCGTTCGCGCCGCCGCCGAAAAATATCAGGGGCAACCCTGCACCGCAGAACACCGCGCCGCGATGCTCAATATTGTGCGTAGCAGCCAATATGTTGCCGACCTCATTTATGCCCGTGGTAACGACTTTTTATGTTCGAGCGTAATAACGCCTGCGCAATCGTATGCTATTTCGCCAGCGGATTATAAACGCTCCCCTGATATTGCTGTTTATTATTACCGTGACACTCCTTTTTATGCCGGCTACAAAATGGTCTACATGCAACAGGGTAATTATGTGGCGGTCATTAATCCGCTCACTTATAGCGATGTCACATCAGATGATTCTCAGCTGGCATATGGCGTTTATGACACGATTTCCGGGGAATTCTTTTCCGTTAGCCAACATGCCCAACTCGCCACGCTGGCAAAACTGACCAACCGTACGGATTTCACATTCCGGCAAGGCGATCGTTTTTACGCCATTGTGCACTCCACAACACGCCCGATTGCCATCATCGTGTCAACCTCCAGCGAGCGCTATTACCAGGCGCTTTATCACCAGGCGATGCTGGCGTTGCCGCTGGGGATGATTTGTAGCGTCCTCATCTTATTAATGTGGTCGCGAACGCGGCAGGAATTTAACTCGCCGCGCCGCATGCTCCACCGGGCTTTAGTCCGTCGCCAACTTTGCCTTCATTACCAACCTATTATTGATATCAAAAACGGGACCTGCGTCGGTGCGGAAGCGCTATTACGTTGGCCGGGTTTTAATGGCCAGGTGATGAGCCCGGCGGAATTTATTCCGCTGGCGGAAAAAGAGGGCATGATTGAACGCATTACGGATTATGTCGTCGATGAAGTGTTCAGCGATCTGGGGGATTTTTTGGCGGTAGTGCCAAACCTCTATATTTCGATCAACCTTTCTGCGGCGGATTTCCATTCTTCGCGGCTGATCTCCATGATTGCCAATAAAGCCAAAATGCACGCCGTCCGCGCCGAGCAAATCAAAATTGAAGTCACCGAACGCGGCTTTATCGATGTGCCAAAAACCACGCCAGTCATTCAGGCGTTTCGCCAGGCCGGGTATGAAGTGGCGATCGATGATTTCGGCACCGGCTATTCCAATCTGCACAACCTCTATTCGCTCAATGTCGATATCCTGAAAATCGACAAATCCTTTATCGACACGCTGACGACAAACAGCACCAGCCATCTGATTGCCGAGCACATTATTGAGATGGCGCAGAGCCTGCGCTTGAAAATTATTGCGGAAGGGGTCGAAACGGCGGAGCAGGTCACCTGGCTGTTAAAACGCGGCGTGCAGTTCTGCCAGGGTTGGCACTTTGCAAAGGCGCTGCCGCCGCAAGAATTCAAACACTGGGTGCAGCAGCCGCCTTCCTTAAAGTAACCCTGCTTCAGGCGTGATGGCGGTAATCGCTGGGTGTGCGATCAAACTCCCGGCGAAACACTCGTGAAAACGTCTGTTGCGAGACGTATCCCAAATCCATCGCGATATCAAAAATAGGGCGTTGCGTGGTGCGTAACGCTTCTGCCGCCAGCAGTAAACGGCGCTGGCGAATATAATCCCCCAGCGTCTGATGTGTTACGGTGCGGAACATTCTTTGCAGATACCACTTTGAATAACCTGACTTTCTGGCGACAACATCAATGTTCATTGGTTGGTCGATATGTTCATCAATCCATTCAATTAGGGTCTGAATAATTTGCTGATGGGACATAAAGCTTCCTCATTTCCCGATTCGTCGTTTTGTCTGCGGGCGAGTATAATTCCTCAAGTTAACTTGAGGTAAAGAGGTTTTATGGAAAAGAAAACGCCGCGTATCAAAGCGCTGCTCAGCCCTGGCGAAGTGGCGAAGCGCAGCGGGGTGGCCGTTTCGGCTCTGCACTTTTATGAAAGCAAAGGCCTCATAAAAAGTTTGCGTAATGCCGGAAACCAGCGCCGTTATACGCGTGATGTATTGCGTTATGTGGCCATCATCAAGATTGCGCAGCGTATCGGCATTCCGCTGGCGACCATCGGCGACGCGTTCGGCGTGTTGCCGGAAGGGCACACGCTCAGCAAAAAAGAGTGGAAACAGCTCTCGTCGCAATGGCGCGAAGAGTTGGACCGGCGCATTCATACGCTGGTTGCGCTGCGTGATGAGTTGGATGGGTGTATCGGCTGCGGTTGCTTGTCGCGCAGCGATTGCCCGTTGCGTAACCCCGGCGATACGTTGGGCCAGCAGGGCACCGGCGCCCGGCTGCTGGAAGACGATTGACGCGCACAAAAAACTAAAGCGCCCGTTGGGGCGCTTTAGTCGTTTTCCGGTCTTTGTCTTTCTCTCTATCCCGTTTATGAACGGGAGGGTTTCCCCCGACATCAGCACCCCTCATGATGTTCCAGGTTCCGGATTGTGCTGACACTTTTAGTGTAGGTCAGAGAGGCCTTTCTGCCACTTTTTTGACCGTTTTTTTATGATTTTTTGTCCATAAAGCCGCCGCTTTTCTATAGTTAAAACGAATAACCCCGCAGGAGAAAAACATGCTCACGGTGCATCACCTGAATCAATCGCGCTCGCAGCGCGTGCTCTGGGCTTTGGAAGAGTTGGGCGTGCCGTATCAAATTGTGCGTTACCAGCGTGAAAAAACCATGCTGGCCCCGGAATCGCTCAAAAAAGTGCACCCGTTGGGTAAATCCCCTGTTATTGAAGACAACGGCCTCATCATTGCCGAATCCGGCGCGATCCTGGAGTACTTACAGGAAACCTACGATAACCAACAGCGCTTTAAGCCGCAGGAGACAAAACAGAAACTCGATTACCGTTTCTGGCTGCACTACGCCGAAGGTTCGCTGATGCCGCTTCTGCTGATGAAACTGGTGATAAGCCGCCTTGGCAAACCGCCGGTGCCGTTTGGCGTGCGCAGCATCGGGAAAGTGCTCGCCAACGGCATCGAAAAAACTTTTTTAAACAAACAACTGGAAACTCACGCGCGCTTTATGGAAACGGAACTGGCGCAAAAAAATTGGTTTGCGGGCGATCACATCAGCATGGCGGACGTCCAGATGAGCTTCCCGGTTTTCGCGCTGCTGGCGCGTGGCGGTATCGACAACCTTCCCAATTTGCGCGCGTGGAAAAAGCGCGTTGAAATGCGCCCAGCCTGGCAACGCGCCATTGTCCAGGGCGGCCCGTTCGATCTCCCTGGCGACTAGGAATGTTTGTATTTTGTTGCAAAGTTGCGCATCGACGATAACGTTTGCGCATCGGCCGGGTACTTCTTCGCCGCTTTGGGCAATATTTGGCAAAAAGCGGCAAAGTTCAGTTGAAAAGCGTCATATAAACGCTGGATAATCGTTTGCCTTTTTTTGACCAACCGTTGTATGCGCGGAGTTAAACGTTTGCTTTTTTGTGGCCCCTTGCCACAACGCAGCACAGGGAGATGATGTTTAACCGGCAGTGGACTGTCCACCACGCATCACAATGCACAATAATATTTTCAGGGGATGTTTCTATGTCTACGCCATCTGCGCGTACCGGCGGTTCGCTTGACGCACTGTTCAAAATTTCTGCACGTGGCAGTAATGTTCGTCAGGAAATCGTTGCCGGTCTCACCACCTTCCTGGCGATGGTCTACTCCGTCATCGTTGTGCCTGGCATGCTGGGCAAAGCCGGTTTCCCGCCGGCAGCCGTTTTCGTCGCGACCTGCCTGGTTGCCGGTATTGGCTCCATCGTCATGGGGCTGTGGGCTAACCTGCCACTGGCCATCGGCTGTGCTATCTCTCTTACTGCGTTTACCGCCTTCAGCCTGGTGCTGGGTCAGCATATCAGCGTCCCGGTTGCCCTCGGCGCGGTGTTCCTGATGGGTGTGCTGTTCACCATTATCTCTGCAACCGGCATTCGTAGCTGGATCCTGCGTAACCTGCCGCACGGCGTTGCGCACGGCACCGGCATCGGTATCGGTCTGTTTCTGCTGCTGATCGCGGCAAACGGCGTTGGTCTGGTGATTAAGAACCCGCTGGACGGCTTGCCGGTTGCGCTGGGCCACTTTGCCAGCTTCCCGGTGATCATGTCGCTGATTGGTCTGGCGGTGATTATCGGTTTGGAAAAACTGAAAGTGCCAGGCGGCATTCTGCTGACCATTATCGGCGTGTCGATTGTTGGCCTGATTTTCGATCCGAGCGTGCATTTTTCCGGTATTTTCGCCATGCCGTCGCTGAGCGATGACAAAGGCAACTCGCTGATCGGCAGCCTGGACATCATGGGCGCGTTAAACCCGGTGGTGCTGCCAAGTGTGCTGGCGCTGGTGATGACGGCGGTGTTTGACGCCACCGGTACCATCCGCGCGGTAGCGGGCCAGGCGAATCTGCTGGATAAAGACGGCCAGATTATCGATGGCGGCAAAGCGCTGACCACCGACTCCCTGAGCAGCGTGTTCTCCGGCCTGGTCGGCGCGGCACCGGCTGCGGTATATATCGAGTCTGCGGCGGGTACGGCGGCGGGCGGTAAAACCGGCCTGACGGCGATCACCGTTGGCGTGCTGTTCCTGTTGATCCTGTTCCTCTCTCCGCTCTCTTACCTGGTTCCGGCTTACGCGACCGCGCCAGCGCTGATGTATGTTGGCCTGCTGATGCTGAGCAACGTGGCGAAAATCGACTTCGCTGATTTCGTTGACGCCATGTCAGGCTTGATCACCGCGGTGTTTATCGTGCTGACCTGCAACATCGTCACCGGCATCATGATCGGTTTCGCCTCGCTGGTGATTGGCCGCGTGGTTTCCGGTGAATGGCGCAAGCTGAACATTGGCACCGTGGTTATCGCCGTGGCGCTGGTTGCCTTCTATGCTGGCGGTTGGGCTATCTGATTGATGGCGCTGGCGCTTATTCGCCTGCGCTTCTCATCTAAAAATATTCTTACAATGGGCGACTTCGGTCGCCCATTTTTTTGCCCACAGCCCGGTTTCTTTGCGTTAAGCTGGATGTTCTGGCATCAGGCCTGATGCTTTTATAAACACACTGCAAACAGGGAACGCATGGAAATTTTCTTTACTATTCTCATCATGACCCTTGTGGTTTCGCTCTCGGGCGTCATCACGCGAGTTCTGCCGTTTCAAATTCCTCTGCCGCTGATGCAAATCGCCATTGGCGCGTTGCTGGCCTTGCCGACGTTCGGCCTGCATGTTGAGTTCGACCCCGAACTGTTCCTGGTGCTGTTTATTCCACCGCTGCTGTTCGCCGATGGCTGGAAAACGCCCACGCGCGAGTTCCTTGAACATGGTCGCGAGATCTTCGGTCTGGCGCTGGCGCTGGTGTTGGTCACTGTGGTCGGTATCGGTTTCTTAATTTATTGGGTGGTGCCGGGTATTCCGCTAGTGCCCGCCTTCGCGCTGGCGGCGGTGCTGTCGCCAACGGATGCGGTCGCGCTTTCCGGCATTGTTGGGGAAGGGCGCATTCCGAAAAAAATCATGGGCATTTTGCAGGGCGAAGCGTTGATGAACGACGCGTCCGGCTTGGTGTCGTTGAAATTCGCGGTCGCCGTGGTGATGGGCACCATGATCTTTACCGTCGGCGGCGCAACGCTTGAGTTCCTGAAAGTGGCGATTGGCGGCCTGCTGGCCGGGTTTGTGGTGAGCTGGCTGTACGGGCGCTCGCTGCGTTTTCTCAGCCGCTGGGGCGGTGATGAACCCGCGACGCAAATCGTGCTGCTGTTCCTGCTGCCGTTCGCCTCTTATCTGATTGCGGAGCATATTGGCTTTTCCGGCATTCTCGCGGCGGTCGCGGCCGGGATGACCATCACCCGTTCCGGCGTGATGCGCACCGCGCCGTTAGCGATGCGTCTGCGCGCCAACAGCACCTGGGCGATGCTGGAATTTGTCTTCAACGGCATGGTGTTTCTGCTGTTGGGCCTGCAATTGCCGGGCATTCTGGAGTCTTCTCTGGTGGCGGCCGAGGCCGATCCGAACGTTGAAACCTGGATGCTGTTTACCGATATCATCCTGATTTACGCCGCCTTGATGCTGGTGCGTTTTGGTTGGCTGTGGACGATGAAAAGGTTTAGCCGCCGTTTCCTGACCAAAAAGCCGATGGAGTTTGGCGCATGGAGCGACCGCGAGCTGCTGATTGCCACCTTTGCCGGGGTGCGCGGGGCGATTACCCTGGCTGGTGTGCTCTCTATTCCGCTGTTGTTGCCGAGCGGTGATGTTTTCCCGGCGCGTTATGAATTGGTGTTCCTGGCCGCTGGGGTGATCCTGTTCTCGCTGTTCGTGGGTGTGGTCGCATTGCCGGCGTTGTTGCAGCACGTTGAGATTCGCGATCACGCGCAGCAGCATAAAGAGGAGCGCATGGCGCGCGCGGCGACCGCCGATGTGGCGATTGTGGCCATCCAGAAAATGGAAGAGCGTCTGGCGGCCGATACCGAAGAGAATATCGATAATCAGCTGCTGACAGAGGTCAGTTCGCGGGTGATTGGTAACCTGCGGCGCCGCGCCGATGGCCGCAACAACGCCGAAAGTTCGCTGCTGGAAGAGAACCTCGAACGCCGCTTCCGCCTGGCGGCGCTGCGCTCCGAACGCGCCGAGCTTTACCATTTACGCGCTACTCGGCAAATCAGCAACGAGACGCTGCAAAAGATGCTGCACGACCTCGATTTGCTGGAAGCGTTGTTGATAGAGAGCAAGTAAGCGCTTTTTGTGATGCCGAATGGTGGCTGCACCTTATCCGGCCTACTGTGTCGCGTAGGCCTGATAAGCGCAGCGCCATCAGGCAATCATCGACAACACCGCACAACCCCGTAGGCCTGATAAGCGCAGCGCCATCAGGCATTCAGCGCCACACGGTATTCATTCATCGATCCCCGGTCGGTTCCAGCCAAAACCCTTCGCAACACGCCAGCCACGCTTTTGTGCTGTGCGACAAATAACTGCCTTCGCGCCAAATCATCCCCAATTGCCAACGCAACTCACTCTGCAACGGGATCCAACGCAAGGTGCGGTTGTCCAAACGCTGGCAAATTGGCTCCGGCAAAATCGCAATCCCAACGCCCGCCTGCACCATCGCGGCGAGAAAATCCCACTGCCCGCTGCGCACGGCGATGCGCGGCTTCACGCCATGCTGATTAAACAACCGCATCAACTGGCGGCTCAGGGCGAAATCTTCGTTGTAAATCAGCAACGGATGCTCGCTTAGCTCTTCGGGCGTCACCACATCATGCCTTAACCAATCGCCGGATCGCGGCACCAGCACGCACAGCGGGTGGCTAAACAGCGGCAATGTCGCCAGACCACTTTCATCTTCCACGGGCAGTGCCGTCATCGCCAAATCCAGCTCACCATTGCTTACCGCCTGCTGCACGGTCAGGCCGCCGAATTCAGCTATTTTCAACTCCACGCCAGGGTGGCGCTGGCGAAACAGGCTGATTGGCCCGGCAATCAACATGCCGACCATCGGCGGAATGCCGAGGCGCAGCACGCCTTTATTCAGGTGGTTGATGTCCTCGAGCTCCGCTTCCAATTGGCGAAATTCTGCGAGGATTGCCACACCGCGCTCAAAAACAACGCGGCCGGTATCGGTCAGCAATAATTTGCGCCCATCGCGAATCAGCAATGTGCAACGCAGTTCGTCTTCGAGGTTTTTCAACATTTTGCTGATGGTGGGTTGGGTCACGAATAAACGTTCCGCCGCGCGAGTGAAACTCTGCTGGCGCACCACCTCCACAAAATAACGCAGCGTCCGGATGTCCATAACTGTTCCTTTGAACCAGGCAGGCCTGCGGCGATTGTAATTCATTCACCTGGCGGAGAAAGCTGTCTGTAAGAAGGTTTGGCGTTTTTTTAAACGAATCGTTAACAGCGTTATGTTTTAACGCCCCGCCAATGTCAGCGGGGCGGGAGAGCGGTCACTGTTTTTTCAGCCGGGCGACCAGGTTGAGTTCGTTAAGCTGCTCGTGGGTTTAATCGTCCAGGCGCGTTGTATTTAACTCATCCAGAAATTTGTGGCCCAGAGGGGATACGCGATAGCGGGATCGGGATCCATCCTCATTGAGCACAATATCCACCATTCCGTTATTAATCAGGCTGGTGACGATATTTGCGACATTACCAAATCCGGGAATATTTCTCATAGAGAGTGCGCGATCGAGGATTATCCAGGTCCAGTCAATGTCTTTTTCTGCCATGACTTTTAAAACATTTAATTCAATTTTAGTTATCGTCATTTCGTTGCATCCGGATGGAATAAATCGCCATCTTTAAGTTTAAAATCTTCCAATGTTGCCGTGTGAGCGTTATTCCAAAGTTCATAGCCAGCATCGCCTTCTGGTTCACCCGTTTCCCAGCCTAACTTACAGTAACGTGTATACTCCCGGCATTCATGTGTGTAGTAATTCAAGTCTACTTGTTCCGGAGGCATCTCACCTTTTGCGATGTTTTTTAGCCTGCTAACCATGACATCATTAGCAGGATCGTGATCGAATCGTGCCAGATGTTTTTCAACAATTGCGATGCCGTCGTGATCGATCACTACACCGTCCGTGGTCAGCTTTTCAATGGGTCCACCCGCTTTTTCGGGATCGAAATTACGCGAGGATGAGACACCCCTGGCACCAAAGTGTTCAAGCTCCTCTAATTCGGGGAATTTCATTCTCCCCATCATCACTCCCGCCGCGATTGATGTACCTGCGATGAGTAAACCTTTGGTCTGCTCATTCATCACCTGGCCGTAGCCGGTTGGCGCATCACCGCCGAGTTGTTGCGCGGTCCTTCTGAATCCCTCGATATTACCGTTATAAATTCCGCCTGCGGCCAGCAGCCGTCCAGCGGCTTTGCTGTTGATGGTTTTTGCGGTCTGAGCAGGTTGTTCAGGCGCGTGTGTTCGGACTGTGACAACAGGGCGCCTTATTTGGCGAGATAACAGGTACTTCAGGCGAAGATACAAGCCGAACTTTTTAAGAATTCATTAATAACAGGCAATTTTAACGCCCCGCCAATGGCTGCGGGGCGGGAGGGCGGTCACTGTTTTTTCAGCCGGGCGACCAGGTTGAATTCGTTAAAATTCACCGGGCGTTGTTGTTGCATGGAAATATTCCCGGCAATGCCGGTGAGGATCGACATGGCGCCTGCGCGGTGATCGGCTGCGCGTTTTAGTGGGTCATTGCCTGGAGTACCAAATAAGTCTGCCAGCATGGCGTTATCGCCGCCGCCGTGTCCGCCTTCGCCGAGGGTGAAATCTGCTTTCCAGGGTGCGGAAAACATCGGAAACACGGTGATATCGCAGGATTCAAGGCTGCCTTCATTGGCGCGCTCGCCGCCCGCGTTCACATAGGATTTCTCGACGATTTTCATCTCCAGCCGCCCCTGGCTTCCGTTGAACACCACGTTTAACCCTTCCCACGGCAAATAGGTATTCAGTGAGTAACTTAATTGGCACTGGTTTTGGTATTTCACCAATACCGACATCGTGTCCTCGATGGTAATGCCGTCGCTGAACACGCTCTGATCGCGCCAGTAGTTATCTTCATGTTCGGCATCAAGGTAGAGCGCTTTCAACTGCGGATTGTCCGCCATCTTCAACGCAAACGGATCGTCCTGGGCGGCGGCGTAACCGTGTGCGCGCGGGTAAAACTGGGTGACGCCACGTTTTTCCGCGTTCTCTTTGCCGTAAAAGCGCAGCCCGCCTTCGGCATACACGCGCTGCGGGTAGCTGTCGAGCCAGAAATTCATCAGGTCGAAATGGTGCGTCGATTTATGCACCAGCAGCCCGCCGCTGTTGCGTTTTTCCCGGTGCCAGCGGCGGAAATAGTCCGCGCCGTGTTCAGTATTCAGCAACCACTCGAAATGCACCGAAAAAACCTCGCCGATGGTGTTGTTCATCAGCAATTCGCGCACTTTGCTGTGGTGCGGCGCATAACGGTAATTGAACGCCACGCGCACCGTTTTCCCGGTCTGTTCAATGGCATCGAGAATACGCAGCGCACGCGCTTCGTCGATGGTCATCGGTTTTTCGGTGATCACATCGCAACCGGCATGCAACGCCCGCACAATATAGTCGTCATGGGTGCGGTCCATGGTGGTAACGATAATGACGTCCGGGCGCGTTTCGCGGATCATTGCTTCAAATTGCGCCGCTTTCCACGTGGAAACCGCCGCCGCGCCTTCGTTGGCTAACAATTGATTGGCGTAATCCATGCGCGTTTGATTACTGTCGCAAAACGCCACCATCCGGGCATTCTCTTTCCACTGCCCGCCAATCGCGGAAATATATAATCCGGCACGCCCGCCCGTGCCCACTAACGCATATTTTTTCATTGCATCCTCATTAATGAATTAACGTGCTGATGTAATAAAAACATTGTTTCAATTTTCTGAGGATACTGTAGCGCGATAGCGGGGGATGCCTACAACGAAGGTGGGAAAGTGTGATCCCCGGCCATTACTGACCGGGGCAAAGATTAATGTGCGCGGCCCTGTTCGATGCCAATACCGGTTTGCGAACGGATAAACTGTGCGCGGAACCGCTCGCGCTCGCGGTTACCCTCTTCGGAATTATCGGTCAGCGAGAAGGCCCAAATGCCGATAAACGCCACTGCAATGGAGAACAGCGCCGGGTATTCATACGGGAACACCGCGGTTGCGTGACCGAGGATCTGCACCCAAATGGTCGGGCCGAGGATCATCAAAATCACCGCCGTCAGCAGGCCAAGCCAGCCGCCAATCATCGCGCCGCGCGTGGTCAGTTTCGACCAGTACATCGACAGCAGAATTATTGGGAAGTTACAGCTCGCGGCGATGGAGAAGGCCAGGCCAACCATAAAGGCAATGTTCTGGTTTTCGAACAAAATACCCAGCAAGATGGCGACCACACCGAGCACCAGCACAGTGATTTTCGACACCTTCAGCTCCTGGCGTTCGGTTGCCCCTTTGCGGAACACGTTGGCGTAAAGATCATGGGAAACCGCCGATGCGCCTGCGAGTGTCAGACCGGCAACCACCGCCAGAATGGTGGCAAACGCCACGGCGGAGATAAAGCCGAGGAACAAGTTGCCGCCCACCGCGTCAGCCAGATGCACTGCCGCCATATTGTTGCCGCCAATCAACGCGCCCGCCGCGTCTTTGAACGCCGGGTTCGCGCCAACCAGCATGATGGCGCCAAAGCCGATGATAAAGGTCAGGATGTAGAAATAGCCCATAAACCCGGTGGCGTAGAGTACGCTTTTACGCGCTTCGCGCGCATCGCTGACGGTAAAGAAACGCATCAAAATATGCGGCAAGCCCGCAGTACCGAACATCAGGCCGAGACCGAGCGACAGCGCCGAGATCGGGTCTTTCACCAACCCGCCAGGGCTCATGATCGCGCCGCCTTTCGGGTGTACCGCCATCGCTTCGGTAAACAGGTTATTGAAGCTGAAGCCGACGTGTTTCATCACCATAAAAGCCATAAAACTGGCGCCGAACAGCAGCAGCACGGCTTTAATGATCTGTACCCAGGTGGTGGCGAGCATGCCGCCGAACAGCACATACATCACCATTAGCACGCCAACCAGCACCACCGCGACATGGTAGTTCAGGCCGAACAGCAGTTCGATCAGCTTGCCCGCGCCGACCATTTGCGCAATCAGATACAGTGCCACCACCACCAGCGAACCGCAGGCGGAAAGGGTGCGGATCGGGCCTTGTTTCAGGCGGTACGACGCCACATCGGCGAAGGTGTAACGCCCAAGGTTACGCAGACGCTCAGCAATCAGGAACAGGATAATCGGCCAGCCGACGAGGAAGCCGAGCGAGTAAATCAGCCCGTCATAACCGGAGGTGTAAACCAGTGCGGAAATCCCAAGGAACGACGCCGCCGACATAAAGTCACCGGCAATCGCCAGCCCGTTCTGAAAGCCGGTAATATTGCCGCCCGCGGTGTAGTAATCACTGCGCGAGCGCACACGTTTCGACGCCCAGTAAGTGATGTACAACGTCAGGGCGACAAAAATCAGGAACATAATAATCGCCTGCCAGTTGGTCGGCTGGCGTTCAACCGCGCCGCTAACCGGATCGGCGGCAAGGGCCGTGAGGGGAAGTGTGGCGGCAAGCGCCGTCAGGACTCTCTTCATGATGCTTTTACCTCGCTCAGCACGGCTCTTGTCAGACGTTCAAATTCACTGTTCGCCCGCCAGACATAAACAGCCGTCAGCACGAACGAAATCACAATCACGCCGATGCCAATCGGAATACCGCGCGTCACGCTGGTTCCGTCATATAACGGCGTGCCGAGCCACTGCGGGGCAAACGCGATAAGCAAAATAAAGCCGACGTAGATAATCAACATGATGATGGAAAGAAGGAAGGCAAACCGTTGCCGTTTTTCAACTAACTCCCTGAAATGCGCACTATTTTCTATCCGCTGATAAATTTCATTCATCGCAGGATCTCCAGAGGTTTCCCCTTCGTCTTTCGCGCCGCAGGTGCGTTGGCTGCGCTCGCCACCCCAGTCACATAGTTATCTATGCTCCTGGGGATGTGCTCGTTTGCCGCCTTCCTGCAACACGAAATCCTTTGGGGAAGATAGGTTGGTAAGGGTTGTTGTTCGGTTACGATGGCATGGTAATGGCCTGCTTCTCTTCGAGCAGTTTTTCCACTACGCCAGGATCGGCAAGCGTTGAGGTATCGCCGAGATTGCTGGTATCGCCAGCGGCGATTTTGCGCAAAATACGGCGCATGATTTTGCCGGAACGGGTTTTCGGCAGTGAGTCTGTCCAGTGCAGCACATCCGGCGTTGCCAGCGGGCCAATCTCCTTGCGCACCCAGTTGCGCACATCGGTATAGAGTTCCGGCGACGGTTCTTCGCCGTGGTTTAACGTCACATAGGCATAAATAGCCTGCCCTTTGATGTTATGCGGAATGCCTACCACCGCGGCCTCGGCGATTTTCGGGTGCGACACCAGCGCCGATTCAATCTCAGCGGTGCCCAGGCGGTGACCGGAGACGTTTAACACATCATCCACTCGCCCGGTTATCCAGTAGTAACCGTCTTCATCGCGACGCGCGCCGTCGCCGCTGAAATACCTGTTTTTGAAGGTCGAAAAGTAGGTTTGCTCAAAACGCTCATGATCGCCAAACAGCGTCCGCGCCTGGCCTGGCCAGGAATCGGTGATCACCAGGTTGCCTTCGGTCGCGCCCTCTTGCGGGTTGCCTTCGTTATCCACCAGCGCAGGCTGCACGCCAAAGAAGGGACGCGTAGCGGAACCGGCTTTCAGTTGGGTCGCGCCAGGCAGCGGGGTGATCATGAAACCGCCGGTTTCTGTCTGCCACCAGGTATCCATCACCGGGCATTTACCATTGCCGATTTTCGACCAGTACCACTCCCAGGCTTCCGGGTTAATCGGCTCGCCGACGGAGCCCAAAATACGCAGCGAAGAGCGGTCGGTTCCGGTAATTGCTTTATCGCCTTCGGCCATCAGCGCGCGGATCGCCGTCGGCGCGGTGTAGAGAATATTGACGCGATGTTTATCGACAACCTGGCTCATGCGCGCTGGCGTTGGCCAGTTCGGCACGCCTTCAAACATCAGCGTGATGGCACCGCAGGCCAGCGGCCCGTACAGCAAATAGCTGTGGCCGGTGACCCAACCGACATCGGCGGTACACCAGTACACGTCGCCCTGGTGATAATCGAAAACATATTTAAAGGTTGTGGTGGCATACACCAGGTAACCGCCGGTGGTGTGCAGTACGCCTTTCGGTTTACCGGTCGAGCCGGAGGTATAGAGGATAAACAGCGGGTCTTCAGCGCCGACTTCCACCGGCTGGTGCTGGTCGCTGGCTTTCTCGCTGAGATCGCTCCACCACAGGTCGCGGCCTTCTTGCCAGTCGATCTTGCCGCCAGTGCGTTTCAGCACCACCACATGTTCAACGCTGTTCACGTTAGGGTTTTTCAGCGCGTCATCGACATTTTTCTTCAGCGGGATCGCACGCCCGGCGCGCACGCCTTCGTCAGCGGTGATCACCAGTCGTGAGCTGGAATCGATAATGCGCCCAGCCACGGCTTCCGGCGAGAAACCGCCAAAAATCACCGAATGCACCGCGCCAATGCGTGCGCAGGCGAGCATCGCCACCGCCGCTTCCGGCACCATCGGCATATAAATCGCCACCACATCGCCTTTCTTAATACCCAGATCCACCAGCACATTGGCGAAACGGCAAACATCGCGATGCAATTCGCGGTAAGTGATTTTTTTGCTTTGGCTGGCGTCATCGCCTTCCCAAATAATGGCGGTTTGATCGCCGCGTTCGGCGAGATGGCGATCGAGGCAGTTGGCGGCCAGGTTCAGCGTGCCATCTTCATACCATTTGATGGAGATGTTGCCGGGCGCGAAAGAGGTGTTTTTTACCGTCTTATAAGGCGTGATCCAGTCGAGGATTTTGCCTTCCTCGCCCCAGAATGTGTTGGGATCAGAAACCGAAAGCTGGTATCGGGTTTCGTACTGCTCCGGGTTTATCAGGCAACGTTCCGCAATATTAGCGGGAATATCGTGTTTATGTATTTGGCTCATGGCGGTTGCTCTCCTTGTAAGATGTTAATAATATGTCGCATAAACGTTAATTGTAGGGTCTTTGGCCGGTTTGTTTATTATTTGCGCGACAGATCACGCATTCATTGAAGCGCCTGAAAATTCACCACTGAACCAGTAGGGTCATAATTATTTTGCATGTGGATTATTCACTCTACTAATAGAGAACCGCAGGAGAAATTTCGTCTATGAATTGTTAGCACGACATTTTTCGCGGTTAAAAAATGCGCAAATGAACGAATTTCAGGGAATAATTTCCAACAGCGAATATTGGATTTCGCATGAGTGAAACGTTTTTTATAACAAATACTTATTGTTAATAACTGGAATAAAAGACGGTTTTTCCTCAAGAATTCAGTCAAACCCCCTCCCGGTATAGGGTTGCGCGCTATACCCCGCAAATGGTACTGATAATGCGCTTTAAAAACCCCCGCAATACCGTGCGACGCTAACCATACCCTTTCAGTATGTGTCGTTCCTGAGCATGGAATGGTGCTTCATTGAGGATGTCTGTAGTTATGAAAAACATGAAAGTCAGCCTGGCCTGGCAGATTTTGCTGGCCCTGGTGCTGGGTATTCTTCTGGGTAGTTACTTGCATTATCAGAGCGACAGCCGCGAATGGCTGATTGCGAATCTCCTGTCTCCGGCGGGCGATATCTTTATCCATCTGATCAAAATGATTGTGGTGCCGATTGTCATCTCGACATTAATTGTTGGCATTGCTGGCGTTGGTGACGCGAAACAGCTTGGCCGTATCGGCGCGAAAACCATCATCTATTTCGAAGTGATCACTACGGTTGCTATCATCCTTGGCATCACGCTGGCGAATGTCTTCCAGCCGGGCGCGGGGATTGATATGTCGCAGCTGGCGACAGTGGATATTTCGAAATACCAAAGCACCACCGCGGATGTGCAAAGCCACGCCCACGGCCTGATGGGGACGATTTTGTCGTTGGTGCCGACCAATATCATCGCGTCGATGGCGAAAGGCGATATGCTGCCGATCATCTTCTTCTCGGTACTGTTTGGTCTGGGGCTTTCTTCACTGCCCGCCACGCACCGCGAACCGCTGGTCACCGTGTTCCGCTCCATTTCCGAAACCATGTTTAAAGTTACCCATATGGTGATGCGCTATGCGCCGGTCGGCGTGTTCGCGCTGATCTCGGTCACGGTGGCAAACTTTGGTTTCGCCTCGCTGTGGCCGCTGGCGAAGCTGGTGATTCTGGTCTATTTCGCCATTCTGTTCTTCGCGCTGGTGGTGTTGGGTCTGGTGGCGCGCATCTGCGGGCTGAGCATCTGGATTTTGATTCGCATCCTGAAAGACGAACTGATTCTCGCGTACTCGACAGCCAGCTCCGAAAGTGTGCTGCCGCGCATTATCGAAAAGATGGAAGCCTACGGCGCACCGGCGTCGATCACCAGTTTCGTGGTGCCGACCGGTTACTCCTTCAACCTCGATGGTTCGACGCTGTACCAGAGCATTGCGGCGATTTTTATCGCGCAGCTTTACGGTATCGATCTCTCTTTGTGGCAGGAAATCATCCTCGTGCTGACGCTGATGGTGACTTCAAAAGGTATCGCGGGTGTGCCGGGCGTGTCGTTTGTGGTGCTGCTGGCGACGCTTGGCAGTGTGGGTATTCCGCTGGAAGGCCTGGCGTTTATCGCCGGTGTTGACCGTATCCTCGATATGGCGCGTACCGCGTTGAACGTGGTGGGTAACGCGCTGGCGGTGCTGGTCATTGCCAAGTGGGAACACAAATTCGACCGCAAAAAAGCGCAAGCGTATGAGCGCGAAATGCTCGGCAAATTCGATAAAACCGCCGATCAGTAAACATGCCAATCCCTCCTTCGCGGAGGGATTTTTTTTACCGCTTCGCGAATACAACCGCCAGAAAAGCCACGCCAACCGGCACCAGCGATCCCCACAGCACGGCGTTCCAGCCAAAAGTATTGAGCAGCGCGCCAGAGGCGAAAGAGCCGATAATCATCACGCCGAAAACGATGAAGTCATTCAGCGACTGAACGCGGGTTTTCTCTTCCGGGCGGTGGTAATCGATGATTTTCGCCGACGCACCGGTAAAGCCAAAATTCCAGCCCAGCCCGAGCAAAATCAACGACACCCAATAATGCGCGACGTCTGTACCCATCAAACCTGCCAGCACGGAAAGCGCGGTGATCAGCAACCCCGCCGCGCCAACACGGTTTGCGCCGAAGCGGTTGATCAGCCTGCCGGTGAAAAATCCCGGCCCGTACATGGCAATCACATGCCACTGAATACCGAGATTGGCGGCCTGCTGCGAAAGGCCGTGCTGATGCATCGACAGCGGCGCGGCGGTCATCAGGAAGTTCATGATCATGTAGGAAATCGCACCACCAAAAACGGTGCGGGCAAAGCCTGGCTGACGCACGATGTCCGCGAGCGGTCGACCACTGCGCATTGCCTCTCCGGCGGGTGCGGGTGACTGCACGCCCAGCAATACCCCGGCGGAAATCAGCGCGACAATGGCCTGCGCAATAAAGGTGGCGGCGAACAGATGGGCAGGCCAGATGTTCATGGTGCCGGTGACCAGCATCGGCCCGAGCACACCTGCCGCCACGCCGCCGCCCATCACCAGCGACAGCGCTTTTGCCCGCCGCGCTTTGCCCACGCCATCGGTGGCGGCGAAGCGAAACGAAACCGCCACGGCGGCGTAAGCACCGCCGAGAAATGCGGCGAGGCAGAACAGGCTGAATGAGTTAATCACCACCGCGAGTGCCGCCAGCAAACCCGTCAACACTCCCGCGCTGGTGCCGGTGATAAACGCCGCGCGCCTTCCCCAACGGCGGGCAAGGGCGCCAAACGGCAAAATACACGCCGCCATGCCCAACACAAAAACGGTGATCGGCAATGTCGCCAGCGCGCTGTTTGGCGCGAGGGTATTACCGACAATCGCCCCAGTGGCGTAAAACACCACCGAGTTGGCGCCCGCCAGCGCCTGCGCGGTCGCAAGGCAAACAATATTTCTGTTTTGCTGACTGGCAGGCAGTTCAGTTTCCAAAAGATCCAATGATGACGCTCGCAATCACAAGGGGGGTTATCCGACATTACATGAACGACGCTCCTCCCGCAGCCTGCTGCATAAATAAAAAAGCGGAGTGAATAAATCACTCCGCTTTAAGGATGTGAAGACTGGCGGCTATTAGCCCATCGCGCTTTCGCGCAGGCGGGTTTTCAGCTTGTTGTACTCATCAATCACATACTGCTCGGCGGTGCGCTGATCGGCGATCGGCTCCACGCGCACGGCGCAGTATTTGTACTCCGGCGTTTTGGTAATCGGGCTTAAGTTTTCCGTCACCAACTCGTTACAGGCACCAATCCACCACTGGTAAGTCATGTACACCGCGCCTTTATTCGGGCGATCGCTGACCTGCGCGCGGGTGATGATTCTGCCTTTGCGCGAGTTCACCCACACCAGCGCTTCATCTTCAATTCCGAGCCTTGCGGCATCGGCGGTGTTGATTTGCGCATAGCCGGGTTCATCCGCCAGCGCGGCGAGCGCCGCACAGTTGCCGGTCATAGAGCGGCAAGAGTAGTGGCCCACTTCACGCACGGTGGAAAGCACCATCGGATACTCGTCATTGAGTTTGTCCATCGGCGCGACCCAATCGCAGGTGAAGAATTGCGCCTTGCCGTTCGGCGTGTCGAACTTCTCTTTAAACAAGTACGACGTACCCTGATCGGCTTCGGAGGTGTCACGGCACGGCCACTGAATGTAGCCAAGTTCACCCATTTTTTCGTAGGTGGCTCCGTAAAAGTCCGGGCACAGATGACGCAACTCGTCCCAAATCTCCTGCGTGTTGTTGTAATGCATCGGGTAACCCATGCGGGTGGCGATCTCGCTGATGATTTGCCAATCCGTTTTCAGGTCCCACTTCGGCTCGACGGCTTTAAAGAAACGCTGGAAGCCGCGATCCGCCGCAGTGTACACCCCTTCATGCTCGCCCCATGAGGTGGACGGCAGGATGACATCCGCCGCTGACGCGGTTTTGGTCATGAAAATGTCCTGCACAATCACCAGATCCAGCTCTTCAAACGCCTTGCGCACCGCTGAAAGCTCGGCATCTGTTTGCAGCGGATCTTCGCCCATAATGTACGCGGCGCGTACTTCGCCATGTGCCACGCGGTGCGGCAACTCGCTGATGCGATACCCGGTATGCGCAGGCAGGCTTTCCACACCCCAGGCTTTGGCGAATTTCGCGCGGTGGGCGTCCTCTTTCACAAACTGATAGCCAGGGAACGTATCCGGCAGCGCGCCCATATCGCACGCACCTTGCACGTTGTTCTGGCCGCGCACCGGGTTCACGCCGACATGCGGTTTGCCGAGGTTGCCGGTCAACATGGCCAGGCTTGTCAGCGAACGCACCGTTTCCACGCCCTGGTAGAACTGGGTCACGCCCATGCCCCACAGAATGGCGGCGGATTTCGCGCCGGCGTACATGCGGGCGGCCTGGCGGATTTCCTGCGCGCTGACGCCGGTAATTTCCTCGACCGATTCCGGCGTGTAGCCTTCAACAATCTTGCGATACTCTTCAAACCCGTCCGTACGATGGGCGACAAACGCTTGGTCGTAGAGGTTTTCTTCAATGATCACATGGCCCATTGCATTCAGCAGGGCAATGTTTGAGCCATTTTTCAAGGCGACGTGCATATCGGCAATACGCGCGGTTTCGATTCTGCGCGGATCGCAGACGATGATTTTCGCCCCGTTTTGTTTCGCGCGAATCACATGATTAGCGACGATAGGGTGAGAGTCCGCCGGGTTGTAACCAAAGATAAACACTAAATCCGTGTTATCGATTTCATTGATGGCATTACTCATCGCGCCATTACCGACCGACTGGTGCAGACCTGCAACCGATGGGCCGTGTCAGACGCGCGCGCAGCAGTCAACGTTATTGGTACCAATAACGGCGCGCGCGAATTTTTGCATTATGTAGTTGGTTTCATTACCCGTACCGCGCGAAGAACCGGTGGTCTGGATCGCGTCCGGGCCGTACTTCGCTTTGATCTCGTTAAGACGCCCGGCGACATAATCGAGCGCTTCATCCCAGGAGACCGACTCCAGTTTGCCGCCGCGCTGGCGGCGGATCATCGGGGTTTTCAGGCGTGGCGTCAGGATTTGGGTATCGTTAATAAAATCCCAACCGTAGTAGCCCTTCAGACAAAGGGTACCCTGATTGGTTTTCCCCTGTGCCGCCTCCGCCCGAACGATTTTGCCGTTATCGACCACAAGGTGAATCTTGCATCCTGAGGCGCAATACGGGCAAACCGTGACGACTTTTTTCATCACATTCGCTCCAGTTAAAAAATCGCGTTTCCGCTGTCGCCCCCGATTATGCATCTTCTGTGCCACTACGTTATTGGGGGTATTTACGGATATTACGGCGAAGTTTTAGGCAAAATACTGACGAAGCGCAGGCCATCGTCAAAAGTGACGTGTCGAAAGGCGAGGGGGATGTGACCCCGGTTAAAAATTCGGCATTTATTCGCTGCATTTATCAATGGCTACCAACAGAATGAGTCAGACTTAGCAAACCAAGCCTGACGGAAGCGAACAATGAAACCTGCGATTCTGGTTGTGGATGACGATCCGGCGATCTGCGCCCTGCTGGAAGATGTGCTCAGCGAGCACGTCTTTACGGTTTACGTCTGCCATAACGGGCTGGAAGCGGTCACCTTGAGCGCTCAGCATGCGGATATCGCGCTGGTATTGCTGGATATGATGTTGCCGGATATCAACGGATTGCGCGTGTTACAGCAATTGCAGAAATTGCGCCCGCACCTGCCTGTCGTCATGCTCACCGGAATGGGAAGCGAAGCGGATGTGGTGGTCGGCCTCGAAATGGGCGCGGATGACTACATTGGCAAACCGTTTAACGCCCGCGTGCTGGTGGCGCGAGTGAATGCGGTGCTGCGGCGCACGGGGGTGTTGGCCGTGGAAACTGTGCCGGTGAAAAGCGCCGGTTTTGCCTTTAACGGCTGGCATCTCGACCCGATGCGTTGCGAATTGATGAATCCGCAGCGCCAGGTGGTCGACCTGACGCAAGGGGAGTACAGCCTGCTGCTGGCGCTGGTGCAAAACGCGCGGCGGGTATTAAATCGCGAACAGCTTCTGGAGCTGACCCACAGCGAAAGCGTGGATGTTTTTGATCGTACAATTGATGTGTTAATCATGCGCTTACGGCGAAAAATCGAAATCAACCCGCACCAACCGGCGTTAATCAAAACCCTGCGCGGCCTCGGCTACGTGTTTGCGGCAGATGTCGCACACGGGGATAAAGCCGCGTAAATCCCACTCCTGTGTATATATATTTTCTTACATTATTTGCCTGCGCCACTGCTATTCATTCACAGAAATGATTATTATTGTCATTCGCATTCATTAAACAAATTAAATAACAATATCCCGCAGGGAATCATTATGTCTTTCAATGGCAAGCAGGCTTTCACCGTTTCGGTGTTGGCTCTCACAATTCACGCGCTTATTGCGCCCGCGCAGGCCGCAACCAACACGCAGGACGAAATCATTGTCGATGGCAGCGCCACCAACACTGACAATTCGACCACGCAAGATTATGCCGTCAAAACCACCCGCGCCGGCACGAAGATGCAGCTCACGCCACGCGATGTCCCACAATCTTTTAGCGTTATTACTGAACAGCGCATGAAAGATCAGAACCTCGAATCCGTGGGTGATGTACTGAATAACGCCACCGGCGTGGCGACAGAAATCATCGACAGCGAGCGCTCGGCCTATTTCGCGCGGGGTTTTTTCATCAACAACTACACCTATGACGATATTCCCACCTCGGTGAGCGACACCTGGAACTTTGGCGACGCCAGCGAAGACACGGCCATTTATGACCGTGTGGAAATCGTGCGTGGCGCAACGGGCTTGATGACCGGCGCCGGTAACCCGGCGGCATCGGTCAATATGGTGCGCAAACATGCCGACAGCCGCGATTTTACCGGCACGGTGTCGGCGAGTTACGGCAGCTGGAATAAGCAGCGTTATGTGGCGGATGTTTCCGGTGCGCTCAACGACAGCGGTTCGGTGCGCGGGCGCGTGATTGCCGGTTATCAGGATCAGGATAGCTGGCTGGATCGCTACCATAAGCGCAAAAAATTTATTTACGGCGTGATCGACGCCGATGTGACGGACAACACCACCGTTTCGCTGGGGTATGACTATCAGCAAAACGACACCGGCAACCCGACCTGGGGCGGCTTGCCAACGTGGTACAGCGACGGTACGCGCACCCATTACGATCGCAGCACCAACGTTTCCGCCGACTGGAGCCGTTACAACATCAACTCCCGCAAAGTGTTCGCCGATGTGAAACATGACTTCGACAACGGCTGGACCTGGCGCGTCAACGGCACGCACGGCGAACAAACCTTCAGCGATAAGCTGCTCTACATTATGGACTTCCCCGATAAAACCACCGGCGAGGGCACCACCGGTTTCGGCAGCCAGGATAAAGGCACGCGCAAGCTCGATTCGGTTGATAGCTATGCCAGCGGGCCGTTCGAACTCTTCGGTCGCCAGCATGAACTGGTGGTCGGCGCCAGTTACAGCCGCCAGCACAATTCCACTTACAGCCAGGATGGATCGATCGATAGCGACCAAATGGGCAGCTTCAGTAATAGCTGGAATGGCAATGTCGCCGAGCCGGAGTGGGAAGGGTGGTATCAAAACGCCAACGATGTTGTGCGCCAGAAAGCCCTCTACAGCGCGGCGCGTTTCTCGCTGGCGGACCCGCTGTCACTGATTATTGGCGCGCGTTACAGCCAGTGGAGCACCCGCGGCAGCAGCGGCGATATGCGCAAAAACAACCTCACGCCCTATGGCGGGCTGGTGTATGACATCGACGATACCTGGTCGGCTTACGCCAGTTACACCTCGATTTTCCAGCCGCAGACTTATCGCGACAGCAGCGGTAAATATCTCTCGCCGATTACCGGTAAGAACTATGAAACCGGCCTGAAATCCGACTGGATGAACGGGCGTTTGACGGCCTCCTTCGCCATTTTCCGTATCGAACAGGAAAACGTTGGTCAGGAAGACGGAGACAACCACGTAAACGGCGGTAGCGAGCAGGCCTATTACGCGGCGAAAGGGGCGGTCAGCAAAGGGGCGGAATTTGAACTGAATGGCGCGTTAACCGATCGCTGGCAGATGACTTTTGGCGCCACGCGCTATGTTGCGCGGGATTCAACAGGGCGCTTTAACAGCAACATGCCGCAAACGCAGTTGAAGCTGTATACCCGTTATCAATTGCCGATGCTGCCGGAATTGACCGTCGGCGGCGGTGTGAATTGGCAAAACCGTACCTTCCAGGATGCCACCGGTCCGGATGGCGAAACGCACCGCGTTTACCAGGGCAGCTACCCGCTGGCAAGCCTGTTCGCCCGTTACCAAATCAACAGGCAGTTAGGCGTGCAAGCCAACGTCAACAACCTGTTTGACCGCACCTATTATTCATGGCTCAGCGATTACGGTGTGTACGGCGAACCGCGCAATTATTCAGTGAGCATGACCTATCAGTTTTGATGGTTGATGCCGGATGGCGATGCGCGCTCGAGCATGTTGGGTTTTGTAGGCCGGATAAGCGTTTACGCGCCATCCGGCGATCAGCGCGCAGGGGGCATTTTGCCGGATGGCGGCTGCCGCCTTATCCGGCCTACGGGATCGCACGGGTTTGATGGACGGGTTTTGTAGGCCGGATAAGCGTTTACGCGCCATCCGGCGATCAGCGCGCAGGGGGCATTTTGCCGGATGGCGGCTACCGCCTTATCCGGCCTACGGGATCGCACGGGTTTGATGGACGGGTTTTGTAGGCCGGATAAGCGTTTACGCGCCATCCGGCGATCATGCGGGAGATGGGCGATCAAACCCCCATCTCCTGCTGCAACTCTTCCAGCGTTTTGGCGCCGTCGATGGCGTTAGCGCACAGCAGGCTGGTGCGGGCGCAGGCGTGCGCCAGTTGCACGCTTTGTTGCAGCGGCCAGGCTTCATGGCAGCCATACAAAAACCCGGCGCAAAAGGCATCGCCCGCGCCGACACTGCCGATAATTTCGGACTGGTTCAACATTCTGGACGGGATCCAACTGCCTGCCTCGCCCGGCGCTTCGCCCCATGCGCCTTCCGGGCAGTGGATCACCACCCGCTGCCTCACGCCCGCCGCCAGCAGCTCTTTCGCGGCGTGGGCGATATTGTCGACATGTGGCTTGTCATCTGCCGTGCGCATTTCCAAACCGCTAAATTCCCCGGCTTCCAGCTCATTGATCACCAGGTAATCAAGGTGCTTCAGACACGGCAACACCAGCGGTTTATAACGCGGGTCGCCTTTACGCGACACCAAATCGAGCGAGGTTTCAAACCCCTGGGCGCGCATTTGCGCCAGCAGGCGCGCGCTGCGCGTACCGAATGTTTCATCGGGCAAATCAAGGCTATCGAGCAGCAACAAATACCCAAGATGGAAAATCTTCATGCTGCTGTCCAGCCGGTCAAAAGCGGGTAAATCCAGCAGCCGGTTCGCACCAGGCGAATGGAAAAAAGTACGCTGCCCGGAAGGATCGGTCATCACCTGCGACATCGATGTGGGCGCAAACGTGGTGCGCTGCACATGCTGGCGATTCACGTGATACTGGTCCAGCATCGCCATAATGTAATCGCCGTCGCCGTCTTCCCCCACCAAACCGACGGCCTGCAACGGCAAACCGACATGCATTTTCGCCAGCGTCAGCAACACATTCAGCGGCGCGCCGCCCGTTGAACGCTCACTTTGAGTGATCTCCGCCAGCCAGCCGCGCTCCGGCCATTGCACAATTTGATGCACATGATCGACCAGCATATTGCCCGCGGCGATAACCCCTGTGCGCGCCATCAGAGTTGTCCCGCGCTGCCAAAGATGCGCATCTGCCCGGCCACCGTGTCGGTGATGGCTTCTTCAATGCCGAGCAACAACTGGGCGAACTCGTCATACAACGGCTGGCGGTTCGCCATACGCTGCTCAATCGCGCCGAGCGCCGCCTGCGACATGCCGGTGTAGAAATTGATTTTATGGATGCCGAGGCAAATCGCGCGGCGAAAATCCGCATCGCTGATCCCCGAGCCGCCGTGCAGCACCAGCGGCAGGCCGGTCTGCTGGCGAATGGCGTCAAGGCGGACAAAATCGAGCTTCGGTTCGCCTTTGTATTTGCCGTGTGCATTGCCGATGGCGACGGCGAGGGTATCGATGCCGGTGCGATCGACAAAATCGCGCGCCAGTTCCGGATCGGTAAAACAGGCTTCATCGGCATGGCCATACAGCGCGCCGCCTTCATCGCCGCCCACCGCGCCCAATTCCGCCTCCACCGAAACACCGACCGCGTGGCACATCTTCACCACTTCCCGCGTTTGGCGAATATTCTCTTCATACGCAAGCGTTGAACCATCAAACATTACGGAGCTGAAACCGAGGCGCAACGCGCGCACCACAGACTCAAAATTCAGGCCGTGATCGAGGTTCAGCACCACCGGGATGTCGCTGCGGGCCGCTTCGAACTTCACCGCTTCGACCAGCGAATCGAGCGAGACATATTTAAAATGCACTTCGGCGATATTGATAATAAACGGCGATCGCTCCTGCTTTGCAGCGGCGAACAACGCGCGTAAAAAGTGGGAGTCGAGCACGTTAAACGCGCCCAGCGCGTACTGGTGCTCGCGGGCGTGCGCCAGCCCTTCGGCGAGAGAAATCATCGGCATTGCGCTCTCCTTTAACTCATAAACAGATGATATTCGTTGCACAACACCAGTTGCGCTGGTTCATCTTCCAGCACGTTGTTGTAGCGATCCACCGGGTAAAGGAAGTGGTTGTCGTGTTCATCATCGTTGACCGATGACACCTCCCCGACCAACACATCGCCAAAACCCGGTTCGCCCCAAAAGCTGTGATACAGCCCCGGTGTAAGACAAATACTTTCCCCTGGTGAGAGGCGCAGCTGGCTGCCCGCCGCGTGCGTTTGAATGCAGCCATCAATGACCACGGTGACGTCGGTGTTGATCGTCTCTTCATGCGCACCGGCGTTCCACAGTTCAATAATTAAATTACCGCCGCCGCGATTAATGATGTCCTCGCGCTTTCGCCAGTGAAAATGCATCGGCGTCACCTGCGCGTCGCGTACATGCATGATCTTTTCCGCATAACACTTTTCATACGGTGTGCCGTTCGGCGAACCGTTGCGCAGCGTAAACAGCGTTAGCCCTTGCGCGTCGAAGTTCGCGCTGCCGAAGGCGGTGACATCCCACCCCAGTTTCAGGTCGAACACTTCGCGCCAGGCGGCTTTGTCCAGTTGCTGCCATTTGGTGGGCGGAAAGCTGGCGAACGGCGGCAGATGCACATCGTGCATGGAGAAAAACTGCCGCGTATGCCCGAGGATTTCATTAATGGCGGAGCGTTTCATGGTCTCTCCTGCGTGAGCATTCCCCCTCCCTTGCGGGAGAGGGTGATGCACGTTATTTCACCGTCCAGCCTTTGTAACTGCCGACATTCTGTTTATCGATCATCGTCACTGGGATCAAAACCGGCTCTTTTGGCGCGGCTTTGCCTTGCAGGATGTCGTAGCCGATCTCCACCGCGCGCGCCGCCATCACTTGCGGATCCTGCGCGGGCGTTGCAACAAACAGCGAGTTTTTGCGTTTCAACGCTTCTTCACCGTCCGGGCTGCCGTCAACACCGACAATAAAGAACTCGTTACGTTGCGCCTGTTTCGCCGCCAGATCGGCGCCGATCGCGGTCGGATCGTTTATCGCGAAGACGCCATCAATTTTCGGGTTAGCGGCAAGCAGGGAGGTCATCACTTCCAGCCCGCCTTCGCGGCTGCCTTTGGCGTTCTGGTTATCGGAAAGCACCTTGATGTCCGGGTGGCGTTTGAACTCGGTCTGGCAGCCTTCCACGCGGTTTTGCACGGCGGAAACCGGCGGCCCATTGATGATCACCACATTGCCTTTGCCTTTCAGGCGGTCGGTAATGTATTTACAGGCCATTTCGCCCGCCTGAGTGTTATCGGAGGTGATGGTGGCGTCGGCGCCTTCGGCCGCCACGTCAACCGCGACCACCACAATGCCGGCCTCTTTCGCCCGTTTCACCGCCGGGCCGATGCCTTTCGAATCCGCGGCGTTGAGAATGATCATGTCGACTTTCGCGGCAATAAAGTTATCGATCTGCGTCACTTGCTGGCCCAGATCGTAGCCGCTGGAAACCAGCGTGACTTTGACTTTATCGCCCGCCAGTTTGCGCGCTTCCAGCTCCGCGCCTTTGGTGATTTGCACAAAGAAAGGGTTCGCCAGATCGCCCACCGTGACGCCGATGGATTTCAGATCTTTGGCCTGCGCAAACGGCGTGCTGGCCAAAATCGCGGCCGCGCAGAGCGCAGTGACAAGAGGTTTAAGACGCATGCTGTAATCCTCGCTTATGTTACTGTTTTGTAGGGTATTGTTATGCTGCCTGATGATGCCGGGTACGGTATTTGTCGATCAGCACCGCTATGATGATCACCGCCCCTTTGATCACCAATTGCCAGAAATAGGAGACGCCCATCAGCGTCATGCCGTTGTTTAAGGTGGCGATGATCAACGCGCCAACCAGCGTGCCGGTGATGGTGCCGATGCCGCCGACAAAACTGGTACCGCCGAGGATCACCGCCGCAATGGCGTCCAGCTCGTAGCCCATGCCGAGGTTGCCGTTCGCGCTATAAAGGCGCGAGGCGCTCATCACCCCGCCAAGGCCTGAGAGTAGGCCGCTCATGCCGTAAACGAACAGCAACACCAGCCACACTTTGATGCCGGTCAGCCGCGCTGCCTGCATGTTGCCGCCGACGGCGTAGATATGAACGCCCAGCGTGGTGCGGCGCAGAATAAACCAGCACAGCACAATCACCGCCAGCGCAATCACCACCAGCCACGGCACCGGGCCAAGATAGTTATTGCCGACCCACTCGAAGCTGATGTCCGAGTTGATCACCGTGGTGCCATCGGCCAGTAAATAGGCCGCGCCGCGCAGCGCCGTATAGGTGCCGAGGGTGACAATAAACGGTGGTAGCCCGGCGAACGCGACCAGCGCGCCGTTAAACAGCCCGAGCAGTAAGCCGAGCATCAATGCCGCCGGGACCGACAGCAGGGCGAATTCCGGGATCAGCGACACCACCATGGCCGCCACCGCCGTGGTGCCGAGAATCGAGCCCACCGACAGATCAATCCCGCCGGTCAAAATGATGAAAGTCATGCCGGCCGCCAGCACGATGTTGATCGAGGCCTGGCGGGTAATATTCAGCAGGTTGCTTTCGGTGAAGAAGTTCGGCGTGATAAAGCCAAAAACCGCGACGATCAGGATCAGAATCGGCAAAATGCCGACTGTTTGCATCAAATCGCCCATCAGCAATTTTTTGGCGGATGCGGATTTCGCCTCCTGCTGCGGCGTGGTGGCTGCGTGCTCTTTCGATTCAGTCATGGTGTACCGCCTGGTGATGGGATTCGTCGACGCCGGTCGCCAGCGTCATGATGTTTTCCTGGGTGATGTCGCCGTGGTGCAGTTCCCCGGCAATGCTGCCTTCGCGCATCACATACACGCGATCGCTCATGCCGACCACTTCCGGCAGTTCGCTGGAGATCATCAAGATCGCCACGCCCTGGCGCGCCATCTGGTTCATGATGCGGTAGATTTCGCTTTTCGCGCCGACATCCACGCCGCGCGTTGGCTCATCGAGGATCAAGATGCGCGGGCCAATCGCCACCCAGCGGGAGATCAGCAGCTTTTGTTGGTTGCCGCCGGACAACCCGCCCGCCCGCACCTGTGCGTGCGGCACGCGAATATTGAGTAATTTGATGGCGTCATCGGAAATGGTCTGCGCCTTTTTACGATCCAGCATCCCCCAGGCGGCATCACGCTCCAGCGTCGCCATGGTGATGTTCTCCTGCGCCGCCAGTTCGAGGAACAGCCCTTGCTCTTTGCGGTTTTCCGTCAAAAAACCGATACCCAAATCAATGGCGGTGCGCGGCGAGTGGATCACCACCGGTTCGCCGTCGACTTCGATCATGCCGCCGGTGGCTTTGCGCACACCGAAGATCAGTTGCGCCAGTTCCGATCGCCCCGCGCCCACCAGCCCGGCGAGACCGACAATTTCCCCGGATCGCACCTGCAAACTGATCGGCTGGATTTTTTCGCCATCGGTCAGGTGATGAATGCTCAAACGCGGGTCGCCGAGCGGAATATCGCGCTCTTTATTAAACAGATCGCTTAGTGGCCGTCCGACCATCATGCGCACCAGTTCGGAAGCGTTGAGTTTGTCGCGCGTCAGGCTGCCGACGTATTGCCCGTCGCGCAGCACGCTGACGCGATCCGAAAGTTCATACACTTCGGCCATACGGTGGCTGATATAGATAATCGCCATGCCTTCATCGCGCAGGCGCATGATCAGTTCAAACAAACGGTGTGTTTCGCGCGAAGAGAGGGCGGCGGTGGGTTCGTCCATCACCAGAATGCGGCTGTTGCGGTGCAGGGCGCGGGCGATTTCCACCTGCTGCTGTTCGGCGATGGTCAGCTTCATCACCCGGTCGGTGGCGCTAAAGTTGGCGCCGAGACGGTCGATCACCGCTTGCGCCTGTGCGGCCATCTCTTTGCGTTGCACCAGCCCGCCGCGGGCGATTTCACTGCCAAGAAAAATGTTTTCCGCCACGGTTAAGTTGGGCGCGAGCTGCATCTCCTGATAGATCAAGGTGATCCCCGCCGCCAGCGCATCTTTCGGGCTTTTGATGGCATACGGCTGGCCGTCGATCAGGATCTCGCCGCTGGTGGCGCCGTAAGCGCCCGCGAGGATCTTCATCAGCGTGCTTTTCCCGGCGCCGTTTTCCCCCATTAACGCGTGGATCTCGCCAGGCCAGACCGTCAGATCCACCCCTTTGAGCGCGTAAAACTTGCCAAAGGCTTTGGCAATGTTGCGCATCTCCAGAACGGGCATGTTGCTCATGACGAAGCTCCCTTGATTCTCGATATCCGCACTTCATCACACCCCGGTAAATGCAAAATGTCAGAAGCTGTTCATATTTGTCATAGTGACGCAACGCAACTGTTTGCCTGCTCAGGAGCCTCTATGCGCAACCGCACAAACCCGTTTTTCACCAGCGCCCGTGGGCGTTTGCTGTTTTTTAATTTGCTGGTGGTGGCGGTGACATTGATGGTCTGCGGCGTGGCGGTGCTGGGTTTTCGCCATGCCAGCCGGATTCAGGAACAAGTGCAGCAGCAAACGCTGGATGATATGACCAGCAGCATGAATCTGGCGCGCGACACCGCGAGCGTTGCCACGGCGGCGGTGCGTTTGTCGCAGGTCGTGGGCGCGCTGGAGTACAAAGGCGAAGCCGACCGCCTGAAAGCGACGCAAAGCGCGCTGCAACACTCGCTGAGCCAACTGGCGCGTGCGCCGTTGGCGCAACTGGAGCCGCAATTAGTCGAGCAAATTACCCGTCGCAGCCAGGCGTTGCAGCAAAGCGTCACGCAGATGTTGCAACGCGGGCAGCGCCGCCATCTGGAGCGTAATGCGCTGCTCAGTTCGCTGTACCAGAACCAAAGTTATTTGCGCCATTTGCAGGGCATCAACGCGCGCGACGGCAGCAACATTCCCGATTCGCGCTTACTGGAAGAGATGGATAGGTTGATTATCGCCGCCATTCAAACCCCTTCGCCGCGCGCTACCATTGCGCAACTCACCGCGATCATGGCGCCATTACCGATCCGTGCGGATAGCCCGGTGGTGGCGTTTATCCTGCCGGATTTCAGCGCCGAATTGCGCAAACTGGAGCCGCTGTCGCGCCAGCTTGAAGAGAGCGATTTAGCCATTAGCTGGTCGATGTTTCATATCAAAGCGCTGGTGGCGCTGCTCAACAGCGACATTAATCAGTATGTTGCCGAAGTGGCGCAGGCCTCGGATCAGCGCACCGCGCAAAGCCACCAGGAGATGCGCTCGATCATTGCCTTTATCAGCCTTTTCGCTCTGCTGGCGCTGATCATTACGGGCTTTGCAGGCTGGTATATCTACCGCAATCTTGGCTCCAATCTCACCGCCATTTCCCGCGCCATGTCACGGCTGGCGCACGGCGAGCAGGATGTGTCGGTGCCAGCGCTGCAACGGCGTGATGAACTGGGCGAACTGGCGCGCGCCTTCAACGTTTTCGCCCGTAATACCGCTTCGCTGGAGCACACGTCCAAACTTTTGAAAGAGAAAAGTACGCAACTGGAAACCACCTTTCATGCGATGCGCGACGGCTTTGCGTTGTTCGATTACCAGGGCTGCCTGGTGGTGTGGAACCCGCAATACCCGCTGTTGCTCGGGCTGAGCGCCGACGCGCTGCAACGCGGGCAGCATTACCAAACGCTGTTGCAACGGGTGAACGATTTACCCACCCATGTGCAGGAAAACCTCGCGCGGCCAATCCCCAAAACCCAGGAGTTGCGACTCGCCGACAACCGCACCATCGAACTGCGTTTCAGCCCGGTGCCGGGGCGCGGCATGGTCAATGTGGTGCTGGATCGTACCGAGCGCAAAGGGCTGGAAGAGGCGCTGCTGCACAGCCAGAAGATGAAAGCGGTCGGCCAATTGACCGGCGGGCTGGCGCACGATTTTAATAACCTGCTGGCGGTGATTATCGGCAGCCTGGAACTGGTGTCGACGGATTCGCCCGATGCGGCGCGTATTTCGCGCGCGTTGAAAGCCGCCGAACGCGGCGCAATGCTCACGCAGCGGCTGCTGGCTTTTTCCCGCAAGCAATCGCTGCACCCGCACGCGGTGGAAATGCAGGCACTGCTGGAAAACCTGGGGGAACTGATGCGCCATTCTTTGCCCGCGACGCTGGCGCTGGAAATCGAAGCCCAGCATCCGGCGTGGCCGGCGTGGATTGATGTCGGGCAACTGGAAAACGCCATCATCAACCTGGTGATGAACGCCCGCGATGCGATGGACGGGCAAAGCGGCGTGATCAAAGTGCGCACCTGGAACCAGCGCGTCACCCGCAGCGACGGGCGCAAGCAGGATATGGTGGCGCTGGAGGTTATCGATCATGGCTGCGGCATGTCGCAAGAAGTGAAAGCGCAGGTGTTTGAACCGTTCTTTACCACCAAACAGACCGGCAGCGGCAGCGGGTTGGGCTTGTCGATGGTTTACGGCTTTGTGCGCCAGTCCGGCGGGCGGGTCGAAATCGAAAGCGCGCCAGGCCAGGGAACCACGGTGCGTTTACAACTGCCGCGCGCGGCGGTGGCGGTGGCGAACGCCGACGAGCCGGATATTGCGCAGGGCGACGATCGCCGCGACACGTTGATTCTGGTACTGGAAGATGAAGCCGATGTGCGCCAGACCTTGTGCGAGCAGCTTCATGAACTGGGTTACCTGACGCTGGAAGCCGAAAGCGGCGAGCAGGCATTACAAATGCTTGGCGCGTCGCCGGCGATTGGCGCTCTGATAAGCGATTTGATGCTGCCGGGGGGGTTAAGCGGCGCGGAGGTGATTAACGTTGCGCGGCAGCACTACCCGCATTTGCCGTTACTGCTGATTAGCGGGCAGGATCTGCGCCCGGCGCATAACCCGGCATTGCCGGATGTCGAACTGTTGCGCAAACCGTTTACGCGTTTACAACTTGCGCAGGCGCTGCGGCGTATCGCGGCATAAAGTCGCTTGCTCTGGTGAGTCGCGCCCGATAAATTGTTTGCCGTCAGGATAGTGACTCAATAACGGCTAAACCTGAAACCCACGCGGGATTATTTCATCCCGTTTGTGAGTTTCAGGTTTTTTTGTTTTTAGGGATCGTCAACATCAAAAGGAAAATAGAATGAAAAGAGGGCTAATAATACTTCCTCTGTTATTTAGCGTGTTCTCGTTACAGGCCAGCGAGGTGAAATTATCGCTGATCCACACCGGCGATACGCACGGGCGCGGAATGAGCGAAGAGGGCATCGGTTACGGAAAAATAAGCGCTTACGTTAAAGCAATGCGTAATACATCGCAGAATGTGTTGTTTGTGGATGTTGGCGATGCGGTCAGCGGAATGCCGGTCACCGACCTGGCAATGGGGGAGCCCAATTTACGCGCCATGAATACAATGGGCTATGACGCATTTACACCCGGCAACGCAGATTTTATTTTTGGCGGCCAGGAAATTGTTTCTTTGGGCGAGAAAGCGAATTTCCCGTTTATCTCCGCCAATATTTGGTTCAAAGACAAACTCGCGTTTGAGCCTTTTATTATCAAAAAAGTGGCTGGTTTGAATATTGGCATTATTGGCGTCTCGCCGCTCAACGCCATGGTGGCGACCACCGAGAGCAAACTGGCCGGTTTTTCGGTCAGCGATCCGATAAAAGCCGTTCGCGACGCGGTGTCACGCATTAAAGATAAAACCGACCTGATTATTGTGTTGGCGCACCTGGGGAAGGTTGACCCGGAGGTCAACATTTCCAAACTGGTGGCTGCCGTGCCGGAGATTGATGTGCTGGTGGACGGACACGATCACATCGCGGTGAAAGGGGGGAAACAGCAGGGCAACACGGTGATGGTCAATGCCGGGCAATATGGCGATTTTCTTGGGCATCTGACGTTAACGCTGAAAGATAAGAAAATCGTTGCCTGGAGCGAGCAACTGCTTGATAAAAAGGCGTTAAGCGCCATCGCGACTGATAAGGAAACGCAGGCCTGCATCGATCAGGCGCAAGCCGAAAACGCCGATATGCTTAACCAGGTGGTGATGACGCTGCCTTTCACCCTGGATGGCGAACGCGAGCATGTGCGCTCCGGGCAGACCAATCTGGGTTCTCTTGTTGCCGATGCCGAGCGTGAATACGCGAAAGCGGATGTGGCGTTTACCGTCGGCGCGTTTCTGCGCGACAGCATTCAGGCGGGGCAGGTGACTTACGGGCAAGTACTCAATGCGCTGCCGTTTCGCCTGCCGTTGGTCACCCGTGAAATGAGCGGTAAGCAAATCAAAGATTTTATTGAGCACAATTATGTGCAGCAAAATATTATTTCGGGGGCTTACGCGCACGTGAGCGGCATGACATTTACGGTGGATTTCGCAAAACCGGCAGGTTCGCGGATGACGGCGATTTTGGTTAAGGGGGAACCGCTGGATCTGGACAAAACTTACCGAGTGGCCTGCAACGAGCAGGTCAGCGATTATGGGATTCGCGAAATAAACATTCGCGATCGTTATGATGTGCCCATGTCGACATTATTAACGGCATACGTAACGAAACATCCTCAACTGACATCACCCGCGCCGCGCGTGCAATTTATTAAGTAAGCCCGGCGGGATGAAAAGGGTGTAACGCGGTTATGCCGGGACTCGCAGCCCAAGCTGAGCCGGAACGACATCTTCCAGCAACGCAATCAGCTGCGGGTCCATAAATTGATAATGGTTTGGGATATTCAGCACATATATCCGTTTATGCTGCACCAGACGGCTATAGTCGGCCAGAATCCGGATTTTGTGTTCTTCTTCCATCACGCAGATAACATCTGCCCAGGAAATAATGGCCGGCGAGACGGTTTTTCTCGCCTGGCGTTGTGTGCCAGCGGAGCGGGCATTAAGCCCAGGGTAGCGACGAAACACATGCTCAGCAGTGGGGCTGCGCCATTGGTTTCGGCTACAAATAAAAAGCACATTCATGGCAAGTCAATACTCTTCAATGCCGCGTTGAGCCCATCAATTATTGCCACACGCGGGTATTAAGGCCCAGTTGCGTTGTGCGCAACCCTTCGGTGCGAGTCTGTCCGCTTTTTCCTTCAAACGACCTCATTACAGGCTGCTAAACGTCCCGATTCCGCCGGGAAATTGGGACGAATATATCCATAATGTGCGGTCTAATCCAGCACAATCCGCATGCCATCATAACCTGCTTCAAACCCCGTCGGCAGCGGGTTTTTCATCATCCATTGATCAAAGACATGACTGATATGGGTTAGGATCACACGCGGGCAGCCAATCACCGCATTCAGGGCGATGACGGCGTTCAAATCGTTATGATTTTTCGGACTTTCTGGATGAGGGGCATAACTGCAATCAATGACGATCAATTGCGGATGATTGTTGAGGAGAAATTTCAATGTCTTATCGGGCAGCCCGGCGGTATCGGTGAGCCACGCCACCCGGCTGTGCGCCGATTCAAGCAGATAACCGAAGGTCAATTTCGAGTGATTAAGCGGCAGCGGCGTGACTTGCAGTCCTTGCAAATCGAACACCACAAACGGTTCGACCGTATGGCTAAAATCCAGCAGGCCAGGGTGTTTAAACAGATCGTCGCAGCCTTGCTCGTCCGGCGGGCCATAAACCGGGATTTTTTCGCCCACGCCCCACCGTAACGGAAACAGGCCCTGCACATGATCCATATGGTAATGCGTGAGCAGAAATTGCTGGAATTGGCCAGCCGGGAAACGATCCATCACATCGGGCATGCCGGCGTCCAGCAATGTCACCGCGTCGTTAAACTGCACGACGCCGCTACAAGGGCGGCGGCGGTGTGTTTCGTTCAGGCGGGCACGGCGACACGCGGCGCAATCACAGCCAAATACCGGCACTAATTGCGCGCCACCGGTGCCGGTCAGGGTAATTGTCAGGCTCATAACGCCTCGCTATAACGGTTGAGTCAACGTAACCGGCGCTGCGTTGGCGCGCCGACGTCATTACGCACTTTTCCCTTGCTGGGCACGTATTAGCGTGATCAATCCATCAACTGACTGTAGCAAACTTCCATCGTTGTTCAGCGTCAGGCAGCCGCCGGGGGTGTAACGCGCCGCCCTTTCCAGCCGCGCGGCGATTTCCGCAGCGTTCTCGCGCCCGCGTTTTTCCAGACGCTTTCGCAAAATCTCCGCCGACACCTGCAAATAGACTGGCAGCAGCATATCGCCATACTGCGCCTGGGCCTGCGGCAAATGCCCGCGCGAACCGTTCACCACCACATCAAAACCGGCATGCAGCCAGAGATCGATCTCCGCACCAATACCGTAGTAGAGATCGTTGGCATGCCAGCTCAAGGCAAAAAGGTGCTGCGCGTCGCGAGTGAAAAACTCCTTAACACTCAGCGCGATGTGGTTTTCGTGACCGTGACTGGCCGGGCGCGTGATGTAGCGGTGCGCCACCAGCAGTTGCGGCTGTTCCCGCTGGCGCAGCGCGGTGAGTAAGGTATCTTTTCCCGCGCCGGAAGGCCCCATTAACCAGACAAGCTTGCCCATCAGAACACCCTTTTCCCCTCGCGCCAGACGTGGTCAATATGCACGTGATCCCCTTTGTGGTGTACCAGCACCAGATCCGCGCGTTTCCCTTCGCCAATCACCCCGCGATCATCCAGCTTCAATGCCTGCGCCGGGTTTTTGGTCACCAGATGAATGGCCTGCGGCAAGGTGAACGCATTTTCTTCGTTTACCGCAATGCGAAACGCCGCATCCAGCAAGCTGGCGGGGTAATAATCGGAGGACAAAATATCCAGCATGCCGCATTGCGCCAGTTCATGTGCCGCCACGTTGCCGGAATGGGAACCGCCACGCACGATATTTGGCGCGCCCATCAACACGCGCAAGCCATGTTCGCGAGACGCTTCCGCTGCTGCGAACGTGGTAGGAAATTCGGCGATCACGCTGCCAAGCTGGTGGGATTCCACCACATGTTCGCGTGTTGCGTCATCGTGGCTGGCGAGCGGCAAATTGCGCTGCGCGCAAATGGCGGCAATCGCTAATCGGTTGGGCTGCGACCACTCAGCGGCCAGCGCCAGTTGCTCCTGCTCAAACAGATCCATTTGTTCGTCCGTGAGATGGTATTTACCCTGGTAATAGTCGCGATATTTTTCGTAACTGGCGTACTGGCGCTGACCGGGCGAGTGATCCATGACTGACACCAGCGCCACCGGATCGCGGCCGACCAATTTTTCAAACAGCGGCAAGGTGGTGTGGTGTGGCAATTCGCAGCGCAGATGCAAACGATGCTCGGCGCGGTTCAGCCCGCGTTTTTGCGACGCTTCCACGGCATTGATCATCTTCTCCAGATTTTCCAGCCGATCGCCGCCGTCGCGCACATCACCAATGGCCACCGCGTCGAGCACGGTGGTAATGCCGCTGGCGACCATCAGCGCGTCGTGGCTGCTCATGGCGGAGTGCGCTGGCCAGTCCACTTTCGGGCGCGGGGTGAAAAATTTATCCAGGTTATCGGTATGCAACTCGATAAGCCCCGGCATCAGCCAGCCGCCGTCACCATCGTGCGCGCCAGGTTGGCTGCTCTGGGTTTCCGCGAAAGCGCGAATGATGCCGTCGCGCATCTCCAGCGAGCCTCTCATCACCTCGTTTTCGAGGATCAGTTTTACATTATTGATAATCATGCGTTGCTACCCATTGGATAGAGTCGGTCGGCGACATGCTCGCGCACGCTGCCATCGTGAAAGATGCCGACAATCGCTGCGCCGCGCGCTTTGGCCTGCGCGATCAGTTCAACGACGGCGGCGCTGTTTTTTTCGTCCAGCGAGGCGGTGGGTTCATCAAGCAGTAAAATCGGGTACTCGTTGATAAAGCCGCGCGCGATGTTGACGCGCTGCTGTTCGCCGCCGGAAAAGGTCGCGGGCGCGAGGTGCCACAAGCGTTCCGGCACATTCAGCCGGGTAAGCAGGTTGCCCGCGCGCTCGGCGCACGCTTCGCGGGGAACGCCTTTTTCCAGCAACGGCTGCATCACCACATCAAGTGCGCTCACGCGCGGAATCACGCGTAAAAACTGGCTCACCCAGCCGATGGTGTGGCGGCGCACTTCAAGCACTTTACGTGCCGGGGCGCTGACCAGATCCACCCACTCTTCGCCATGTTTGACATGAATATGCCCGGCGTCGGGCAAATAGTTGGCGTACAGCGATCGCAGCAGCGTCGATTTTCCACTGCCGGAGTGCCCATGCAGCACCACACATTCACCGGCCGCGACAGTAAGCGATGTTTCGCGCAGCACCGGCAGGCGCACGCCGTTTTGATGATGCAGGACAAAGGTCTTGCTGACATTTTCCACACGCAACACAGTCATCAACCACTCCTTAATTTTGCAATACCGAGGAGACCAGCAATTGGGTGTACGGGTGATGCGGATCGTCGAGCACGCGGTCGGTTAACCCACTTTCCACCACCTGGCCCTGTTTCATCACCAGCAAGCGGTTCGCCAGCAGGCGCGCGACGCCTAAATCATGGGTCACCATCACCACGGCCAGGTTCATCTCCACCACCAGCCCGCGCAGCAGATCCAACAAACGCGCCTGAACGGAGACATCCAGCCCGCCGGTGGGTTCGTCCATAAACATCAATTTGGGGCGCGTGACGAGGTTGCGGGCGATTTGCAAACGCTGCTGCATGCCGCCGGAAAAGGTGGTGGGCAGGTCATCAATGCGTGACGGCGGAATTTCAACATCGCTCAGCCACTGTTCGGCGCTAGCGCGGATATCGCCATAATGCCGCGCGCCGGTCGCCATTAGCCGCTCGCCGATATTGCCCCCGGCGGACACCTGGCGGCGCAGGCCGTCCATCGCATGTTGGTGCACCACGCCCCATTCGGTGCGCAGCAGGCGACGGCGCTCGGCTTCGCTCATCGCGTAGAGATCGCGATTCTGCCAGGTGATGGTGCCCTGTTGCGGCACCAGGCGCGCTGATATCGCATTCAACAGGGTGGTCTTGCCGGAGCCGGATTCGCCGACAATGCCCAGCACTTCGCCCGGCCATAAATCGAACGACACATCCTGAAAGCCCTTGCCTGGCGCATACAGATGGGAAAGGTGATTCACCGAAAGCAGCGGTTGGGTCATTTGCGTAAAGCCTCGCTCTGTTGGCGGCAATAGTCGGTGTCGGAGCAAACGAACATGCGCGTGCCGGTATCGTCCAGCACCACTTCATCGAGATAGCTGTGTGTCGAGCCGCAAATGGCGCAGGGTTTATCCCACTTTTGCGGCGCGAAGGGGTAATCGTCAAAATCGAGGCTCACCACCGGGGTGAACGGCGGCACGGCGTAGATGCGCTTTTCACGCCCGGCGCCGAACAGTTGCAGGGCGGGCGTCATGTGCATTTTCGGGTTATCGAACGCCGGAATGGGCGACGGATCCATCACATAGCGATCATTCACTTTCACCGGCCAGGCGTAGCGGGTGGTGAAGTTGCCAAAGCGCGCAATATCTTCGTACAGCTTCACCTGCATCACGCCGTACTCTTCCAGCGCGTGCATGGTGCGGGTTTCGGTTTCACGCGGTTCGATAAAGCGCAGCGGCTCTGGGATCGGCACCTGGTAAATAAGGATTTGATCTTCGCGCAGCGGCGTTTCGGGGATGCGGTGGCGGGTTTGAATCAGCGTCGCCTCGGCGGTGCGCTCGGTGGTTTCCACGCCGGTGACGCGGGTGAAGAACTGGCGAATGGAGACAGCGTTGGTGGTGTCGTCCGCGCCCTGATCGATAACCTTCAGCACATCATCTTCGCCGATCACGCTGGCGGTAAGCTGAATCCCGCCCGTGCCCCAGCCATAGGGCATCGGCATTTCCCGTCCGCCAAAGGGCACCTGGTAACCGGGGATCGCCACCGCTTTTAACAGCGCGCGGCGGATCATGCGTTTGGTTTGCTCATCAAGAAAAGCAAAGTTGTAACCGGTCAGCGCGTTAGCCACGGGGCATCTCCTGTTGAAGCTGTCTGAGCAGATCCAGTTCGGCCTGGAAATCAACGTAATGAGGCAGTTTGAGGTGCGACACAAAACCCGCCGCTTCGACGTTATCCGCATGCGCCAGCACAAACTCTTCGTCCTGCGCCGGGCTTTTGATGGCTTCGCCGTAGTCGATGGCTTGCAGGGCGCGATCGACCAGCGCCATTGCCATCGCCTTGCGCTCGCTCATGCCGAACACCAGCCCGTAGCCACGGGTAAAGTGTGGAGCGTCGTCTTGCGGGGCGACAAAACCGTTGACCATTTCACATTCGGTTATCAGCAGTTCGCCGATGTTCACCGCAAAACCAAGCTCTTCCGCCACAATTTCCACGTCGATATAACCACTGCGGATTTCACCGGCGAAAGGGTGATTGCGCCCGTAACCGCGCTGGGTGGAGTAGGCCAGCGCCAGCAAGTAGCCTTCGTCACCGCGGGCTAGCTGTTGCAGGCGCGACGCGCGCGAGCAGGGGAAAACCGGCGGCTGGCGGGTGATGTCATCTGGCGTCGCGCCACTGTCGCGCTCGGCTTTTGCCAGCCCTTCGTTGACCAGCAGGCTAAAGACGTGCGGCGCGGCGTCTTGCTGTTCTTCACGCGTCGTGAGTTCAGGCGTTTCACCTTCAGCGAGCAGCGCGAAGTCCAGCAGGCGGTGGGTGTAATCGTAAGTCGGGCCAAGCAACTGGCCGCCGGGAATGTCTTTGTAGACCGCCGAAATGCGGCGCTCTAAACGCATGTTCGCGCTGTCGATGGGAACGCTCACCGCAAGGCGCGGCAGCGTGGTGCGATAAGCGCGTAGCAGAAAGATGGCTTCGACGTTATCGCCGCTCGCCTGTTTTAATGCCAGCGCCGCCAGTTGGCGGTCGGCAATGCCGCCTTCGGTCATCACGCGATCGACCGCCAGGTGCATCTGCTCGGCGATTTGCGCGACGCTCAGTTCCGCCAGTTGTGTGTCGCCACGGCGTTTATGCGCCTGTAGCGCGTGCGCCGCCATGATGGCTTTTTCACCCCCTTTGACAGCAACGTACATCAGTACACCTCCACCAGCGTGGTTCTTGGGATGGCCAGCGCGCGATCGCCGCAGGTCAGGATCACATCAATACCTGTGGGAAACGCGTGCGGGCGGTCGGTCAACTCGTCGGTAATACACGCCGGCAACTGCGGGGCGATCATGCGCTCTTCCTGAATGCCTGGGCCGGTCAAGCGCAACATGCGCCCGCCGCTCAATGCCGGGAGCTGCAAAATCAGGGTCGCACTGCTTTCCGGGCTGATATCGCTGCCGCTTGGCAGTGCGTTTAACTGTTCTGCGCTCAGGGTGTGATCGGCAATGGCGAACAGCGAGTGCTGCGGCTGGGAGACCCGCGGCGCATTGGTGTGAAAGCGCAGGTTTTGGCGTACCAGATCGTTATCCATCGCGTTCGAAAGCCAGAGTGGCGTGTCGTTATCGACCAGTGTCAGCAGCACGCTGGTGGTCGCCGGGTTGAGCGGCGGCCAGCCGTGTTTTAACTGCGGCAGGGAAACAATCACGCCCGGTTCGCTCATGGCTTTTAGCAGACGACGAAAACAGTGTTGGGCATCGTGAACCGCCGATGCGAATGCGGGTTGTAAAGTCATGCGTTATCTCCGCGAACCAGGGTAAAGAAGTCGACCCGACTGGCGTTGACTTCGGCCTGGCGCGCTTGTAAACGGGCGGCACGGTCCGCTTCCAACGGGGTAATGAGGGTTTCCATCAGGGTTTGGAACCAGGACGGTTCTTGTAACAGGGCATCGCACACGGCGCAGCGTTCGGCGTGGCCTTTATCGCGCCCGAGCACCCAGCTAAAGCCCAGCGTGCCGGTGTCCAGGCGAATCACCGCGCGGGTTAGCGTGGCGTCGCCGGGGAAAAAACGCTCGCCGGTGCCGCCCATACGCGCCTGGATTTGCACCAGGCCGGTTTGCGGCGCGCGCACCTGTTCATAAACCGGTGCCAGGCCGAGGGTGCGCATCCGTCCGCGCAGCATGTCGGACGAAGCGTGCGCAAGTGTCGCCATCCAGCGCTGGCGAGTAGGCGTATCAAAATGCATTCAGTGCTCCATGGTGAATTCGATCATGTCGGCGCGGGTCAGGCTGACGGAGTATTCCGTCGCGTTGATGTCGCCTTCACGATGGTTAAGGGTGCGCACGCAGAGCAACGGTGCCATGTTGGGAATCTCCAGCCAGCGGCTCTCTTTCACTTGCGCGCGGCGGGCGCTGATGCGCGTTTGGGTGCGCTTCAGGCTGATGTCGGCCCGTTCGCGCAGAAAATCGTGCAGTGAACCGCTATCAAACTGTTGCAGCAGCGGCCACAGTTGCATGTCGGAAAAGTAGTGATCGATAAGGCACAGCGCGATGCCGTTAACCCGGCGGCGGGTACGCAGATGGATGATGTTTTCGCCTTCCTGCACGCCCAGCGCGTCGGCGACATGGCTGGATGCCGGGCGCAGCACCGCCAGCAGGCGTTCGCTGGTCGGGTGGCTGCCCTGATCGAGCAGGTTCTGGCTAAAACGCGCTTGCGCGTTGAGCGGGTAATCGAACGGGCGCATCAGCACCAATACGCCGATGCCCTGGCGGCGTTGCACCCAGCCTTTTTCCACCAGTTGATCAATGGCGCGGCGCAGCGTGTGGCGGTTGACCTCAAAACGCGCCGCCAGTTGTTGCTCGGCGGGAAGCCAGTCGCCGCGGCGGTATTGCGTGCGTAACTCCTGCTCCAGTTTCGCGGCGATCTCCTGGTAGCGTGTGGGGAAGCTGGTCGGATGTCTGGATAAGTGCATGGTCATCATTGCCCCGCAGACTGAGTAAGTGTGGGTCTATGGTGGAGAGCGAATGTTGCAGTTGGGTTATGCAATGATTGCGAAGGGATGAATAAAGACGGGGAAATAAAAAAGGCTCCGGATTCGGAGCCTTCAAATTGCTGACAAAGAGGAGTGCGGCGTTATGCCGGGTGGCGGCGATGCCTGATCAGCCGTGTGTAGGCCTGATAAGCGAAGCGCCATCAGGCAGCAGTGCCTCTTTGCCGGGCAATGTCAGGCCAGGGTTCGAAATGGCCTGACGAATCATCAGTTCTTTTTAACGAATTCTGATTTCAGTTTCATTGGCCCGAAGCCGTCGATTTTACAATCAATATTATGATCGCCTTCGACCAGGCGAATATTCTTCACTTTTGTGCCGATCTTCAACATTGAAGAACTGCCTTTTACTTTCAAGTCTTTAATTACGGTGACGCTGTCGCCATCGGCCAACAGATTTCCATTCGCATCTTTGACGATCAATTCATCGGTTTCATGCGCGGTTTCGCTGTCGTTCCACTCGTGGGCGCATTCCGGGCAAATGAACATGCCATTATCTTCGTAGGTGTATTCGGAATTACATTTAGGGCAGTGGGGAAGTTGCATAAGGATTACCTCAAAAGAACTTACAGAGCTGAAAGTTAAACAGCACAAAAGGCATAATGCCGGAAAGGCCGCAATTATACAGCAAAACCGTACAATTGCCGTTGTTATTATCTTTTTTAAGAATAGATAAAAAAAGCCACTTGTGACATCACCTGTCATTCGCTTAAGCGATGCTTATCTCAGCGCGTGATTAAGAAAGAACTCATGCGCGATATTTAGAATATTTGCGGGCGGAAATTGCCAGCATTTACTAATTCAGATAAGGTGGCGGTAGCATCCGGTGTTATTTGATAACCAGACTGTCATACCTGCTAAGTCCGCCATTCATGGCCGATTATTACCTCTCAAATTGGGTGGGTAAATAAATGATGATATATCCTGGCTATTCTTAAAAATGAGCTAAGCTCTAACTCTTTGGTTTTTAATGACCGGAGAACCTTTGTTGTCATTTTTTGCAATCAAAAAAATATAATTTTGATTGTCATCAGATGCTTATCTTTTTGAAGATATTTTCCACACGTAATTATAAAAGCCGAAACTTCACTAATAAAACTTCCCGGCTAAATAAAAGTAAGAAAATTTGCGTTAAGGAAAGACTTTTGACATGCACACACAAACCATTTTTGAATTAAGCCAGGAAGCAGAAAGGTTATTGCAACTTTCATTGCATAATATCCAGGCACTGAAAAAAATGCCGGCGGCGACGTTTGATGAGACGAGCGCACTTGGTCAGGCGGAAAGCGCCAATGTTTTGCCTTTGCATTTCAGCGCGCGCGGCGTTGAGGCGCAACAGGCTACGCTGCATAACGAATTACGGAAAATTACCCGACTGGAAATGGTGCTGGCGATTGTTGGCACCATGAAGGCAGGCAAATCAACCACCATCAACGCGATTGTCGGCACAGAAGTGTTGCCCAACCGCAACCGGCCGATGACGGCCTTGCCGACGCTTATCCGCCATACGCCGGGTCAAAAAGAGCCGGTGCTGCATTTCTCACACGTAGGGCCGATTGATGCCCTTGCGCAACAGCTTCAGACGCGTTTGTTCAACTATGACCGCGAAAAGCTGGCGCAAAAGATTGAAATCGATCGCGATATGGCGTCGCTGCTGGCGCGTATTGAACAAGGCAATGCGTTCGATAAACATTACCTGGGCGCGCAGCCCATCTTCCACTGTTTAAAAAGCCTCAATGATTTAGTGCGTCTGTCGAAAGCGCTGGGCGTCGATTTCCCCTTTTCCGCTTATGCGGCGATTGAACATATTCCGGTGATTGAGGTGGAGTTTGTGCATCTGGCGGGGCTGGATAATGAACTCGGTCAATTAACGTTGCTGGATACGCCAGGGCCGAACGAAGCCGGGCAGCCGCATTTGCAGAAGATGCTCAACGAGCAACTGGCGCGCGCCTCGGCGGTGCTGGCGGTGATGGATTACACGCAGTTGAAATCGATCTCCGATGAAGAAGTCCGCCGAGCGATCTCCGCCGTTGGTCGCTCTGTGCCGCTGTACGCGCTGGTGAATAAATTCGATCAGAAGGATCGCAACAGCGACGATGAAGATCAGGTGCGCGCGCTGATTTCCGGCACCTTAATGAAAGGCAACATTAACCCGACGCAGATTTTCCCGGTTTCGTCGATGTGGGGTTATCTGGCGAACCGCGCCCGCCACGAACTGCAAACAAACGGCCGCCTGCCAGATCCGGAAGATCAACCCTGGGTGCAGGACTTTGCCGAAGCGGCGCTGGGCCGTCGCTGGCGCAATGCCGATCTCGACGATATCGAACACATTCACCACGCTGCCGATCTGCTGTGGGAAGATTCGCTGTTTGAGAAGCCAATCCGCAAATTACTGCACGCCGCCCATGCCAACGCCTCGCTTTTCGCGCTGCGTTCCGCCTCGCATAAATTATTGAATTACACCCAAAGCGCCCGCGAATACCTCGATTTCCGCTATCAAGGGTTGACCGTCGCCTATGAAAAGCTGGAGCAAAATATTGTTCGGCTTGAAGAGGATATGGCGCTGTTGCGTAACTGCCAGGATAACGTCAGCGACGAAATTGAACACGAAGTCGAAGAAGCGCTGGCGGCGGCGGAAATCTTTATTCACGGCCAGCAGTTTGAAATCGTCGAAGCCATTGATGCCTGGTTCCACGATGGTCAATTAATGGCAATGGTCAGTGAAAGCCAGGCCGATTTGCGCCTGGATGAACGCTTTAGCCCCGGCCAGTTGGTGCTGGAAGATGAAGGCCAGGCGCAAATCGCCTTAAGCAAGATTCGCTCGGCCTGCGAAACCATTTTACTGGCGGCGCAGGAGCGTATCAGCCGCGAGCTGGCGCTGCGTTTTGACGAGCTGGAAAACACGCTGACGCGCTCGTTAAACGACGCGATGCGCCCCATCGAAACACGGATTAAAGAAGAGTTGAGCCACGCTGGGTTCCGCGCGCGCATTTCGTTCCCGGCATTTCAGCCGAGCGCGCTGAACTTCAATACCCGCTCACTGTTCAGCAATGCTATCGCCCCGGAAGATGCCACCGCCGCACAGGCGCAGCGCCCCGGCAGCGTGCGTGAAACCGTGTCGCGCTGGCTGAACAACCCCAGTTGGGGATGGGACGACTATGTGGCGACACGCACGCGGTATGTTATCGATATCGCCTCGCTGCATCAGAAATTGATCGCCCATGTTGCTCATTTTTGTGAACAAATTCGTAAAGCGTTGGCCGCGCAGGTCGATGTTTCAGTCACGGCGGGGATGGCAACATTTTTCGCCGAGTTCTCGTTAAGTCTCGCGGGACTCCAGGAAAGTTTGCGTGACAGTCTGGCGATTCGTCAGCAAAACGAATCCTCAGTGACCGCGTTGCGACAGCATCTGCAACAATCCATCAGGACGGCGAGTTGGATCCATGAGGACGCGCGTCTGTTACGCGATGACATACAAACCTTATTCGCGGCAGATCAACCATGAAAAATCGACTACTGGACGGGCCAGGACGCGTACTGGAGTGTATCCATCCTAAATTTATCGTGGACTTGGTGCAGGGCGTCGATGCGCCGCGCCAGACGGCGATCGTGCCCCAACAGCAGTTGTTTCGTGAACGGTTGACGCAGGAGGTCATGGCGCAAACGCAATTGCGGCCATGGGCGATGTCCGGCGTGCTCAACGAAAACGATACGCTGCGTCTTGGGCTGGCGGAAAAACTGGCCAGCATGCTCGATCCGGGTCATCTCGCGCTGACGCGCATTACCCAACGGCTGATGTCACTGCAACAGGCGGAGCGCCGTCCCGGCAATACGCAACCGGGTTTGCAGCAGCAATATGACGAGCTGGTCACTCACTTTAGCCAACGCGCGGTGTGGAAAGAGAAAGCGCTTACTCAGCGCGGGCTGGCGGTACAGGCGGGCGTTCACAGCGATCAGGTCTTTACCCACTGGCGCGCCGGAAGTTACAACGGCTGGTCGATGGCCGGGCGCTGTTACATCGCGCTGGAAGAGTTGCGCTGGGGAGCCTTCGGCGACGCGTGTCGTTTAGCCAACGACGATGTGGCGAAGATGCTGAAAGATAATCTGCGGGCGATGGCGTCTGATTTTCTGGCGCAGGGCATTAATGCTTCACCGGCAACGCGCCATTTCTACCATCAATGGTTGGCAACGCCTTCAACACCGGGATTGATGGATTACAAAGATTTGCTCGGCTGGCTTGGCGACTGGTGTGATGCAGAGCGTCACCCGATTTGCTGGTCGGTTACGCAAAGTTGGCAAACCGTGGCGCTCGGAATGCCGAGACTTTGCTCGGCAACCCGCATCGCCACGGCGATGGTGGATGAGATATTCGGCGAGTTTTAGTGGCTCGCTGATTCGGCGGTTTTCTCCGCCTCGGCGGCGTGTTCCGGCAGTTTACCGAAACGTCTTGCATACAGCGCGGTGATAATCGGCACCAGAATCGCCGTCACAATCACACTGGCAGCAACCAGCGCCGTGGCGCTTGCGGCCACCGGTTCAAACGCCGGGTTAATCTGCGCAATAATCACCGGGTTCGCCACCGCCGCGCCTGCTGCGGAAGAGGCCGCCACACCGGCGGTTCCGTTACCGCCGCCAATCACGCGGTCGGCAATGATCAGCGGAATACCGGTAATAATGATCACCGCCACGCCGAGGAAAATACCCAGCAGGCCGGTATCCATAATCACGCTCAGATTAATGGTGTTACCCAGCGCGAAACCGAAGAACGGGATCAGCACCGGCGTGGCTTTGCTGAAGAACGCACGCAGATCGTGATCGAGGTTGCCGAGCGCAAAACCAATCAGGAACGGCAGCACCGCGCCGACAAAATGGTGCGGTTCAAACGACGCCAGACCGGCAGAACCGAGGATCACCATCGTCATCAGCGGGCCGGATTCCAGCGACATCAACACAAACGCGCCAGACTCTTCTTTACTGCCGTACTGGTTCATCAAGCTGGCATACAAGCCGCCGTTGGTCATGTCCATGGCGGAAACAATCGCCAATACAGACAGCCCGGCGAAGAAACCGGTCTGAATGCCAGTGTCAGGAATAAACGACGCGGCAATCATTGCCACCAGCCAGGCAACGGCGATTTTGGTCAGCACCAGCGTGCCGGATTTGCGCAATACCGTGCCGGTCGCCCGTAAATCAATCGACGCGCCAATACAGAAAAACCACACCGCAAGAATCGGCACCGTGCCGGAAATCATGCCTTTGGTGAATGAGCCAAAATAAGCGCCGGTGTCCGGTGCCAGTGTATTAAGAATTGCCCCTAACAACAGCGGAACCAGCATCATCCCACCGGGAATACGTTCAATTGTGGCCTTGATCTTCATAATGAATCCTCACTGCTCGTCATAAAAATGAACGAGGAAGCTAAAAATTAATATTTAATAGTTTCAAAGTGTTAAAGCATTCGGTTGTCAGAGCATTCACTATGAACTGTCGCGAAATAGCAGTAATTACACGGCCCTATTACGCGATGCCATCCTTAACGCTGCTGTTGATGGGCGTATCATGCGTGTTTTGGAATATCCATTCAATAAGAATGAAACAGTGTTTTAGTTATCCCGATCACATATTTCGCGTAAAGATTTCTCAATGTTTCTTTATTTATTTAGGGCTGTGAACAAGTTGTAAAACGCAGGGGAAAAAGCGGTTTTTTTCTTTTGAATGAAAGAGGAACGAGGACGTTAAAAACGGCGGTTGATGATTGCAGGTTAAAACTATGTGAATTTGATCACATTTTTTAACTCTGTTAGGGTAGACCGGTCATTCACTGCCCAAACAGGCGTCAACAGGTTCGGTTGTACAGGCTTTGAACAGCCAGTGTAAGTAAACCTGCTACGCTTGAACAGGATGGCTGAAAAGCCGTAAAAACGCCCGGAAGGGAAGGATAGCCGGGCGGTTCAGGGCGAAAGTCTTAAGAGGAATATAAGCATGTTAAAAAGGAAAAAGATTAAACCCATTACCCTTCGTGACGTCACCATTATTGATGATGCGAAATTACGCAAAGCCATTACCGCTGCTTCGCTGGGTAATGCCATGGAATGGTTTGATTTCGGTGTTTACGGTTTTGTGGCCTACGCACTTGGTAAGGTGTTCTTCCCCGATGCGGACCCCAGCGTACAGATGATTGCCGCGCTTGGGACCTTCTCCGTTCCGTTCTTAATCCGACCGCTGGGCGGCCTGTTCTTCGGCATGCTGGGCGACAAATACGGACGGCAAAAAATTCTCGCTATCACCATCGTGATAATGTCGATCAGTACTTTCTGTATCGGGCTTATTCCGTCGTACGCAACGATTGGTATTTGGGCGCCGATCCTGCTGCTGGTGTGTAAGATGGCGCAGGGCTTCTCCGTCGGTGGCGAATATACCGGCGCGTCAATCTTCGTGGCGGAATACTCCCCGGACCGCAAACGCGGCTTTATGGGAAGCTGGCTGGATTTCGGCTCGATTGCGGGCTTTGTGCTCGGCGCGGGCGTGGTGGTGCTGCTTTCGACGATTGTCGGCGAGGAAAACTTCCTTGCGTGGGGCTGGCGAATCCCGTTCTTCCTCGCGTTGCCGCTGGGTCTGATTGGTCTTTATCTGCGTCATGCGCTGGAAGAGACGCCGGCATTCCAGCAGCATGTTGATAAGTTAGAGCAGGGCGATCGTCAGGGGCTTCAGGACGGGCCGCGCGTCTCCTTTAAAGAGATTGCCAGCAAACACTGGCGTAGCCTGTTGACCTGTATCGGTCTGGTGATTTCCACCAACGTCACCTACTACTTGCTGTTGACCTACATGCCAAGCTACCTGTCGCATAACCTGCACTACTCCGAAGATCACGGCGTGCTGATTATTATCGCGATCATGATGGGTATGCTGTTTGTGCAGCCGGTAATGGGCCTGTTAAGTGACCGCTTCGGTCGTCGCCCGTTTGTGATTCTGGGCAGTATCGCGCTGTTTGCGCTGGCGATCCCGGCTTTCATCTTGATTAACAGTAATGTGATTGGCCTGATTTTCGCCGGGCTGCTGATGCTGGCGGTGATCCTCAACTGCTTTACCGGCGTGATGGCTTCAACGTTACCGGCGATGTTCCCGACGCACATTCGTTATAGCGCGCTGGCGAGTGCTTTTAATATCTCGATTCTGATCGCGGGTCTGACCCCGACGCTGGCGGCCTGGATGGTCGAAAGCACCGCGAATCTGATGATGCCGGCTTACTACCTGATGGCGGTGGCGGTGATTGGCTTACTGACCGGCCTGACCATGAAAGAGACGGCGAATCTGCCGCTGAAAGGGGCAACGCCCGCGGCGTCGGATATCCAGGAAGCGCGAGAAATCTTGCAGGAGCATCACGATAACATCGAGCAGAAAATCGAAGATATTGATGAAGAGATCGCGCAGTTGCAGGAAAAACGCACGCGGCTGGTGCAGCAGCACCCGGAAATTAACGAGTAATGTGTAACCTGACAAAAAGACCCATTTTGGGTCTTTTTGTTTTTTTGAGGGATCAGAACGGCAGCGTGATATTTAGGTTTCCCCGCAACCCCCGGCTGTGGGCATGGCTGGTGACATGTTCAAGGCGTGCGTCAAATACAACGCGCTGGAATTTCGCGTTAAGTTGAATGCCTGTTTTATAGAGGTTTTTGCTGGTAAACGCGGCATTCTGCTCAACATTCGCGTCATAAAGCGTGGCGTGGCTGGTGGATGATTTATCACTCAACTGTCGTTCATAACCCAGCGTCATTCCCGGTGTCAGCGTCCAGTTTCCAACCTGCTGTGGCTGGATTTGCATGTTTGCATCGAACACCACGCGGCTTTGCATTTCATTGACGTCTTTCACATTCAGCGCGGTCTCGCTGCCCTTTTCATGAAAACTATCAAGATGTAAGTGGGTCATCTGTAACCCAATTGTCGGGGCAAAGGTGATTGTCGATCCGCTGAAAAGCCAGCCCAGCGAAGCCTGGCCGCTGTAATACCGCCCGTGGGTATCGCCGCTGGCGCTACCCAGCCCGCCGCCAGGATGGCGCGCGCTTTCGTAGCCGATATAACCCGCACTGCCTTGCAGCCCTGCCCACGGGCCATCATCCAGCGAGGTGACGCCATAGCGTGCGCCAAGTGCCAGCGACGTCGTCTGGGTGTTAACCGTTCCACCTGAGGAAGAAACCTGCCCGTGGCTGTAACCCAGCGCGCCATGTGCTGTGCTGCGATCGTTATAACGGTGCGTCACGCCCAGCATCATGCCTTGGGTATGTTCACTGGCTGAACCGGCATCACGCGTGGCGTCTGTAGCTAAATAACCGGATAAGCCTTGCAGCCAGACCTGCGACTGCGCTGCGGACATTCCCCGACCGGAGATCACAGGGGCGATGGCGTCGTACAAACCGGCGGATTGGTGCAGTAAATAGCGGCTGGCATCCGCAAAAACCTGGCCGCCAATACGCTGCTCAACACCCCCGAGCGAGCCCTGATCGATGGCGCTTTGCAGATAATGATTAAAGGCGGTGTAACGCCCTGAGAGCGGCGAATCCTGCAATGCCCGCAGAAAAGCCGCACCACGGGCAGCATTGCCACGTAAGGCCGCTTCGCCAGGTAGCGTCAGGTAACGCACCATTTTTCCTCGCAGCACATAGAGGGTCGCCTGGTCGAGGCCGAGGCCATGTTTCAGGTAGTTATCCATCGAGCCATAGCTTATCGCGACCTGATCCAGACCGGCCTGTAACCAGTTCGCCTGGACGCTCATTAACGCGGCGTAGGTATCCCGCTGTGACGATGGAAGGGCAGCAACAGTGGCGTTGATGCGATCGGCGGTATAGTCGTTGGTTGCCAGGTAGTTCGCCATAATATCCGCTTCGCTTACCCCGGCGATGCTCTGCAAAACCGCACTTACCCAACCTGTGCGATCTTTACCGGCGCTACAGTGAAACAACGCGGCATCGTCTGCCATCGCGAGTTCGCGAAAGACCTTACCCAAGCCCTGGCGAGCATAGGGATGGGTAACAAAACTGCGCTCGCCGGCGGCCATTGTGGCATCGACATCATTCACGTTCATATTATTGAGATCGATAACAAACGCGCCGCTATTGGTGATCAAATCGACGGTAACATAGCGGCTGTTCACCGGGAGTTGGTCCGCCAGCGCGGCGATTTCTGCGGGCGAGCGCAGATCGACAACCGTCTTCACGTGCAGATTTTCCAGCACGGACACATCATCACCTTGCGGGGTAAGGGCGTTAGAACGATAAAAAACGCCGGAGCGCATAACGCCATTATGCGAGGTGGTATACGCCGAGGCGTTCCCGGCGATATCTCTGAAATTATCCATACCGAAGAGATGTGGAGTCGCCAGTGCGACCCCCTGTGCCTGAGGGTAAAAGCAGGATAAAAAAACGAGAGCCGCGATTGGGCGAAAAGCGAAATTCACAACAACACTCCTTGTTTGGCCTGAAAGTAAACAGGCCGGGAGTATAGGAAGTGATTATTAACTTTTTATGTCGCCCTTAAATTAAATTTCTCTTTAATAACAATATGTTGAATGGTTTTGTATTCGACCATAATAAGCGTGAATTAGTCGCGTCGCGCGCTTAACACCCTGCCGCAATAAAGTCGCCATTCGCGCTAACCGGAATCACCGTCAAAAACAGCACCAGCGCAAACAGCATCAACGCCACGCCGCCGCCGATTTTCAGCACCGGTATCAACCACTGTAATTGACCTGTCTCGCTGCCAAAAAAGGCCGCCGTCCGGTTGCGGGCATAACGCACCGCCAGCGACAGCCCCATAATCGACAGCGCCGTGCCAACGGCCATGGTCATCACCGCCGCAATCCCCCAACTGACAATGCCGAGCGCGTTGGAGAACAGCAAAATCATGATTGCCCCGCTGCATGGGCGCGCGCCGATGGCGAGAATCACGCCGAGGCGCGTTTTCCAGTCACCCTGCGTCGCCGCGCCAACGCCGTGGTGGCCGCAGCCGCAGCTGTCGCTATGTTGATGGGCGATCGAGTGAATCGTCAGTTTGCGCGGTTTCAGGCCTTTTACCGCCTGCCAAATGACATACGCGCCAAAGCCGCCAATCAGCACGGCGCTGATCTTTTCCACGTACCAACGGCTTTCGCTGAGATCGCCCGACGCCAGGTTAAAACCGACCGCCAGAATAAACACGAACAAAATCGCGCTCACCCCTTGCAGCAAACTGCCAAGCACCGGAATCACTCGCGCGGCGGTTTCGCTCTCTTTATTGGTGCTGAGATAAGTGGTAACGATAAATTTACCGTGCCCCGGCCCGATGGCATGCAGCACGCCGTAAAAGAAGGCGCCGGTCAGCAGCCATAACCCGCCGCTGTATTGGTGGTTATTGAGTTGCAGCAGGTACATCACCAAATAGCGGTGTAGGGTGATTTGCGTTGCCAGGCACCACTGCAAAAACGCGCTCCAGTGGGCATGCAGAGTGAAAGCGGCAGCCAGCGCGGCGGCCAGCAGCGTAAACGCGGCGGGTAAGCGCCAGTCGCGGGTAAGAAGTTGCGTGGTCATCATATTACGGCGAGTGAGGGGCAATGTTCGGAGTATAGGCGGCGAAGTGTTTTGGCTCCACTCTCGCCGCATTTTCTCTACTGTAGTTCTGCCGACCAGTCCGCCAATTCGCGGGCCACTCTTTCGAGCGTGGTTTCCCAATCATCCCGTGTTGGCTGGCGAAACAGTTTCATGCCGGGATACCACGGCGAATCTTCGCGCGTCATCAGCCAGCGCCAGTCCGGAATAAACGGCAGCAGCGTCCAGCAGGGGCGCTGTAACGCGCCCGCCAGATGCACCGGCGAGGAGTCGACGGAAATCAGCAAATCTGCCAGCGCGAGGATCGCGGCGGTATCGTCGAAATCGCGGATCTCATCGCTGAGCGACACGGTGTTCATGCCCGGCGGCGGCGCTTGCGTGGCGGTGTCGCCTTTTTGGATCAGCAAAAACGTCGCATTAACCCTGGCGAGCGGCGCAAATTGTTGCAGATGCAGCGAGCGGCGGTGATCGTTGATGTGCGTCGGGCGACCGGCCCACACCAGCGCCACCCACGGGTGCGGCAACCTGGCGAGGCGTTCCTGCCAGTGGGCAAGGCGCTCAATATCTGCGTGCAGATACCCGGTTTCCACCGGTAACTCCGCCGGTTGCAGGCTGAACAATTCGGGCAGATCCATCAGTTCGCAATGGGCGTCAAACGCGGGCGGCAGTTCACCGCGGCCAATCACTTGCTCATCGGGGAACGCGCGGCGCGCCAGCGCCAGCAGCAGAGGATGAACATCCAGCACAATGCGCGCCTGGCTTTGGCGCTTCGCCTGGTGGACAAAACGGATAAATTGCAGCGTGTCGCCAAAACCCTGCTCATCAAAAATCAGCAGCGTTTTGCCTGGCATCGCCTGTCCCGACCAGCGCGGCGCCTGCACGCGGCGCGCTAACGGGCGGGTATGTTCCATCTCGTAGCGGTGGCGGTATTCGCGCCAGCCGCGATCGAAATCCCCGGTCAGCAGCAGTGTTTCGGCCAGATCAAAGCGGCTGACCGCATCACCCGGCAGGTGATCGACCAGCATCTGCTGAATATGCAGCGTCTCTTCCAGCTGGCCTTGCCCGCGCAGCGCCACCGACAACAACTTCCAGACCGCCAGCGGCCCTTTGCCACTGCTGAGCAGCGGGCGCAGCAGCGCTTCGGCGTCGGCATATTTGCCTTGATGAAGAGAGTGCTCGGCCTGTTCCAGCACCGGGCCATGGGCAGTGTCGGTGGACTCAAGGGTCTGGCCTTGCAACGTCTGCAATTGCGCCTGTTTTTGTTGTGTCGCCGGGTGCAGCGGCGCCAGCCCCTGCAAGCGCACCAGCGCCTGGGAAGCGAGATCGAGATTGCCTGCCGCCAGGTAAATGCTGACCAGATTTATCCAGCCTTCAATCAGTTTGGGGTTGAGCCGCAACGCCTGTTGGCTGTGGGCGAGCGCCTCTTGTAGCTTGCCCGCTTCCAGTAATAACCCGGCGATATTGTTGTGCAAAACCGCGTCTTGCGGCGACAAGGTCAGGGCGCGCTGATAATGGGTCAGCGCCTCATCAAGGCGACCAAGCCGACGCAGCGTATTGGCGAGGTTGCCGTGCGCCTGAGCGGAATCGGGCGTTAGCGCCTGTACTTTCTCCAGACACAGCACGCTTTCCACCAGCTTGCCTTGTTCCTGTAACAAAATGCCGAGGTTGTTCCAGCCGCCAACCAGCGAGGGATCGAGGCTTACCGCTTTGCGCGCCCAGCGTTCGCCTTCGGCGAGGGCTTTTTTTTGCCGGTACATTTCCGCCAGGTTGCTGGCGTAAAGGGCGGGGAATTGGGGTGCTGAGCAGGCATCGCGCAGGCAGGCGATGGCGTTATCAAGATCGCCTGCGGCGTGGGCGACAAGCCCAAGCAGATGCAGCGCGTCCGGCTGGCCGGGGTGATGGGCGAGGATCTGGCGGCAGTAGTGTTCGGCTTGAGCGGTTTGTCCGGCGTTCCAGTGCTGCCACGCAAGGTTGAGCGCACCTTGCAGCGTTATCGGTGTCGTCATTGCTAACCATCCAGGCAAAAAAACGGGGGCCATCGCGGCCCCCGTTGTCGTGTTCATCAGAACATTTTGCGTAAGCGCAGACTGAAAGTATGAGCCTGATAACGCTCGCCTGCCTGTAAATCGTAGCGGGCGTCGAGACTCAGGTTGTTGGCATCGTACAGCGTGCTGCCCACGGCGACGCCAGCCATATCTTTCACCGGCGTGGCGCCTTTGGTGGTGAACTGCGTTTCGCCAATCGTATCGGCCGCGTAGGTGGCGGTGCTGCTCATCTGGCGGTCATCGTACTGGTGAATCCACGATACCTGCGCAAATGGCGTCAGGTTGCCAATGCGCGTCGCGACACTTCTCTCGACGCGCACGCCGATGTCGCTCAGCACCGACTGGCTATGGGAATCGCCGACATTCAGCGCCATGCCGTTGCCGCCCGTCTCTTTATAGCCATCAACCTGCTGGTAGCCATATGTCAGGCTCGCCTGTGGGGTCAGCACGACATCCGCAGGCAGGGTGAATGGATAACCCACTTCGCTTTGCAGCGTCACAGACTGGCCGTTGAACTTGCCGTGTGCACGACCCGAGAAGCCGGTGAAATCAGCCTGGCGGGTAGACTCGTAGTTCTGGCGGTTCAAACCTGCGGAGAGGTTCAAATACCACGGGTTGCCGGTGTAGCCCGCGTAACCAATCACGCCGTAGTTATCCGCCGTGGAGCGGTTACCGTTCAGGCTGTCTTTACCGTGTACGGAGGTGTTACTGAAGTTCACCGCCGCACCCGCGCGCCAGTTGTCGCCGATGGCGCGATCCGCGCCGAGCAACAGACCGCCGAATTTCGCGTTGTAGCCGCTGACATTTTCCGTGCTGCCCTGGCGGGCGAAACCGCCAAACGGCTGGCCCCAGAACACCCAGTTGCTGCTGTAGTCGTCACCGGTAGAGACACCGCTTGCGGCGGCGGTCTGCGGGTTACGAATGCTGTCCATATGTGTGCCAACCACGCTCATCGCCTTCGATACTGCCGCGCCAGTTGCGGCGCTGGCATTGATGTTCTGGCTGGAGGAGAGGCTTTCGCCCACGCGGTTCGCTTCCGCTTTGCTGTCGATCGCCAGCGAGGCGTTGTACAGCTCCAGCAGTTGCGGAGAGATCCCCGAGTAGCTGGTCAACCCGCTCAGTGCGGCGGTCGCGCTTGGAATGGTTGCCCAACCGTGTTGCGTTTGCACCGGTGCTGTCGGTGTGGTGGTTACAGGCGTCGGCGTGACAACCGGCGTCGTGGTTCCCGGCGCGGTGGTGACCGGTGTCGGTGTGACTGGCGTTACCGCTTGAGCATCAACCAGGCTCAGCACCAGCGCGCTGCGCGTGCCGTCGTTGTATTCGGTACCTTTAACCGTGCCGGTGTAGCCGGACGCTTTGTATTTCAGCGTGCTGGCGTTGTAATGGGTACCGGCGCTGGCCGCGTCGATCACCACATAACGCTGGCCGGTGGCGAAGCGATAGGTGTTACCGGTACGCGCCAGAGAAATGCGCGAACCTTCATCAACGATGGCGGAACCGCTCACGGTCAAACGGCCATAGCCGGCATCGTTAGTGGTATCGCCGTTGGCGGTTACCGCGTCGCTCACGCCGAGGATCAGCGAAGCACCTGCGTTCTGGTGGTAATTCCCGGTGATGGTCAGCGGGTTATTTACGCGCAGCTTCGTCGCGCTGTTAATGACTGTCCCGTCGGTGTTAGCGACGATGTTGTCGTTCAGCAGCAATGCGCCGCCGTTAAAGTTCACGTCGGTGTTGTTGGTCTGGATCGTCCCTATGCCATCGGCATAACCGGTCAAGGTGCCTTCAGCATCGGTGCCGCCAGCGATGTTCAACACGGAGCTGTTGTAATTAAGAATGTTTCCGGCAATGGTGCCGCTGTTGGTAATGCTCTGCGTAGCGTCGGTATAAAGACCCGCCAGCAACACGGCTTGCGGCGCCTGGATCAGACCGGAGTTCACGATCGTACCAATGACGCTGCGCGTGTTATTACTGAGCACGGCGTAAGAGCCACTGGCGATCGTTCCGCTGTTGGTCAGCGTGCCGATTGTTCCGTAGTTACGCAGTGCCACGTTGTTGCTGTTTAAGCTACTGCTGGTGCTGCCCGCAATGGTACCGGTATTGTTCAGCGAGTTAATGGTACCGGAGTTGTAAATAACGCCAATGCCGTTGCCGTCATTGCTGGCGTTGGAGATGGTGCCTGCGTTATTCAGCTCATTGATCGTGCCGGCGTTGTAAACCGGCAGGCGACCGGTCATCAAACCGGTGGCGGTGTTAGCCAGCGTGCCCAGTGTGCCATAGTTGTAAAACGAGAAACCGTTGGATAGGGAGTCCGCCGGGCTGCCGATAACGCCGCTGTTGATAACCGTACCAGTGGTGCTGCTGGCGTCCAGGAAAATGCCGCCGTAACCGCTGGCGTTACTGATAAACCCGGCGTTATCGATAGTCCCAATGGTGCCGCTGCTGGTGATCGCGTAACTGCTGTTACCGAAAATCGTGCCGTCGTTGTCCAGCAGGGCAAGATTGCCACCGGAGCTAACTTGCAGCGAAGGGCCATTGCTGTAGGACAGCGAACCCTGGTTGGTGATTTGCAAGGTGTCAAAAGTGGATGAGATCACGCGTCCATCAACAACCGCTGTACTGATTGTTTCGCTTGTTGGAACCGCGTGAGCGTATGGGGCGAGCAATCCTTGCGCAGAGGTGATAGCGACCAGCAAAGATCCATGCTGGCTGATGCGTGATTTCTTCATGGTGTACCGTTGCGATTTTCTGATGTTGCACAAAAGAACAGGTGTTTTTGTTGTTAGGATTATTCCTAATCTCACACCAACGCAGCATATACATCCCGTTGCAAAAAACAATAAGCTCTGCTTAATTATTTCTTAATTTTCTCTTGATCTCACGCATGAAAAATTACGTAACTTGCTAATAAAGAGCCAATAAATGATTAGCGTTAATAAACAGTTTCTCATCCGACCATTGATTGTATTGGCTTTTTTAACCGCCGGATGTGCCCAACAAGATGCGCGATTAACCGCCAATGCGTTGACTAATCGTGCTGAATTTAATTCTGAAGACTTGCAAACAAAAACCTTTCTGCTACGTGCTTTAAGTAAAATTTCGCCCTCGGCGAACATTTTGCGGGTCTATATCGAAGGAGATGGCTTTGCCTGGGCCAGCCGAACGCAGCCGTCAACTGATCCGACGCCGCGCAATCCGGTCGGGTTAAAATTGGCGCTGGCGGACCCGTCGGCGAATGTGCTCTATCTGGCGCGACCTTGCCAGTACATCGGCCCGCCGCTGCCTGCTGAGTGCAACGCCCGTTGGTGGACCGATAAACGGTTTTCTCCAGACGTGATTGCGGCGATGGACGAGGCGCTCAGCCAGGTGGTTCGCCGCTTGCCGGGCGTGGAAATCGAGCTGGTAGGGTATTCCGGCGGGGCGACCATCGCCGCACAGCTTGCCGCGCGTCGCCACGATGTGCGATCCCTGCGCACTGTGGCGGGCAATCTTGATGTCGCGATGGTTAACCAACTGCATCACGTTTCCGCCATGCCCGATGCCACCAGCGCGATCGATGTCGCGCCGACGCTTGCAACACTGCCGCAAATCCACTTTAGCGGCAGTGAAGACACCACGGTGCCGCTGGCGGTGGCGGAACATTATCAACACGCGAGCGGGGCGCGCTGCACGCAGGTTGTGCCAGTGCCGGGCATGCAACACGGCAGCGACTGGGCCGCACGCTGGCCGGCACTGCTGGCGCAAACGCCGCTGTGCCGGTAATGCTCAGAAGTAATATTGGTAGCTGACGCCCAGCACCCGACCTTGTCTTCGCGTGCCGACGTGGGCGCCGCGCCCGGTTCCGCCGTCTTCCACGGCCAGCGCCGGGTAGTCGAACCCGAACACCGGGCTGCGGTTATTCAGCAGATTGGTGGACCACAAATACGCATCGCCCCAGTGGCTTTTGAACCCCAACCGCGCGTTGATCAAGTGAGTTTCACTCAATTTGAAATGGTTGCCGATATCGGCTTCGCGCGGGCTGCTGTAGCGGTAGTTGAGGTTGGCGTTGAACACCACGGGTAACGCCGCAAGCTGCATCGGGTGCGAATAATTTGCGGCGAATGACGCGCCCCAAAGCGGCACATCGGGGATGCGGTTTCCCGTTCGCCCGCCGGACTGGCTGTTGGCAGGCAGTTTCGTGATGGTCGCCCGCGTGTAATCGATGCCCGTTTTCAGCGTGAAATCCGCATGCGGCTTCCAGCTGGCGGAGACTTCCGCGCCTTTGCTTTCGGTATCGACATTTTCCGTGACGGTGGCAAAACTGCGGCTTGGATCGATCAGCGCGAAATAGTGGTCATTGCGGGTTCGGCTGTAAAACAGCGCCGGGTTAATCTCCAGTTTCAAAGAGGAAATCAGCGACTTCGCGCCCGCTTCATAGCTGTCCACGGTAGCCGCTTTGTACGGCGTTGACGGTTCACCGCTGGCGATACTGGTGTCCCAGTTGCTAAATCCGCCCGGTTTGTGGCCGCGCGACCAGGTGGCATACACGTTCCAGTCGTCGTTCAGCAAATAATTCACGGCGATACGTCCGGTGAAATAGTGCTCGAAAAGCGACTGATCATCGTTGTGCATTGTGGGGCCTGGGTTGGCGTAACCCGGATTGGCGTGCCAGCGGGCGCGATAACCGATCTCTTCCCAGCTGTGGCGCAGGCCAGTGGTTAACTCCAGCCGCTCGGTGAGCGGGAAGGTTGTCTCGCCAAACAGCGCAATGCCATCGTAAGTGAAGCGGCGATGGATTTGCGCATTCATCGGATCGTAATCCCAGCCGGGAACCTCGCTCCAGCCGCCGTTGTAGCGATGCGTACGTCCTGTGTGGAGGTAATTGATGCCGGAGACCCAGAAAAAGGGGCTGTCTGGCGTGGACGCGAGGCGAAACTCCTGGGAAAACATCGCTTGCCGATCGCTGAACATGCCCCAGGAATCGTAATCGGTGCCATACAAACGTTCGCTGATACGCGCGTCGATGCTGGGGCCCGCGGAGAAGTGATAATAACGCCCCCAGCCGGTCACGCTGGTGAACAGCAGCGCATCCCATTCGTGCTGCCAGTTTAACGTCAGGGTGGTGTCGTTTCCGCCGTCATCCATCGCGCCTTTCGGTACGCTGATCTCGTTGCGCCCATCGAGCAATGTCATGGCGGCGGCATTGTGGCGCTGACGTTGCCTGTCGGCGGTAAACAACACAGTGTCACGCTCATCCGGTTGCCAGCCGAGACTGACACGCCCGGCGAAGTTTTGCGGTTCGGTAAGCGGTTTATTGCCATCTTGCTGGTTGTTAAGCGCCGCGTCTTGTTGATCATATTGCAGCGCCAGGCGGCTACTGAGTGTGTCGATCAGCGGCACGTTCACCACCATTTCGCCGAAAGCATGGCTGCGCGTTCCCCATTCCCCGCCAATATGGCCTTCAAACCTCTCCGTTGGCTTATTTGAAATGATGTTGATGACACCCGCTTCGCTGTTGCTACCGAACAGCGTGCCTTGCGGGCCTTTCAGAATATCGACCTGCTCGATATCCAGCAGGCGGTTGGTGATATTGCCCTGTGGGATGTAAACACCGTTAAGCATGGTGACGACAGACGTATCGTCGTTGCTGACCTGGTTGATGGAGCCAACGCCGCGGATCTTGATCGACGATTCCGGGTTTTGCCCGTCGGTATTCAGCGCCACGCCCGGCGTTTGCCATAACAGACTTTGCGCGTCTTTGATCTGCGCCTGCTCCAGCGCCAGCGCGTCGTAATGGTTAACGGTAAACGGGAGAGAACGGTTCGATTCCGGCACAAACCGTGCGTTCACCGTGCCCTCGACAATGATGTCGTCTTCTTTTTCGCTTGCCGCGAAGCCCGGTTGCGCGGTCGCCAACAAGCTCCAGCCGATTGCCGGCCAGATGTTAAATTCCATTTTTGTCCTTCTCCTTTAAAAAAACCGATCCAGATAACGCTATTTCACCGCACCCTCAGTCAAATCCCCTTAGCGCTTGCTAAAATTTATTGATAATGATTACTATTATCACCGCTGGGTCAGGAGTACAACCCAGATGCGAGGAAAATACGCAGCAGGTTCTCATGAGGAGGAATACCTGTGTCAAAACGGAATTGCATAGCGAATTGGGAACGATCCCTAACCACCCGAATCCAACGCGCCTATTTTGTTGGACGGCAGCCAGATTTACCGCTAGGCGGCGTGGAGTGCGTCGCCTATCTGACGTTTAGCGGTAAAACGATTGATGAGCAGAAACTGCGGCGGGCATTGGAGCAGGTCGCGTGTTTCCCGGCATTGCGCGCGTTTTTTGAAGATGCCGAGCACCTGGTACAACGCGAGGTGAGCGTACCGGAACTCACGGTCTACCAACGGCATCGCGCCCACGCCGCAGAACATGAATCCACGGTGAGAGAACAGATGTTTTCGCAGGCCGTCGATTTAAGCGCGGGTCGGTTGTGGGAGGTGGCGTTAACGCAGTGGCACGAAGGGGGAACGACGCTGCATATCGCCATTTCGCTGGCGGTGGTGGATTTACCCGGGCTTCGCGCGTTAATGGAGCATCTTGCACAAAGCTATCACGGCGAAGCGCTGTCACCGCTTCTCCTTTCTGCCGAACACCTTCATCAGCAACTTACTGCCAATCACGCACGCATCGCGCGCAAACAGCAGCAAAACCAGAGCAAACTGGCGAAGCTCGCGCAAGGGCGCATGGAAACCCTTCCCCCGCCGCCCGACCTGCCATTTACCACCTTCAAACCCGTTGTTGATCCGCTGTTCGAAAGACGATCTCGGCTTTATAGCGCCGAACAATGGGCAAAACTTCGCAAAGGCGCGGCGCGGGTGGGTGTCGCGCCGGCGGCACTGGTTTTGGCGCTGTTTAGCCGCGCTTTACGGCTGTGCAGCGCAGCGCCCGATTTTATTGTCACGGTGACCAACGCCTCGATAACCGGCACTGAAATGCTGCTGGCAGAACGTACGGTCACCTTTGTGCATCGCGCCAGAAACGCGGCGTCGCTGGAAGCGTTAGTGCGCGACACGCAAGACGATCTGCGCTACCGCTTACTGCGCGGGCTTGAAAGCGAAAGCGAGTTACGCGGCGCGCTGGCGGATGCCGATCACCCGCATCCCGGAATTTCTCCCTACATTTTCACCTATGCCGCACAGCAGCCGGTGTTTACGTCGCGAGCATTAGAAACGTTCGGGCAACCGGGAATGTGGGGGCAAACGCCGCAAGCGGTGATCGACTGCCAGGTGTTCCAGCTTGATGAGCAACACATTGAGGTAGCATTTGACGTTCGCCGCGCGGCGATTGCGCAGGATGTGGAACGTGCCGTTTTCGAATTGCTTACCGAATCGCTCGATGACGTGATCGCCGGGCGTAATGTGGAACGCGCGCTGCCAGAAGCCACCCGCACATGGCGCCGCGAGGTGAATGCCACGCCTGCTGCCAGCCCGCCGGCCATGCTGTTTAGCGCGTTTCGCCAGCAGGTAAAAACGCAGCCGCAGGCAATTGCGCTGGTGGGGTTTCCTGCCGATGAAAATTTATCTCCTGAACATATCGATCCGCTGGCGAGACACATGGCGCAGCAATGGCGTTACAGCGAGTTGGATCAACTGGCGCTGCGCCTGGCGGCACATCTGGTTGAACACACCGAACCTGGCAATATTGTCGGTATCCGCTTGCCGAAAGGGCCGTCGCAAATCGTCGCCGTGTTAGCCACGCTGTATGCCGGCTGCGCGTATCTTCCGGTGGGTTTAGATATGCCCGCCGATCGGCTGGCGAAAATCCGCAAACGTTCGGCGATGCGCTATTTGCTGACCGCCAGTGATTTTGCCGATCTGGCGCGGCAAACGCCGTTAAGCACGCTGCGCATCGGCGAGGAAAACCCGGACGCGCTGGCGTATGTGATTTTTACCTCGGGTTCAACGGGCGAGCCAAAAGGGGTGGCGATGAGCCATCGCGCGGCGAACAACACCATTGTTGATGTGAACACCCGCCATAACGTCACGTCAAACGATGTACTGCTGGCGGTCTCCTCATTGGATTTCGACCTCAGCGTGTACGACATTTTCGGGCCGCTCAGCCGTGGCGGTTGCATTGTTACCATCAATGAAAATGAGCGGCGCGATGCGTTTCGCTGGGCAAGCCTGGTCAAATCCCATCAGGTCACGTTATGGAATTCCGTTCCCGCATTGGCCGAAATGCTGGCTGCCGCGCAGGATGATTTACCCTCCATTCGCGCCTGGCTGTGCTCCGGCGACTGGATCGCCCCTGCGCTGTTTGCCCGCTTGAAAACCTGTTCACCGCAATCCACGTTGGTGGCGATGGGCGGCAGTACCGAAACCGCCATCTGGTCTAATGTGTTTGTGCTCAACGCGCCAGAAGATATTCAGCCGCACTGGCCTTCCATCCCCTACGGTTTGCCGCTCAGCGGCCAGCAGTATCGCGTGGTGCGTGAAGACGAAAGCGGGCAATTTGTCGATTGTCCCGATGGCGTCACGGGTGAGTTGTGGATCGGTGGCGAAGGCTTAGCGCAGGGCTACCTGGGCGATGCGCAGCGCACCGCCGATGCGTTTGTTGTTGATGATTGCCGCTGGTATCGCACCGGCGATCTGGGTTACTGGCGCGAAGGGTTGCTCTTTTTTGTCGGGCGGCGGGATACACAGGTCAAAATTCAGGGGCATCGCGTGGAATGCGGCGAAGTCGAACAAACCCTGAAAAACCTTCCAGGTATTGAAAACGCGGTGGTGGTGCCGATTTGCCAGCGCCGTGCGCTGGGCGCGGTGGTGTGCGGGCACTGTGAACTGACCCCCGAGCAGCTCCAGCAGCAGTTAGCCCGCCAGTTACCGCACTACATGATCCCGGCGCGTTTCCTGCTGCGCAGCCAGCTTGTGCTCAATCGCAATGGCAAAATCGATCGTGCGTGGGCCGTGAGCGAACTGGAAAGCGACGAACCCGCGCGCCAGCCCACCGCGAACAACGTGCCGTCGCCGCTGTTTACCGCCTGTCAGCACTGCTGGTGCCAGGTGCTGCAACGGGATTCGGTCAGCGTTGCCGATAACTTCTTCGCGCTCGGTGGCGACAGCCTGGCGGCCACGCGCGTATGCGCCTTATTGCAGACGCAGGGCGTGCAGGTTGCGGTGGGCGAATTGTTTGCCGCCAACACCTTAGAGATGTTTGCCCGCCGTTGCCAGCGAGGGGCGTTGCCGCCTTGCGAAACGCTTCTCGACGAGGAACAGCCAGGCCAGCCTTTCCCGCTGACCTCACTGCAACGCGCGTATGCGCTGGGCGCGGACGGCATTGCGGGCGTCAGCCGCTGTGACACGGTTTTCTCGGTGATTATTCGTAGCCCCGAGGCGAATCCGCTGGCGCACTGGCAGCAGGCGCTTGATGCGCTAATCCGTGAAACCGCCGCACTGCGGCTGGTGCGCACGGAAACGCAGCAACTGGTGATGAACGCCAAACCCGCGCCGGTCATCACGCTGCCTGAAACGCAATCGCTGGAAGATTTCCTCGCGCAAACGCCGCTGGATGCCCGGCAGCAACCGGCGTTGATGCTGGTCACCGTGGCCGGGCAGCCGACACGCATTGGCTTAATGTTCAATTACTTAGGGCTGGACGCGCTGAGCCTGATTCGCATCACGCTGGCGCTGGTTGAACGGGTGACAAACGCGCGTTCCTGCTTCCCACTGGAGCGCCATATCGCGCCGTTTGTGCGTTATGTCAACGCGCAGTCGACGGCGCAACCGCTGCTGGCGAAATGGCAGCCAGAGGACTGGCAGCCACCGCGTCTGTCCTGCGTAAAAGTGATGCCGACCAACAGCCGGACGCGGTCGCTCACGTATCACCTTGATAGCGCATCGCGCCGCCAGCTTGAAGCGCGCGCGCAAACGGCTCGCGTGACGCTCTCAGCATTGGTTTTGCATGCCTATAGCGAAGCGATGATCGCCCTAAGCGATAGCCCGCAAATGGTGATTGTGGTGCCGGTTTGCTGGCGTCCGGCGCACGCTTCGCAGGCGTTAGGGCAATTTACCCAGTTGCGCCTGTGCTGCTGTGCAAAAGGCGATACGCCTGCGGACACCGCCCATGCGCTGGCGGATGCCGTTGCAGGGCACACGCCGGACGATCGCTATATCGCCGCGCAGGGGCGGGCGGCGTATCCCTTTGTCTTTACCAGCATGGCTGGCATGCCGGAAGTCGAGGCGTTGTACCAATGGGAAACGGGCATTGAATGGACGCACACCCGCACGCCAGGTGTACTGATCGACTGCCAGGTGCAACCTGATGGCGAAGGGCTAGAAATTCGCTGGGATTACGCTGCCGGGTGCCTGGATGAGGCGCTATTGAAAGCCGCGCATGCCCGGTTCGTGGCGCAACTGGCGGCGAGTGATCAAATAGCCGAGCGGGCGATAGCCGCCGCGCTGACGTTTGTCGGCAATGTGCCTGAGGTTCTGGCGCCGGTCATCGACGCCTGGAAAACGTGGACGGTCGCCGAGGACGACTCTGCATGGCAGGAACCAGGAAAGTTTCTCGCCGCGTGTGTGAATGGCGAACGCCCGCGCAGCGATCTGCTGCGCCATCCGCAGCTTGCCCCGGAGCGTTTGCTACTGGCTTCATTGCAACAAATCCCGTTTTTCGAAAACCTGGTCGCCGAGCTTCGCGCGGACTTTTCCCGTCAGGAACCTGCTCTACGGGTACTGATTTTGGGAGCCGGCAGCGGTGTATTCAGCCAGGCATTAGCGCAGGCGGCGGCTGCCAACGCATTGGCACTGATTATTGATGAGTACGAACGTAACGACGTACTGAATGCGCTGGCGCAGCGCGATGCATCGCCCATTGCGCGCGTCGCGCCAGATGTGGTTATCGCCCCGGCGTCGTTACACCGCGATGATGAATTGCTCGCTCACTTAGGGACAATTCGCGCGGCGAAACCGGTGCGCCTGTATGTGCTGGAAGTGACCGAGCCGGATGCCGCCTCGCTGGTCTCCGCGATACTCGATCCCACCTTAGTCGATGGCGGCCAGTCGCCGCTGTTATCGGCGTCCGCCTGGGCGCAACGCCTGCAACAGCAGGGCGCGACGCTCGACCACATGCATCCTTTGGCGGCGAACCTGGTGTGGATCAAAGCCTGGCTCAACGCCGATTTGCCGGTGGCCGCGCCGCCTTCGCCGGTGTCGGACGCCGAACGCGCCCGCGCGCAGGCCGATATTGCCCGCTGCTGGGAAAACGTGCTGGCGTTAACATCGCCGCTGCCGCACTCGGCAGACTTTTTCGCGCTGGGCGGCGATTCGCTGCGTGCCACTCAAATTGTCACCACGTTGCGCCAACAGGGATATGCCTCGGTGCGGCTGGCGGATTTGTTTAACCATTCCACCTTCGCAAGCTTTGTCGAGCGGGTCGTGGCGCAGCGGGGCGCGGATTCAGCGCCGCCCGCCAGCGCTGTCGCGCAGAGCGAAAACTTTCCCTTAACCGCGTTGCAAAAAGCCTACCTGGCCGGGCGCGCCCCGGAGCAGTTACTCGGTGGCGTTGCCTCGCACTGCTATTTTGAGTTCTCTATGCCGGAGGGCATTGACACCGTGCGCTGGCAACACGCCGTCAGCCAGGTCATTGCCCGTCATGACGCATTACGCTCGCGCATCGTCTGGCAAGACGGCGTGCCGTCCGGGCGAGTGAGTGCACAGGTCGATGAGGTGATGGCGGTGAGCGATAACCTGCGTTTGCTCACCGAAACGGAAGCTCCTGATCCCGAGCAAGATTTCCCGCTGCGCGTGCGGATTTCTCCCGACGGGAAAACGATCGGCATCGGCATGGACAACCTGATGCTTGATGGCACATCCATGTTTCTGGTGCTGCGCGAACTGGGCGCGCTGTACCAGGGCAAACCCGTTGCGCCGCTTTCTGCCACGACCTATGCGCAGTACCGCAACCGCTGTTGCGAACCCGCGCAAACCGTAGCGGTGAACGCGATGCCGCCCGCGCCGCGCCTTCCTTATCTCACCGCGCTGGAAACGGTCAGCCAACCGCACTTTGCCCGCAGCGCCTGTGATGTCGACGAACCCGTGTGGCAGGCGGTTCGCCAGCGAGCCGCGCAATTGCGCATCACGCCTGCTGCCGTGCTGCTCGCGGCCTACGCGCTTGAAATCGCAGAATGGTCGGAGGAAACGGCATTCAGCCTGAATGTCACGACCTTTGAGCGCGACCCGGCTTTGCCGGGTGCTGCGACGATGGTCGGCGATTTTACCCATCTTGGGCTGGTGGCCTTTGAACCTGGCCCGCGGGCAACCGATGCGCCATCGCGCCGCCAGCAACTCGCCGCGCTGGCGCGCGTTGCCTATCTGGGAATCCTCACCCTGCACGAAACGCCGGAGCAGGTCAGCACGTTGCGCGTGGCGCGCGACATTGTTCGCCAGCAGGGGGAACCGATCGCGGGGCTGTTCCCGGTGGTGTTCACCAGCGGGTTAGGGTTGGGTGCCAGCGCCGCCCGTTCCGATGATTTTGGCTTCGGTACGTTGACTTACGCGCGCTCGCAAACCCCGCAGGTGACGATGGATTTTCAGGTGCATGACGATGCGCGCGGGCTGCATATCACCGTGGATTACGTGCGCGAATTGCTCGCAAGCGATCGGGTCAACGCGCTTGCGGCGGGTGTGGTTCGTCGTCTTGAGGAGTGGGTCGGGCAGGTGGAACTCACTGGTTTACCTGCGCAGATTGCGCCGATCTGGCGTCAACATTTACCCGCTGACGCGCCCCTGGTGCCGGAAAATTTCTTCCAGGCGGGTGGCGATTCGTTGCAGGCCACGCGCTGCATCCGTGCGCTACAGGAGGCCATCGACGCGCGCATCTCGTTACGTCTGTTGCTGGCGTATCCCCGGCTGAGTGATTTTTGCGCCCAGGTGGCGCTGCTTATCGAAAGCCGGTCGAATGATGAAGAGGGAACGCTATGAGTACGTTTCTTGAAGAGTTACAGCAGCGCAATATCGTGCTGTGGGAAAGCGGCGGAAAGCTGCGTTTTCGCGCGCCGGAAGGGGTGTTTACCGACGCCTTGCGCCAGCAAGTAAGCGAACAAAAAGAGGCCATCCTGGCCGCTTTGCGCCAGCAAAATGGCGTTCAGCATCACCCTGAACAACGCCATGAACCGTTCCCGCTCACCGACGTGCAGGCGGCGTATTTGCTGGGGCGCACCTCGGCCTGGGAAGCGGGGGAAACCGGCTGTCATGGCTACGCCGAGCTGGAGATTTCAACGCCCGAACGCTGGTCAGCGGTGGATTTTCAACACGCCTGGCAGCGCATGGCGGCGTGCCATGCCATGTTGCAGGCGCGGTTTTCCACCGAGGGCTGGCAGCAAATCGACGCTGGAGTCGCTGTGCCGCTTGATGTTTCGGTTTGCGAAACGCCGCTCGCCTTTACCCACGTGCAAGACGAAATCCGCACGCGCTTAAAACACCGCCATTACGCGCCGCACACCCCGCCGCTGCTGGCGGCGCATATTGTCACCACGGGCCAGCGGGCAACTTTGCATCTGTCGGTTGATTTGCTGATCGCCGATTTTATCGGCATCGGCGTCATTCTTGCGGATTTTGCCCGTGCGCTGATCGAACCCGAATTCGCGCTAGCGCCGCCTTCGCTGTCGTTTCGCGATTATGTATTGCACCTGGCGCGTATGCGTGAAACTCCCGCCGGACAGCAGGCTTACCAGCGCGCGCAGGCGTTTTGGCGGCAAAAAATGGAATCGTTCCCGGCAGCGATGCATTTTGGCGATCCACAGCCGGTTTCAGCCGACGAGGTTCGTTATTGCCGCCGCTGCCATCGGCTTGAAAAGCCCGCCTGGCAGGCCTTTCTGGCGTTTGCCCGCCAACATGCAGTCACGCCAACATCGGTGGCGCTGGCGGTGCTGGGCAGGCTGGCCCGTCGTTACGGCGATCAGCCGCAGTCACGCATTACGCTGACGGTGTTAGACCGCCACCCGCTGGTGGACGATGTAATGCGCATCGTCGGTGATTTCACCTCGACATTGCTGATTGCGCTGGACTGCCGCGGTGAAAAAAACGTGGTGGACGCGGCTTCAGACATTCAGCAGCAGCTTTTTGACGGGCTGGATCACCGCGACGTGTCGGGCGTGGAAGTGCTGCGCATGTTAACGCACCGCAACGACACGCCGGTTGTGTTGACCTCCACACTGGGCGCCGGAAGCGATGAAAACGCGCTTTTTCAAAACTGCGTTGAACAAGGTTTAAGCCGCACGCCGCAGGTGCTGCTGGATATCCAGCTTGCCGATGCGCAAGGCGGGATGTCCATTGTCTGGGACGCCAGAGTCGGCGGATATCCTGAAGCGGTGCTGGACGCCGCGTTTGCCGATTTTTGCGCGGCGATTCACGCTTTGTCTGCAAATGCCGAATGCTGGTTGCAGCCGCCTTTGCCGCGCAAAACGCTGCCCATCCCTGCTATGGATATCGACACAGAAGCGAGTCTGATCGCGGCATTCTGTCGCCTGGCAGTGGATGAACCGCAAAAAGTGGCCTTGATCCACGGTCAAACCACATTGACGCGCGGGCAACTCATTCAGTGCGCCCGCCACTGGCGCGATTGGCTGTGTGCGGAAGGCTGCCAGCCCGGTGATGCCGTGCTGGTGGTTTTTGAACCCGGCGCTGAGCAGGTCGCCGCGCAAATCGGCGCATTGCTGGCAGGCGCGGCGTTTGTGCCTGTCGATCCCGGTTGGCCACAGGCGCGCCAGCAGGCCATCTTAACGACGCTCAAACGCAGCAACCCAAACCAGCGTCAGTTTTGGCTGACGCCCACGTCGCCTGAGTTTGCGGGTGAACCGCCCTGCAACACGTACCCGATGTCGGCGGATGACGTGGCCTATATTATTTTCACCTCCGGTTCGACCGGCACGCCGAAAGGGGTGCCGATTACGCATCGCCAGGCGCTGACCACATTGGCCGCGCTGCAAACCCTGCTGGCGTTGCAGGAGGATGACCGGGTGCTGGCGGTGTCGCGCCCGTCTTTCGATCTGGCGATTTTCAACGTTTTTGGCGTGCTCAATGCCGGTGGTGCGCTGGTGATTCCCAAAGCCGGAACCAGCGCAGACCCGGAATCCTGGACGCAGGATATCGCGCAGCATCGCGTGACAATCTGGAACTCAGTGCCCGCGCAGTTGCAACTGCTGTTGGAAAACGCAGAGCATTCGCCTTGCACGTTGCGAGCCGCGCTGGTTTCCGGCGACTGGATACCGGTCTCGCAACCTGAACAATTGCGTGAATGGCTGCCGGATTGCCGCTTTATCGCGCTGGGCGGCGCGACGGAAGCGTCGATTTGGTCCAACTTTCACGAAGCCGAACCCGGTCGTCGCTACCGTTGTTCAATTCCGTATGGCCGCGCGCTTCCCGGGCAGGCCATGAAAGTGCTCAACAGCGACCACGAAGAGGTGGTTGGCGGGCAAATTGGTGAGATCGTGATCATCGGCCCGGCGGTCAGTGCGGGGTATTTGGGTGCTGACGCGTCGGCGTTTATCACGCTGGCGGACAGCGGCCAGCCCGCGTTTCTCACCGGCGATGTCGGGCGTTATCTCGACAATGGCGAAATTGAATTTTTAGGCCGCAAGGACGATCAGATAAAGCGCCACGGGCACCGGATCGAACCGGGCGACATCGCCGCGCTCTTACGCGCGCGCCCTGAAGTGAATGACGCGGCGGTATTGATGACGCCAAACCAGCAACTGGTTGCCGCGATCACGCCTGCCAGCCTGCGCGATGGCCCCGCGCCCATGGATAACGGTGCGATGGCGGCCATCACACAGCGGCACCAGCAAATTTTATCGACGCTGGATGCCGCGCGTTTTACGCAGCTCATCGACACCATGGAGTTGGCCGCGCGGGTGGCGATGCAGGACATTCGCCAACGTAAGGTCAGCGTGAAGCCGGAGCACCTTGCGCTGATGGTGCGCTGGGATCGCCTGCTCAGTGACAGCCCCGCGCGGCTTGCCGGTGAAACGGTGTCCCTGGAAACGGCGCAACGCCTTTGGCAGCAGGCGCGCCAACTCGCGCGGGAAATCGACTATGGCGACCCGCAAATGGCGTATGTCGAACAGTGCCTGCAACAACTGGAAGCCGTGGTGCGCGGCGAGGTTGATCCGCTGGCGTTACTCTTCCCGCAAGGCAGCATGGCGGTGGCACGGGCGTCCTACGGCGAAAATTTCATTAACCGCTATCTGAACCAGTTGATTGTGGCGGGCATCTCAGCACACGCCCGGCGTGCCATCGACGCGCAACGCCCGCTGCGCATTATCGAAATCGGCGCGGGCGTCGGCGGCACTACCGCACCGGTAATTGAGCGGCTACGGCAGATGCCGGAACTGGAGTTTGAGTATCTTTTTACCGACGTTTCCCGCTTTTTTCTCGACGACGCGCTTATTCAGTGGCCGGAAATCACCCCCCGCATTGTTGACCTCAACCGCGCGTTTACCGAACAAGGCGTGCCGCTTGCCGCTTGGGATGTGGTCATCTGCGCCAATGTGTTGCATAACGCGCGGCATATCCCGCAGGCGCTCAATCAGCTTCATGGTTTACTGGCACCCGGCGGGGATTTGGCAGTGATTGACGCCACGCGCCCCAATGCGCCGCTGATGATGACCATGGAGTTCAAAGAGGGGCTAACGGGCTTTACGGATGAACGTGCTGTGAACGGTGAAGCGTTTTACTGCCGTGAGAACTGGCGACGAGCGCTGGATGCCTCGCCGTTTCGCCATTATGTGATGTTCCCCGATAACGCGGATTCTGCCGACCCGGCGGAACGTGCGATAGCGATGATCCATCAGTCAGTCATTTGGGCCTGTTCCGCCGCGGAACACGCTCGGCTGGACGTGGATGAATTGACGGCGTTGCTGCGCCAACACTTACCTGGGTATATGGTGCCCGACCGCTTGTTGATCCTGGATGCGCTACCGTTAACCGCCAATGGCAAAGTCGACAGGCAGGCATTAGCGCGGCAAATCCCCGCTCCCCAAACCGCTGCGCCCAAAAACGCAGAACCGCTGACGGCGTGTCAGCGTGCGGTCGCAAATGTGTGGGCCGAGGTATTGGGGCTGGATAACGCCGATGCGCTCACACCAACTTGCGGTTTTTTTGATGTCGGCGGCGACTCCTTGCTGCTGGCGAAGTGCGTCGGCAAACTGCGGCGCACCATTCCCGGCGCGGAAAACATCGCCTGGGATGACCTGCTGCGCCAGATTGTCGCCGACCCGACACTGGAAAATTGCGCCCGCGTAGCCTGGCAGCACAGGCGGATGTTGCCCGCCGTGGTGAATGAGGTTTCACCGGTTCATGTCCTTTTGCCGGCCTGTGCTAAACACCGCGCGGGCGAGGCGCTTTGCCTGGTGCATGACGGTTCTGGCGGGCTGGAGCCTTACCGCGCGCTGGTGACGGCGCTCGCCACGCAAAACGAACGCCCAACGGTGCTGGGCATCAGCAGGACTCCCGGCGACAACTATCTGACGCTGCCCGCCAAAATGCTGTTTGAAACGCTGGCGGAACGTTATGTACAAGCGCTGCGGGCGCAAGGGATTCGCCGGGTTTATCTGTTTGGTTATTGCATGGGCGGGCTGATTGCCGCTGTGATGGCGGAAAAGCTGATGGCCTCCGGCATTGAGGTCAAACAGCTTATCGTGACCAGCGCTTACCGCATTCCGTTTATCGTCGAAGACGATCTGCTGCTGGATTACTCACTGGCGCGCTTGCTTAACCGATCGGCCGCCGATATCGGGCTGGATTTCCCGGAACAGGATTTGGGCGCGCTGATAAAACGCGCCCGGGAAACCCATCACGGCTGTATTGCGCAGGGCTGTATTGCCGGGCTGGCTGCTGATTTCCCACGGATTGACGCCATCATAAAAAATGCCCCGCCCGACAGCCAGCAGCGGCTGGCGCTGCTGGCAAGCAATGGCCCGTTAGATATTGCCAGCTTGCAGACGCTGCGCGCGTTGTATGTCGCCAGCCTGCGCGCCGTCGGCGCGTTTTCCCGTCTGGGGTATGTCGGCGACGTAACGTTTCTGCGCCAGCGCGGCGAGATCCCGTTTTTACCCACTCTGCGCGACGACATGACGCAGTTCTGGCAACACTACTGCCTGGGAAAACTGACCATCCGCGATATTGCCGGTAACCACTTTGATTGCTTGCAGGCGGCGGGCGCGGAGTCTGTCGCCGCTCTGCTGAGCGAGGTATGGGCATGAACGGCGTGATTGCTGTTTTCGGCGCGGGCGGAACGGTCGGCACAGCCTGTGTCGAGGCATTATTGCACCACGGCGAGCGCGTGCTGGCTATCGGGCGCGATCTCAACGTGTTACAGCGCCGCTTAGCCCATTTGCCCTGTGAGCGCCTGCGCTTTGTAGAGCTGGATGTGTTGGCGCCGATGCCCTGGCCGATGGCGGTTTTTGCCTGCCGGCGTTTCATTCAGTGCGCTGGCCCTTCATTTGCGCTGACCGACCCGGTGCTCACGCAACTGTTAACCCACTGCGCCACGCCTGGCGTTTTTGTTGAACCCGGCGGCGATGCCGCAGCCGTTCAGCGCTGGCATCAACCGCTGGCGGACGCGGGCTGGTCGGGCACGTTTGGCGCGGGCGTGCAGCCTGGGTTAATCGGTGTGGCGATCCGTGCGCTGGCGGCTCGCTTCATCCGCCCTGACTTATTGCGCGTGGAGACCTTTACCGGCGGCCTGCAACCGCTCACGCCCGCCGGGCTGGCGGAGTACCTGCAAGCAGTGAACAACCGTACCGGTTACCCTGGCATGTGTGTGCAACAGGGCGCGCTGCGCCGGGTAGCGGATGTGCCGCCAACCCCCGCGGGTTTCCCCGCGTCGGCGTGCGTGCATCCTTATCTCGATGAAGAAGCCGCCTGCGCGGCAAGCGACTTGTCGTTGCAGGCGCTGCGCAGTTTCAACGTCACAGACTCTGCGCCCATCACCCATCTGCTCAATGAGATCATGGCCTCGGGGCAGATACCCAACTCTGCCGCCCAGCAGGTCGCGGATGCGCTCGCCGAGAAGCCGCCCTGGTTTTGTCTGAGCGTGCAAGCCGAGGGGCAGGGCACGCAACTGACCTGCGCCGACAGCTACCGGCTTACCGGGGAAGTGGCGGCGTGGACGATGATCACTGCCCGCGCTGAATGCACCGGCGCGGACTGGTTTTCCCGGCGTTCGCAGTCGCTGGCGATCTGGTCGCACTGGCAGCACCAGCCGCCGCCGGGGGTGCAAATCCTCTGGCAAAACCACCAGGCCTGCGAGGAGGGTGAGTTATGACCTTTTCACAAGGGATTTGGGTGGTGGGCGCGACGTTTGGCGCACACTATGCCCGCGCCTTACACGGCGCGGGGTTAAGGGCGATTATTGGCCGGGGCGGGGAGCGAGGACGCCAGTTAGCCAAAGTGCTGGCCTGTGACTATTTTGCTGACCTGCAACAGGCGCTGGAGCAGGCGCGCCCGGCGTGCGCGGTGGTGGCGGTGCGCTCCGCGATTGTTGGCGGGGAAGGGGATGACATTGCCCGTCGCCTGTTGCAAGCCGGGGTTCCGGTATTGCAGGAGCTGCCGGTGCACCCACATGAACTGGTGAACACGCTTAAAACGGCGCAGCAGCAGGGCGTGCGTTTTGACGTCACGCCGTTTTATGACCAGATGCCGAGCGTGCGGCGTTTTATTCGTGCCGCCGGGCGCTTATCGCTGATCAGCCCGCTGCGTTCGGTGGAGATGCGCGTGTCGGTACAAACGCTGCATTGCGCGCTGATGGTGTTATCCGAGGTACTCGGCGCGCCATCGTCGTCCATTTCGGCCACGCCAATGGCGGCTGGCGAGAAAATCTTGATGGGCAGCCGCTGGCACGACGTGGCGGTCGATATCGTGTTGATGAACCGCTTCGATGCCATTTCGCCCGATGACAATGCCCAGCCGCTGATGCACATCACCTTACTGAGCGATGAAGGCGAACTGACGCTGCACTCGCCGTTTGGCCCGGTTATCTGGGAGCGGCGGCTGCCGCCTTCTGGCGAGACGGACGATCCGCCGATTCTGACCAGCCCGCTTGCGCATACGGCTTTACAGCGCGATATGGCTTCGGCGATTCGTGCGACGCTACACCGCTTTATGGCCGCCGAGTCTAGCGACGGCGCGCGCCAGCAACGGCAACTTGCGGTTTTGCAACTCTGGCAGGCGATGTGCGCGCGTGCCGGGCACCCGCAACAATGCCGCCTGGCAGCGCCAATGGCGGTCGGCAATTTCCTTGGGCTTAGCGACAGGGAGGAGGAACGATGAACGCTATCGTGCCACTGAGTAGGGGCGCCAGCCTGGCCCATCGCGCCGCGCCAGCCGTGGTGGTTTTTCCCCATGCGGGGGGCAGCCCCCGGTTCTATGCGCACTGGGCGGGCGCGTTAACCCGTTACCAGTTTTGGGGCGTGACCTATCCGGGGCGCGATGCTCGCTTAGGTGACGCAACGCCCGCGACATTGCAAGCGCTGGCATTAGCGTGCGCCTGCGAGCTGGATTCCTTGCTCGACAACGCTGCGCCCGCGCTGCTCATCGGACATTCGATGGGTGCCTGGGTCGCCTGGGAAACCGCGCGCTGCCTGGAGCAGATGACGCCTCAGCGCCCGCTGATGACGGTGGTTTCCGGGCAGAACCCGCCGGATTGCCCGCCCAACACCCATTTGTACCTGGAGGATGACGCCGCGCTGATTGCTGACATCAACCGCCAGAACCCGGCGAACCGCGCCCTGTGGGAGAACCCCGAGCTGTGCCAACTGTTTTTACCGGCGGTGCGCAATGATTACTGGCTGCTGGAGACTTACCGCGTCGAGCCGGGGACGGTGGCGGATCTCACCGTGGTGTACGGCGAGGACGATCGGGAGATCGATACCGCTGCGGTTGCGCGTTGGCGGCAAGCGAGCCGCTGCGTGTTTCGCTCAAGAGTCTTGTTGGGCGGGCATTTCTACCTGGCCGCGCCCGATCTCTCTTTGCCGCACTATTTACGAGAGCTGCTGCCCCATTGAAGACAGCGCATAACAAAAGGATTTTGCGATGAATTTTCGACCCCAGGAGCTGATCGTGCTCGGCATTTTTTCGGTGATCATTATCGTCATCGATATGGCGGTGAACATGCTGACGGTGTTCTCACCCTTCCTGATCCCGGTAACCAAATCGCTCTCCGGCATTGTTGTCGGCATCCCTTTTATGCTCTACCTGGCGCGGGTGGAACAAAAAGGCCTGATCTGCCTGATGGCGTTAGTGTTGGCGGCGGTGATGGTACTGGCCGGGGATTATGTGCTGACGCTGGTTTCGGCGCTGTTGGCCGGCGGGCTTGCAGACGTTATCTGTCGCGCGGCGAAGAAACACCAACGCCGCGCGTTGATGGCGCTGGGCTACGGTATTTTCAACCTTTGGCATATTGGCGGGTTGCTGCCGCTGCTGTTTATGCGCCCGCAAATCGAAGCGCAGATAACCCAGCAACTGGGGCCGGAGTACGCCGAAAGTTTTAGCGCATTTTATTCCGGCCCGGTGTTGTGCTGGACCTTCGCGGTGATTTTTGTCAGCGGATTGTTGGGCGCGGTGATTGGCCTGGGTATGCTCAATAAGCATTTTGTGAGGGCCGGGCTTGTCCAGAAAAACGGTTAAGAGAGGCATTGATGTGCGTATCAACCTGCTGGCATTGCTGGTGATCAATACGCTGGTGCTGACCGGGAAAGGCGGTATTTTTCAACTGCTGTGCGCGGCGGTAATTTGCCTGTTGCTGGGGCTGCAACGGCGTTGGTTTGCCGCTGCGATATTAGCGTTCTGTATCAGTGCCATGCAGGTATTGCCGCTGTTTATGCCCTCCGGCGCGAAGCCAGGGATTGCGGCATTGATGTACGCCCGGCCTTACCTCATCGCAGGTTTTATGGGTTATTACTTTATTTGCGCGACGACGCCCAGCCAGTTGATTGCCGGTTTGCACCGTTTGCATGTGCCGGGCGCGGTGATCATTCCGCTCGCTGTGATGCTGCGTTTTTTCCCGGTGTTATGGGAGGAGCAACAGGCGATTCGCGGCGCGATGCGGATGCGCGGTTTACCGGGCAACGGCGGGGTTCTGCTGCACCCCTGGCGTGCACTGGAGTGCATGCTGGTGCCGCTCATCGGCGCGCTGCTGCGCTCAGGCGAGGCGTTATCCGCCGCCGCCATCAGCCGTGGGCTCGGCAGTCCCGGCGTGCCGTCGTCCATTTTTCCCCTGCGATTGGGTGCGATGGATGTGCTGCCAGCTATAGCCTGCATTGGCCTGGCCGCGCTGTTTTTCTACGGCGGAGGGGTGTGATGGGCGGCATTGAACTCAACCAGGTGTCGGTGACCTTTCCCGCCGGTGGCCGCCCCGCGCTCGATAATATTAATCTGACGATCCCGCGCGGGCAGTGCGTGCTGCTTACCGGGGAGTGTGGCTGCGGTAAATCCACCCTGTTGCGCCTGCTGAACGGCATCATCCCGCATGTGATTCCCGGCGCGATAGCGGGCGAGGTTCGCGTCAACACCACCACGCCTGCGCAGGCAAAGCTGCATGAGATGGGCCGGCAGGTGGGCACGGTTTACCAGAATCCACGGCGACAATTTTTTTGCGCCGATCCGCTGGCGGAACTGGCCTTTGGCAGCGAGAACGCCGGGCAACCGCCGGGCGAGATCCTCGCACGCGCCAGTAAAATAGCTGCTGAATTGGGCATCGACCATTTGCTGACGCGCAATATGTTTACGCTTTCCGGCGGGGAGTTGCAGCGTATCGCGATTGGCGCCGCGTTGATGGATCAACCGACCTTTCTGCTGCTGGATGAACCGGCTTCCAACCTTGATTTACTGAGCATCGACGCGCTGGCGCAGATCCTGCAGAGCCTGCGCGGCACGGGCATAACTATCATCATTGCCGAACACCGGCTGTGGTTTTTGCGTGAGGTGGTTGACCGCGTTGTGCGCCTGCAACAGGGACGCATTATTGAAGATGTGCCCGCCCGCCAGTTCTGGCAGCGCGATAATTTCCAGCGTATTCAACAAGGTTTACGGGCATTAACAACCCCGCAAACCGCGTGCCTGACCGCGCCGCCAGCAGGGCGCGACGGGATTGTTTATCAGCACTCGTCTCATGGAAATTTGTACTTCCCGCGCGGCTGCGTCACGGTGCTCTCGGGTGTTAATGGCGCAGGGAAAAGTACGCTGGCCGCAAAGCTGGTGGGGCTGCAAAAGACTCGCGAGGCGATCACGCTTGATGGCAAACCCTATCCGCAGCGCCAGCGTTTGCGCTACGGTTTTTGGGTGATGCAGGATGTGCATCGTCAGCTTTTCGCCGCCAGTGTTAGGCAAGAGTTGCAGATGGGCGCTTATACGATCTGTGCTAAGAGAAAGGCGAGCGTTGTGGAAGATATGGCGCTGAATGATCTGCTGGATCAGCACCCGATGGCGCTTTCCGGCGGGCAGCAGCAACGCGTTGCCGTGGCGCTGGCACTGCTGGCGCAGCGCGAGGTGGTTATCTTCGATGAACCGACATCTGGGCTGGATTACGCTGGGATGATGCTGGTGGCGCTGCGGCTAAGGCAACTGGCGAGAACAGGTGCGGCGGTGATTCTGGTGACACACGATGAGGAGTTTAGTGGGGTGTGCGGGGATTGGCGGGTGGAATTGGGGGGGTGAGCGAAGGATGTGAGATCGAGGAACCGATTTTAACCCTGACCCGAAATCCCGCTCCATTCAGAAACAAAATACCGGCATGATGAACTCACCCGCACAGAGTGAATGCGGGTGTTATTTTTATTTATGAACCGTTTGAATAATATCGAAACTGTCGCCTTTTTTTCCGACCCGGAATGTTGAGACATAGGCTTTGCGTGTAGATTTTTTATCCTCACCCTGAGCTTTTATATTTACTTCAATCTGAGTGAGATACTCCTGGCCCGTTTTAAACTTAAATTCACCAGGCAGAATGCAAAAAAGACCGGATTTTGGTTGCTTGTCAGAGGGAAAAATGACCTGTTCTAAGGGTTTTTCAACATTGTAAGTAATTGCTGACACCACAATCTCATTGCTTTGTATGGGTAAGGAAAGACAGACATCGCTATTTCTTACGTGAGCAGGGACTGATGTTTCTTTGGTATATCGATGTTCCAGGTTGTCTCCGAGTGTGCAACCACTCAGAAGGATGATTAATGAGATTACCGATTTGTTTAACATGGTCATTTGAATGGGAACCCTTCAAGAACGTTTTGATAGTTTGCATTAAGCTGATCGTCTATTGGCCCCACATAGGAAACTTCACGGTCTTCACCTCTTCTTCCCAACCAAAGTTTGAGCCCGAATTTACGCATTAAAAAGTAATCAGCGATGATCTGTGCTTGTTGTTCTAATCAAATGGAAAGTAACTGGCATGATGAATCCAGACGCGTGGATAGGCTATGGAACTTCCGAAAACCGTTCTTGCTAACGCTATTTCTCCAGGGCTCAGGAGCCTTAAACTTCCCTCAGTATCACTCACGCACAATGAAGCTTATTTCTTGTCTATTTATTGATGTAAAAAATAGGCTCTAACTTAATTATTTATTTCAATGATATTGTTTTTTTCTGAAAGCAATTTTTCATTTAATTTCCTGATTGTCTTGGTCGTATTTCCAATTTAAGTTGTGTGGAGTCCGAAGTGAGATGTTGTTATTCTCAAGCCAGCAGCATTCATCACTGGCTAAAATTTATATTTCAATCTTATTCATATTAATAATGAAAAACGCCACTGCGAATAAGTCCGCATGCAGTGTTGATATCCTCTGGAGAATATATGAGCAAAACCAGGCAGCCTAACGAACGGTTAGCGTTTATGGAAATGCTAGCCTATTGGACCGATGACCTCCGGAACCGCGACCTTATAAATCAATTCAAGATAACCCGGCAGCAGATTCATAAAGATTATGTTCGTTATCAAGCATTGTTTCCCCAGCATCTGATCAAGCCCGATAAATCACGTTATGTTTTTGCGCATGACAAACAGCCGCAATATTTCCACGGTGGATTAGAAGACTTTCTTATCTGGCTTGAAACGGGCACGTTCGTGCTGGCCCAACCCTTACAGAATAATTGCGCAACCCGCCTTCAATTACCCGAACGCAACATATCTCGCCAGGTAATGGCGACATTAATGAAAGCTATTCGCCAGCAATTGCGGGTAGAAGTGAATTACGTCTCTTTATCTCACCCAGAAAATGAAGGGCGGATTATCAGCCCGCATAGCATCGTCAAAGCGGGGAGTCGTTTCCATGTCCGCGGGTATTGTGAAAAATCGCATGGATTTCGCGACTTTGTTCTGAGCCGCTTCCGGGATGGTGCCGAAATCGAAGGTCCTTCTCCCTATTCCATTATCCAGGACGAAGCCTGGCAAACTGCCGTCACGTTAGTTTTATCGCCAGATACCCGTTTAACCCCAGCCCAACAAAGCGTTCTTGCCAACGACTATCAAATGGAAAACAACCAACTGCGCATCGAAACCCGCGCGGCCCTTGCTGGTTATTTGCTCAAAGAGATGCAGGTCAATACGAAATATCTCGATGGAAAAGCCGAAGCGCAACAGCTGGTACTGGTAAACCGAGATGACATTAAACAATGGCTTTTCGATAGTTGATAAGCGCGTGAATGACGAATGGGTAATCTCAGTTAACCTGATGATTTACACAGTATTGTTAGGGGTTTTTCTGCGTAGCAAGCTCGCAACTATTCATCTCAAACAAGGACGATAATCGTGGGTCGCTTTCCTGTTACACCGGCGCAAGCTGGCAATGCAACACCTGCTATACGTTTCGAAGATTGCCCGGCCAAAACCCGGAGCCTTCCTGATGGCACCATCGTCGAGGGCCGTTCGGTTCTGAGCCACTGCCAGATTGTTGGAGAACTCGCGCGTTGCCTGATGTCGCGTTTCCCTGAACCGATGCGTGCTCGCCTGTTCCCTGTAGGGAGTGAAATGGTGGCGGGCAGCCATGATATCGGCAAGGTTAGCCCGACATTCGTGGCGAAAATCTTCAAGGCGTGTGATATCGACTACAAGGCAATGCCGGCGTTAGCAAGGGTTTCTCCTGAACTGGAGAAACAGTGGGGCGGCCATGCCGGGGTCAGCCAGGCCACCGCGGAAGAGATGAATGTTCCCAAATACGTTGCCGAAATCCTCGGGCAGCATCACGGATTTACCCCACCGGCTGATGACAAACGCGGTGATGCAGAAACCTTTGGCGGCCCTCAGTGGTTTGAAGAACGCAAAAAACTGGTCGCCGCGCTGAAAGCGTGCCTGCAAACCGACTGGCCGACCTTTCAATCCGCCGCTCAGGCGCGTGTCGTCGCCGGGTTAACCTCCGTTGCCGATTGGATTGGTTCCGGCGCGTTTTTTGAAAACCCCGATGAAAACTGGCAGCCGAATATCACCGCTGCCCTGAACGATGCCGGTTTTATCAAACCGGTTATTCGCCAGGGTCTCTCTTTTGCTGAAGTTTTTGATCCCGTTAATAACGCCATGCAGATGCGTGAACCGCAGGCGCTTTTTGTCGAGCAGGTGTCCGGGCCAGGTGTTTATATTCTCGAAGCGCAGATGGGAATGGGCAAAACCGAGGCGGCGCTCTATGCCGCTTATCAATTGTTAGCGCAGGAAAAAGCGACCGGCATTTATTTCGCGCTGCCCACGCAACTCACCTCCAATAAGATTTACGACCGTTTCAACGCGTTTCTCAAACAAATCGCAAGTGGAGAAACCCCACAACAGAGCTTGCTGCTGCATTCCGGGGCCTGGTTGCAGGATACCGAAATCGGCGAGGAAGGCAGCCCGGGCGGAGCATGGTTTAACCAGAATAAACGCGGCCTGTTAGCGCCTTTTGCGGTCGGCACGATTGATCAGGCATTGATGGCGGTAATGAACGTCAAGCACGGTTTCGTCAGAGCGTTTGGCCTCGCAGGCAAAGTCGTGATCCTGGACGAAGTACACTCGTATGACCTTTACACCGGCACCATTCTCGATGAGCTTGTCGCCTTTCTGCGCCAGATCAACTGCACCGTCATTATCCTTAGCGCCACATTAAGCCAGGCCCGGCGAGAAGCCCTGTTGCAACAAACCACAACCAGCGCGGCCTACCCATTGATTACTGCCGTAGCCGAAAAAAGGGAGCTTGTGGAAGTGGGAGTCCCCACCGTGGATGGCAAGCCCATTGCACTCCATTTTTGCCGCGAAGATAAATCTGCGCTGGATGAAGCTCTCATGCGAGCAGCCGAGGGCCAGCAAGTTTTATGGATTGAAAACACCGTTGCACAGGCGCAGCAGCGTTACCTGGACATCGCCAGCCTGGCAGCGCAGGCCGGGTGCGAAACCGGCTTGTTACATTCGCGTTTTACGCCCCACGATCGCGACAAAAATGAAACGCGCTGGGTCGCGCAGTATGGCCGGGCAAAGTGGTCAGAACGTGGACACTGCGGGCGCATTCTGGTCGGTACGCAGGTGCTGGAGCAGTCGCTCGATATCGACGCGGATTTCCTGGTAAGCCGCTTTGCCCCCACGGATATGTTGTTGCAACGTTTGGGTCGTCTTTGGCGGCATGCCGACACGCCACGTCATGCCAGCGCCAACGCAGAATGTTGGTTATTGGCTCCCACTCTTGAGCAAGCGCTGGCAAACCCTCGCCAGGCGTTTGGCCTGAGCGCTATGGTCTATTCGCAATATGTATTGTGCCGAAGCCTTGAGGTCTGGCAGGAGATGCAGTCAATCCAGTTGCCCTCCGGCATTCGCCCGTTGATCGACCAGACCTATGTCGAGCGGCCTGAAACCGGGCAATGGGCGAGCCTGTTACATGAACTTAAAAACGGCAGCCGTTTCCGCACGGGCGAGCAAGCCCAACAGGCGCTGGCCAGGCTGACCTTGTCCAGAGGCGGCAAAACGTTGCCTGAGCACAAAGCCGAAACCCGCTATAGCGACCAGGACACCCACGACCTGTTGTTGCTGCGCAGCCTGCGTTCACAAGATGGCGCGACCCATATCCGTTTACTCAATGGCAATACGTTGACGCTTCCTCATGGTCGCCATCGGCTTACCAAAACCGAGTGGCGCACGCTGGCAATAAAGCTTCACCAGCAACTGGTACGTGTCAATCCCGCGTATTGCCCGCCCAAAATCGCCAAACATGAACTGGAAAATTTCCGCCTACATGAGGTGTTTTACCTTGGTCGCCCTGAAGACGATGAGGCGCTGCTGCGTGTCGCCATCGTCAGCGATGCGGGGGAATTGCTGACGCTGGATGGCCGCCTGGCGGGTGATAAACACGTGCTTGAATACCGCGAAGACCTTGGCTTCCGGGCTATTTCCAATAAGGAATAAATAATGGAAAACCGCTTTAACTTGATTGATGAACCCTGGATTCCGGTCGCGGATATCGGGCTGGTCAGTCTGAAAGAGATTTTTAGCAATCCCAAATTACGTGCATTGGGGGGTAACCCTGTGCAGAAAATTGCGCTCACTAAATTGCTATTGGCTATCGCGCAGTCTGCCGCGACCCCAGAGGATGACAACGACTGGCGGGAAATGGGCTGGCAAGGCATGGCGAATAAATGCCTGAGTTATCTGGATAAATGGCACGACCGTTTTTATCTGTATGGCGAAAAACCGTTTTTGCAGATGCCGGCGATTCGGGCTGCGGCGGTTAAATCGCTGGGCGTATTGTCGCCAGAAGTGAGTACCGGCAATACAACCGTATTGACAGAAACCCAGCAACAGAAGAATGCCAATGATGCTGAGAATGCCCTCAATATCATCGTTCAGATGGGATTTGGTCTTAGCGGGAAGAAAACGGATAACTCCGTTATTTTGACCGCGGGTTATCAGGGCAAACAGAACGATAAAGGGAAACCCGCCAGTGGAAAGGCGGGTTGCGCGGTAGGGCACATGGGCTTGCTGCATTCTTTCTGGCTGGGGGAATTTGTTGCTCATAGCGTTTGGTTGAACCTGTTCACCCAGGAAGATATTGCTGAACTGGTGATGTATCCCACTCTGGGCGTTGCACCGTGGGAGCAAATGCCTGCGGGTGAAGACGATGATATTGCCCGGGCATTGAAAGAATCACTGATTGGCCGACTGGTTCCCATGGGCAAGTTTTGCCTGCTCGCCGAGGGGGGAATCCACTACACCGATGGGATTGCCCATGCGAGCTATCTGGAAGGAAAGGCCGATCCGACTGCCTCGGTGGATTTTGCGCAGAAAAAGCCAAAAGCGTTATGGGTCAATCCCGGCAAGCGACCCTGGCGAGAACTGACCTCGTTATTGCAATTTATTGAGCAAGGTAAAAGCGACGGCTTTGACACACCGCAACTGAGACGTACCCGGAAGCGGGTATCCCGCAATACCGAACAGTTTGCTATCTGGTCAGGTGGGCTGCGAGTCAGCAGTAATGCCGGGGAACAATATGCTTCCGGTACAGACGACTATGTACAGTCGGAACTATGGCTACCCTCCCATCTGCTCGGTAGTTTGTTTCTGGAACAGCTTAAACATGAAATGGCGCAACTTGAGGCGATGCAAAAGCAGCTTTGGGGCACGGTCGTGCGTTATTTCCGCGAGTTATCGGATATCGACAAATCCGGTTCCGGCAAGGCGCAGCCTTTCGTCGCATCGCAGGCGCAAAAAGCATCAGACATCTTTTGGCAACTCTGTGAACGCCAGGCGCAGGCTCTATTACATGCCTGCGATACCACTCAAATAGCCAGAGAAAAACGACAGAGATTACGCGAAACCTTCGCCAATTACGCCGAACAAGTTTTTAACCAAATATGCCCCAAAGATAGCGCCCGGCAAATGGACGCCTGGGCGCAGTCTCGCCCCAATTTCTCAAAATTTAAACACGCTGATTAAGGAGAACACCGGTATGGATCAGCCCCCTAAAACGACGACTGAAGGCACCGAAAAGGGTTCCAAAGCTGAACAATTCGTCAGTTATGTGATTGAACGCATCAAACAGGACAACGGCTTCGCCGCCCGACTTAAACGGGCAGATAACCCGGCCACCGAGTACCAAAGCTGGGAGTTCCTGGCCAGGTTTGGCGTTGATCTGGAAAAACCGTGGCAGCGCCTGCCGTATTGCATTGTCGGTGCTGCGCTGGCGAGGGCTAAACCTGAAACCAACGGTCAATTACCTTTGGGCGTCGCCATTGGCGCTTGTTTCGATGACGGCAACAAATCTGATCAGGCAAAAGCGCGCATGCGCCGTTTGTTGGCCTGCACCAGCACTGCGGAATGCTGCCGCATTTTACGACCGTTGCTCGCGCTGATGGCAAGCCGGGGCAAGACACCCAATTTCATCCAGATACTGGATCAATTGCAATGGTACTCGGGTAACGGGCTGGAAAAGGTACGGGCGCGTTGGGCGCAAGATTTCTATCGCCGCACTGACGAGGATAAGGCGACGGAGAACGCACATGACTGAGCTATTCGCCAGCGCCTTGCACCTCGATCGGGCTGCTGTTAAAGCGTTAAAAATCACCGATACCTATTCGCTGCATCGCGTTGTTTACAGCCTGTTTCCTGATGTGCGCAGCGAAAGTGAAAAACTCGCTCACACCCCAAGCGGCATTGTCTATGCCGATCAGGGCGGTGATTTTCACGGTCGCAAGGTGCTGATTGTTTCCGACCGCCAACCGGCAGACCAGGTTGAGGGTTACTCCGTCAACGTGCAAACCAGACCGATCTCTGCTTCGTTTCTGGCCCATCCGCGTTACCGCTTTAAGGTGCAGGTCAACCCCGTTCGCAAGGATAAACAGAGCGGGAAACGTGTGGCGGTAAAAGGTCGCGCTGATATCGCTCACTGGTTTTTACAACGCGCATCGCAAAGTTGGGGGTTTGACGTCGACCCGCAAACCCTGCAAGTCGACACCATTGAGGTGCTGCAATTTCAGGACAAGGCTGATCGCAAGGTCACGCTGGGTAAAGCGCATATTCAGGGGCAGCTCACCGTCACCGACCTGCAGCAGTTTCAACACAGTTTCAAAAATGGCATTGGCAAAGGAAGGGCGTTTGGCTGCGGCTTGCTGCAAATCGTACCCATCATCGACAACCCGTTTGCCTGACGTTTACCCTATTTATTTAAGGAAATTTTTATGACTAATACATTTAAAAACACCCGTATTGAGTTCCATATCCTGCAATCTTTCCCTGTCACCTGCCTGAACCGTGATGACGTTGGCGCGCCTAAATCTGCCCTTATCGGCGGCGTGCCGCGTGCGCGCGTGTCGTCTCAGTGCTGGAAGCGCCAGGTGCGCCTCGCGATGCCCGATTTCGGTATTCGCTTAGGGGTTCGCAGCAAAAAAATCGCGGATATGTTGACCCGCGAGTGCATGGCGCTGGGCGCTAATGAAGCACAGGCAACCAGCTGTGGCGAAACAATGGCGGCTTTTTTTGCCGACGACACTTTGTTATTCCTCAGCGAGGCGGAAGCGAAAGCGTTTGCGGTTTACGCCCAGGAAAACGGCTTCGAAGCTGCGAAACTGAAAGACAGGGAACTGGTGAAAGTCGCTAAAAAAGTGGTCAATAAGACACTTGATGCGCTGGATATCGCGCTGTTTGGCCGCATGGTCGCTAAGGCGCCGGATATGAATGTTGAGGCGGCTGCGTCGTTCGCGCATGCAATTTCCACCCATAAAGTCAGCAATGAAGTCGAGTTCTTCACTGCGGTGGATGACTGCAAAACAGAAGAGGAAAGCGGGTCCGCGCATATGGGCAGCCTCGAGTACAACTCCGCTACGTATTATCGCTATGTGAGCCTCGATTTGGGGCAATTGGCACAGACGTTGGGAGAAGACGCAGACCTGAAAGCCGCCGTAGAGGCTTTTGTCAAAGCACTGTATGTCGCCGTGCCGGATGCGCGTCAGACCACACAATCTGGCGCGTGTCCCTGGGATTACGCTCGCGTGCTGGTGCGTAAAGGCCAACGCCTGCAGGCCTCTTTCGAACAACCCATCAAAAGCAAAGGTGAAGGTTATCTGCTGCCAAGCAAAGAAGCGCTGCAATGCTGGCTCGACAAAAAAGAGAAACTCTCCGGCTCGCTGTTTGGCAAGCAAGGGGATTATGAATGGGGTGAGAATCTGGAATACAGCATCGACAATGTGATTGCCGATCTGCAGTCTCATCTGTAAGGGAGAGGGCGATGAGCGAATCTAGCCAATATCTGCTCCTGTGGCTTGAAGGGCCGCTGCAGGCCTGGGGGCACGACTCGAAATTTGGTGTGCGCGACACGCTGAACTTCCCGACACGATCCGGCATTTTGGGGCTGCTTTGTTGTGCTCGCGGGGCCGGTGGCCCCGAAGTCGAATGGCTGGCACAGATGAATAGCTTGAGTATGGAAGTACGGGCTTATGCCCGTACGAATGACAAAGGTCAACCGCAGCTTCGTGAACCTGCGCTGTGTGATTTCCACATGGTGGGCAGTGGCTACGATGACAGTGACCCATGGCAAAATCTGCTGATACCTAAAACGTCTGATGGAAAAAGAGCCGTCGGCGGCGGTACTAAAATGACCTATCGCTATTACCTGCAAGATTCGGTTTTCGCCGTGGTGTTGGAAGTGCCTCAGACGCAAGTGGAACCGTTATCTGACGCGTTGCAGAACCCCGTTTGGGACTTGTATCTGGGGCGCAAAAACTGTGTGCCGACCGAGTTGATCTATCAGGGCGTATTTGCGGATGCAGACACCGCCTGGCAACAGGCGCAGGTGTTGGCGGACAGCAAAAAACGGTTGCTCAGCTACGCGATCATCGAAGGGGAAGGTGACGGCGAAGTGATCACTCTCAATGATGTGCCTGTGGAGTTTGGCCGACAAAAACGTTATCGGGATCGGCGAGTAACGCTGCTGGAGCATCAGTAATGGCAAAAGGAGAGCGGCTGTTTGTCAAAGTGACGCGTGAATCATTGCCCCAGGTAAAAGACAAATATCCGTTTTTATACCTGGAGCGAGGCCGGTTAGAGATTGATGACAGCAGTGTTAAGTGGATTGATGCGGATGGGAATGTCGTGCCCATCCCTGTCGCAACCCTCAACACATTGCTGCTTGGTCCTGGCACTACCGTCACTCATGAAGCCATTAAAACGGCGACCGCCGCTAACTGTTCGGTGTGTTGGGTGGGAGAAGATAGTCTGCTTTTTTATGCGGCAGGCTTTCTTCCCACCGCCGATACGCGCAACCTTAAGTTGCAGATGGCGCTTGCCAGCAACGAGGAGTCTGCTCTTAAGGTCGCCAGGACTATGTTTGCTAAACGTTTTCCCGATGCTGATCTGGAGGGCAAAAGTTTAAACAGCATGATGGGGATGGAAGGGAACCGGGTTCGGGCGCTGTATCAGCAAAAGGCGGAAGCGTATGGCGTGGGTTGGCAAGGGCGTCAGTTTACGCCGGGCAAGTTTCAACTGAGTGATTTGACGAATCAGGTGCTCACCGCCACCAACGCGGCGTTGTACGGCATAGTGTGTTCCGCCGTTCATACCATGGGATATTCTCCCCATATTGGCTTTATTCATTCCGGTAGCCCGTTGCCGTTTGTGTACGATTTAGCTGACCTTTACAAAGAACAGCTTTGTATTGATCTGGCGTTTTCGCTCTCTCGGGACATGGCGGGTCGATATGATAAACACAAAGTCTCTGATGCGTTCAGAAAGCGAGTCATTGCGATAGATCTGCTGAACCTGATCACCGCGGATATTAATGAATTGATGGGGGTGAAGCATGCTCGTCGTGCTCGCAAATGACTTACCTCCAGCGGTACGTGGGCGTATGAAGCTTTGGTTTGTGGAGCCTCGCCCGAATGTATTTGTTTCGGGTGTAAAAGATTCCGTCGCACAAACCGTTGTTGATTACTTGATGCAACACTCCACAGCGGAGTCGGGTCTTATGTTGTTCAGAAGCATTCCTCAACCGCCGGGTTACGAAATCCGTTACAAAGGTGAGGTGAGGAAGCCGATTATTACTATCAGTGGGTTGCAGCTCATTGTCGAAACCCTGAAATCTTTGTAATTGGCTGATGTAGTGGTTTGGTTGTCGCTCTTTCACAATATGTTGGTGTCTTCCCCACATGCGTGGGGGTGTTTCTTACTGGTAAGATGCGTTCGTCGGATCCGCAGAGTCTTCCCCACATGCGTGGGGGTGTTTCTCATCCTTATTTTTCATATCATCACTTCATCGTGTCTTCCCCACATGCGTGGGGGTGTTTCTAGACTTATTAAACTTCGCATTATTATACATGAGTCTTCCCCACATGCGTGGGGGTGTTTCCCAAACTAGTTGAATCATTTACCTCTCAGGAAAGTCTTCCCCACATGCGTGGGGGTGTTTCTCAATGAAGCTCTTGCAAAAGCTGATCTTTCAAGTCTTCCCCACATGCGTGGGGGTGTTTCTTTTTTAAGCGTTTCCGTAAGGCTGTTGATTGCGTCTTCCCCACATGCGTGGGGGTGTTTCTATGGTTCAGATATATTCCCGTTATGACGTCCCGTCTTCCCCACATGCGTGGGGGTGTTTCCTCGATCAAGAGGCGGATTCTCCTGGATGAAATGTCTTCCCCACATGCGTGGGGGTGTTTCTATCCAGCGCTCCGTTTTCAATCGGAGCAGCGGGTCTTCCCCACATGCGTGGGGGTGTTTCTCCATAACTTATTATGGGTTAGGTAAAAGTCCAGTCTTCCCCACATGCGTGGGGGTGTTTCTAAAGGTTTTGGTGGTGTAATTCCGGGTGGTGAAGTCTTCCCCACATGCGTGGGGGTGTTTCTTAACCCGGTTCCAGTTACCGGACTTGCGCTTAGTCTTCCCCACATGCGTGGGGGTGTTTCCTTATAAGCGCCTTGGGCGTGAGTGCGTAGAAGGTCTTCCCCACATGCGTGGGGGTGTTTCTCAAAAGTGGTCTTATGACCAGAGCTACGATTGGTCTTCCCCACATGCGTGGGGGTGTTTCTAAATTTAGTAAAGATTATTTTTATGTTGGCTCGTCTTCCCCACATGCGTGGGGGTGTTTCCGCAAGGGGATGACCGGGAAGATGCACTATCTAGTCTTCCCCACATGCGTGGGGGTGTTTCTGATATGGATATAACTTCTATAGAGGTTAGGACGTCTTCCCCACATGCGTGGGGGTGTTTCTGGACTTTAAGCCGTGTGATGGAAGTCTGGTGAGTCTTCCCCACATGCGTGGGGGTGTTTCCGGCGCGGCGTTTTCTGCTGCGACATATCCGCAGTCTTCCCCACATGCGTGGGGGTGTTTCTGCCGTGATATGCCTGATTAAAAACAGAGAAGCGTCTTCCCCACATGCGTGGGGGTGTTTCTATAATCGGTTGTATCGGTCGGATTAGCTTGCTGTCTTCCCCACATGCGTGGGGGTGTTTCTCTGTAACATATTATGGTTTAGGTAAAAGCCCAGTCTTCCCCACATGCGTGGGGGTGTTTCTATCTACGCCAGTTAAAAGACCTGTAATGCTGTGTCTTCCCCACATGCGTGGGGGTGTTTCTTTCGGCCTCCGCTCTCGCTACGTCTTTTTTGGGTCTTCCCCACATACGTGGGGGTGTTTCTGGCTACTGGCAGGTAGTCGAAGTCGCGCCTGCGTCTTCCCCACATACGTGGGGGTGTTTCCATCTCCACCCCTTCTGCGCGCAGGGAGGCGATGTCTTCCCCACATACGTGGGGGTGTTTCCATCTCCACCCCTTCTGCGCGCAGGGAGGCGATGTCTTCCCCACATACGTGGGGGTGTTTCTCAGCGATAAGGCTGGATGCTCCTGCTTGTGGCGTCTTCCCCACATACGTGGGGGTGTTTCCGCTAGGTAATTACCCCCGTGTGCCGGTGCGGGGTCTTCCCCACATACGTGGGGGTGTTTCCATTTTTCCGGTCTGCAAACGCGCGCACACGCGGTCTTCCCCACATACGTGGGGGTGTTTCCAAGAATCCGCCGGGGTATCTGACCCGCAGCGGGTCTTCCCCACATACGTGGGGGTGTTTCCGCACCGAGTAGCCCACTCACGGGAACGCTTCAGTCTTCCCCACATACGTGGGGGTGTTTCCGCGCGAGTAAGCTCAGCGTGCAGCAGCGTTTCGTCTTCCCCACATACGTGGGGGTGTTTCCCGCTCTATGGGTTATAAGACGACTTTTGACTCGTCTTCCCCACATACGTGGGGGTGTTTCTTTTACAGCGTCAGCAAATTTTGTCGTGACCGAGTCTTCCCCACATACGTGGGGGTGTTTCCTGCGGTTATTCAAGTCGCACTATCTTCGCGGTGTCTTCCCCACATGCGTGGGGGTGTTTCCACGACAAAGACCATCGTATGACCACAGGGTCGGTTTTCCTCACTTCAGTGGGGGTGTTTGCTGGACACGCGGACGATGGACGTTGAGTTGCCTGTTTTTCCCTCACTCATGAGGCTATTGTTTGGGCAGTTTTTATTTCTGCGAACTGCCTTCCAGAACCTCGCTTGCTGCTAATCGCCAATCAAGATATCTTTAGCCCGCACCTGCAAAATCAGGTGCCAGGATTGGAACCCTGATAATGTTACAGGCGACATATGGCGCGCTTTGCGTCTTTTTTATGTCGTGCGTTCGGCTACATCTCAATGGTGGGCTGAGCGGGGGCACCGCAAGGTGCGCCGGTTGCCTGTAACGCCGGTAGTTCCAACTCTGCTCAGTCCGCCACCATGTGATTGGAACCTCTGGTGGTGGGTTAAAACCTGTTACAGGAGGCTGCCTCTATGGTTATGATCCCTACCCAGACTCATCCGTCATCCAAACCATCCCTCAAAACCCACCGCCGCTACACCGTCGGCTATGCGCCCAATCGGGGCGATACCAGCACACCTTGCCTGAACTTAAGCGGTAAATGGCTTAAAGAGGCCGGGTTCGTCACAGGAACAGGCGTCACCGTTAAGATTACCGAGGGCTGCATCGTGTTAATTCCAGATAACGATGAAGTGAGAGAACTACATGAAGAACTTAAACAGCTAAAGCAGGCGGTAAAAATGGTGAAGGAAGGAGTATTGAGTGCGCTTTGAAGGCGGAAGCCCCAAAAGCAAAAACCCAGCCATAGGCTGGGTTCTCTAAATAGTGGTGCCCGGACTCGGACTAACGCCGTCAGGCGTTGAACAGCGCGCTTGTCGCGCTGGCCCCGAAGGGGTGAGCCGCTTGCGGCGAATCATCGAACGAAGTTCGATGAAGAGTCCATTCGCCAGAAACGAAAAACCCCCGCCAAAGGCGAGGGTTAAGAAGAAGCGGTGCCCGGACTCGGACTAACGCCGTCAGGCGTTGAACAGCGCGCTTGTCGCGCTGGCCCGGAGGGGTGAGCCGCTTGCGGCGAATAATCGAACGAAGTTCGATGAAGAGTCCATACGCCAGAAACGAAAAACCCCCGCCAAAGGCGAGGGTTAAGAAGAAGTGGTGCCCGGACTCGGAATCGAACCAAGGACACGGGGATTTTCAATCCCCTGCTCTACCGACTGAGCTATCCGGGCAACGGGCGGCATTAAACCGTAATCGCTCTTGGGCGTCAACCCTATTTCCTTAAATTCTATTCAGTTGCTCAACTTTGCGGCAACCTGCGCAAATCAGCGTCGAAAAGCGGCGGTTGCACAAATCTTCCAGACTTCTACATTAGGGTGGTGAATGCTAACTGCCGGTGGTATACGGGGGAAATATGTCAAAAGACTGGCTGGAGCTGCGACAGCATGCGGACACCGGCATCGAAACCATTCGCGCCCATTTTGAAGGGCACGCGTACGATCCGCACTGGCATGACAGCTATCTGGTGGGCATTACGCTGTCTGGCACGCAGCAATTTCACTGCCGCCGTGAGCGACATCGCAGCAAGCCGGGTGATGCCTTTTTGCTGGAGCCGGGTGAAATCCACGATGGCGACGCGCCCATCGAAGGCGGGTTTACCTATCTGACCTTTTATCTCGACGATCGCTGGCTAAACACCACCTTACGCGGCTTGTATGAATCGGTGCCGTCCAGCTACGCCATGCATTTCTCCCACACCATCGCCCGCGAACCGCAGTTGATTAGCGCGATTGCGCAAACCTTCTGCGCGCTGCACAGCGACGAGATGCGCATCGTGCAGCAAAGCACGATGGATTCGCTGTTGAGCCAGCTAACCCACCACTGCCAGTGGCGAAAACGGCTGCCGATGCAGTTGCAAAGCGCGGCCATCGCGCACCGGGCGCGGGATTATCTGCATGCGCATATCGGCGACAACCTGGGCTTATCGGATCTGGCGCGAGAAACCGGCACCGATCGCTTTACCCTGACGCGCTGTTTTAAGCGCGAGTTCGGCTTAAGCCCGCACGCCTGGCTTATCCAGCTGCGCCTTGCCACGGCGCGTTCACAACTGGCGAAAGGCGAGTTGCCTGCGGATGTCGCCGCCGCACTCGGTTTTGCCGATCAAAGCCACCTTGGCCGCTGGTTCCAGCGCGCTTATCGCCTTTCTCCCGCGCACTACCGCAGGTTGTGCACAAATCTTCCAGACGACGACGGCAAATAGCGCGAAAGTCAAAGGCTCGTCATAAAGGAGCCTGATTGTGAGCCTGTTTTCCAGCTATCTGCCGTATTTACTCTTCGCCTTTGTGGCGTCGATAACCCCCGGCCCGACCAATATCCTGATCCTCACCAGCAGCCAGCGCTTTGGTGTGAAAGCCACTTTGCCCGCGGTGTTTGGGGCGTGTGTTTCTGCCAGTTTGATTGTGTTTATCTCCGGCGCCGGCGCGGGGCAGGTATTGCAGGATCACCCGCTGGTGCGAACAGGGATGAGTTGGGCAGGCGTGCTGTGGTTAAGCTGGATGAGCTGGCAGCTCTTTACCGCGCCCGCCGCCGATTTACACAGCGACGCGCAGCGCCCGTTTAGCGCTCGCGCGGCGGCGATGTTGCAGTTGATCAACCCGAAAACCTGGATGATGGCGCTGGCGGTGGTCAGCTTGTTCGCCCCGCACAGCGGAAACCCACTGCGCGAGATAACGTTGATGTCGCTGGCGTTTTTGGCTATCTCGGTGCTGTGTCTGGCCGCCTGGACGCTGCTCGGCAAGGCGGTGAACCGCCTTTTTCGTACCGCGAGGTCGCTGGTCTGGTTTCAGCGGGTGATGGCCTTGTGCTTGCTGGCGTCCGCGTGGACGGGGTTGATCGGCGCTTAAGTCAGCGCGCCACCCTGGCGGCAACGGGCAAAACGCAAAATATCTTCCGCCAGCCGCTGAGCCGTATCCACATCGGCCTGGCTGCGGTTAACCAGCATGCGGCTCAGGCAACCTTCCAGCACTAACTCCATCTGCTTCGCCACCATCGCCGGATCGTCCACTTCCAGTTCCGTCAGTAACTGGTGCGAGAAATTGTAAGCCTCGTTTTTTTGCTGATCCGCCAGTTGGTGAATCGGGTGGCCGGGATCGGGGAAGAAAGCGCAGGCGGCGATAAACAAACAGCCCGGATAGCGGCTATTGCTGACGCATTCGGTCAACGCGGCGTAGCGCGCCAGCAATTTTTGCTCGTGGCTGAGGCTTTCATCCAGCAACAACTGCCGACGCCAAATGTCCACCTGCTGGCTCAAATAACGCAGTGCGTCATACAACAGCGCCTCTTTATCCGGCCAGAAACGGCGAAACTCATCAATCGGATAGTCGATGCGTTCGGCAACCATTTCAAGAGTGGTGTCTGCAATGCCTCTTAATTCAAGCAGTTGCAAGGTTTGGCTTAAAACGTCTTCGCGTTGCACGCTGATATCCTCCGTTACCTGAAGCAAACTCCACACAAAGTGTTGTTTACGGGGCGCGATTGCGCAAATGCTCTGCAAAGGCGGCGGCGTCCATAAAGCCGGTTACCCGGTCGGCCGGTTGCTCGCGCCCGTGCGTGTCGAAAAAGAGAATCGTTGGCAAACCCAGCACATTAAGATGGCGCAGCAGCGCCGCGTCCTGGGCGTCGTTTGCCGTCACATTCGCCTGTAATAACACCGTCTCTTTCAACGCCGCCTGAACAGTCGGGTCGCTGAACGTATATTTCTCGAACTCTTTGCAGGCTACGCACCAGTCAGCATACAGATCCAACATGACAGGTCGACTATCGGCTTGCGCCAGCGCCTGGTTGAGATCATCAACGGTTTTCACCTGCGTAAAGGCCAGCGACGCAGAGCTTTGCGTGGTCGGTGCGCCAAAAGCCCAGTCTTGCAACGGGCGAGCGCACACCAGTGCCGCGCCAAGCAGAGCGATTTGCAGCACCCGCACAATCGGGCGTTTGGCGTTGAGGCTGGTGATAAACGCCCAGGCGAAAAATGCCATGCCCAGCAGCGACCACAACCGCAGCCCCCAAGCTTCGCCGATCACCCGCTCCAGCAAAAAGACCGGCAGGGCGAGGATCACAAAGCCGAAGGCGATTTTGACCTGCTCCATCCACGGCCCGCTTTTCGGCAGCAGCCGGTTGCCGAACACCGTGACCAGAATCAACGGCAAACCCATGCCGAGCGCATAAAGGTAAAGCGTGCCGCCACCGAGCCACAGGTTCCCGCTCTGCGCGATATAAAGCAGGATGGCGCTTAACGGCGCGGTGGTGCAGGGCGAACAAATCAGCCCGGCAATGGCGCCCATCACAAACACGCCGCCGAGAGATCCACCTTGCTGGCGGTTGCTCCACAGCGTTAAACGGGTTTGCAGCGCGGAGGGCAGTTGCAGAGTAAACAGGCCGAACATCGACAGCGCCAGCAGGCCAAACAGAATCGATAAGCCAATCAGCACGTACGGGTGTTGCAGTGCCGCCTGAAACGACAGCCCGGCCGCCGCGACAACCAGCCCCAGCGCGGTGTAAGTCAGCGCCATGCCCTGCACGTAGATGAATGCCAGCAGCAGCGCACGCGGCGTGGCAAGGCGCTGTTGACCGCCGAGCACAATGCCGGAAATCAGCGGATACATCGGCAATACGCAAGGCGTAAACGCAATGCCGATGCCGATCAGCAACGCCCAAAGCGCCGAAAAGGGCAGCGGGAGATCGGGCGTCTTTTCGGTTACGGCTTGCTGTTCGGTAACCGGTGCAGCAGCCACTTCCATCAGCGGCACCACTTTGGTTTCCGGCGGGTAGCAGAATCCGGCATCGGCGCAGCCCTGGTATGTCACGGTGAGTGTCGCGCCTTGCGCCGCTTGCTGCACCGTCAGCGGTAAGTTGAGTTTTTGTCGGTAAATCTCGGTTTTGCCGTAAAACTCATCTTCGTGCATCTCCCCTTTGGGTAAGGCCAGTGGGCCAACCGTCGCTTGCGCCGGGGTCACTTTGATTTGCTGGCGATAAAGGTAGTAACCCTCTTTCACCTGCCAGTTGAGCGTCAGATCGTGTTGATGCTGTTGAAAGTCAAAAATAAAGGCCTGATCGGCAGGCACGAAAGTCGAGCGGCCGGGCGCGTCGAACAATCCGGCGAAAGCGGATGTGCTGCACAGCAACAGGATCAGCGTAAGGATGCGTTGAGCCATGAGAGGTAATCGTTATCTCCGTGTGAAACAGGTAAGGCCAGGAGTTCAGGAGTCTGGTACGGATGGTGTGAACGCATGCAGGCGAAGAGATCTTCCAGATGGGCGACGTCGGTTTTCAGCAACAACTGGACTTCGTACTCCTGCTCCAGCTTGCCTTCCCAGTAATAGAGCGATGTCGCACCGGGCAGGATGGTTACGCAGGCGGCGAGTTTATCGGCCAGCGCTTTGGCCGCCAGATCCTGGGCGGTGGCTTCATCCGGGGCGGTGCAGAGGACAACAACGGCGTCGGGCGTGTTCATTTCCAACCTCCTGAGAACGAAAGCAGGGACTATACCACGCGACGGCAAGCGATCGGGCCGACGGGCGGCCCGATTTAACGACATTTACAACAAGATGCCGCCGAAGAGGAACCCGAGGAGCACGCATAACGCAATGGCGATGAGGCCCGGGATCAGGAACGGATGGTTAAAGACAAACTTGCCGATGCGCGTTGAGCCGGTGTCATCCATCTCCACGGCCGCCAGCAACGTTGGGTAAGTGGGCAGCACAAACAGCGCGGAAACCGCGGCAAACGAGGCCACCGCCGTCAGCGGCGTAACACCCAGCAGCAGCGCGGCCGGCATCAGCGCTTTGGCGGTCGCCGCCTGTGAATAGAGCAACGTCGCGGCGAAGAACAGCACCACCGCCAGCAGCCACGGGTAGCTTTGCAGCAGGTCGCCGGCCACCATCTGAATATCTTGAATGTGATTTTTGACGAACGTGTCGCCAAGCCAGGCGACGCCGAGTACGCAAATACAGGCACTCATGCCGGATTTGAAGGTGCTCGCGTTGAGGATCTCCCCGGTGTCGATTTTGCAGGTCAGGCTAATCAGTGTGGCGATGGTCAGCATAAACACCACAATCGCTTCGTTACGCGGCAGCACCGGATTGGCGATCAAACCGACCGTCGGGCTGGTCGCGGTGGCATAGAGCATCACCGCGACAATACCGATCAGGAACAGCAACACCGAGCGTTTTGCATGGGGTTTGAGTTTGAAAGCCTGGCTGCCGCGCAGTTTCACTTCGCCTTTCGCCAGGCGCTCCTGGTAAACCGGATCGTCTTTCAATTCGCAGCCGAGGAAGTTACAGACGATGGCGGTCAGCATCACCGCGATCAACGTCACCGGAATGCAGATCGCCAGTAGCGTCAAATAGCTGACGCCCAACGGTTCAAGGATCCCGGCGAAGAACACCACCGCCGCGGAAATAGGTGACGCGGTGATGGCAATTTGCGACGCCACCACGGCAATAGAAAGAGGGCGTGACGGGCGGATTCCTTGCTCTTTCGCCACTTCGGTAATCACCGGTAGCGTGGAAAACGCCGTGTGCCCGGTGCCCGCGAGAATAGTCATCGACCAGGTGACCAGCGGCGCAAGAAACGTGATGTATTTAGGGTGGCGGCGCAGCAAACGTTCAGCAAGGCTGACGAGGTAATCCATTCCGCCCGCCACTTGCATGGCGGCGATAGCGGCGATGACTGCCATAATAATTTCGATAACGTCGAAAGGGATGGCGCCGGGTGTGATTTGAAAGAACAGCGTCAGGACGAGTACGCCGAGGCCACCGGCAAAACCGATGCCGATGCCTCCCAGCCTGGCGCCGAGGTAGATGGCAATCAGGACGAGGACAAGCTCTGCTGCAAACATAGTTGGCTTCCTTGTTTAACTAAGTGATATGAGATTGTTATATTTTAGTGACTATCCATAAGAAAAAAGGCACGTCGCAGAGGACGTGCCTTTTTTTCGGTCTAATCACCGGGATTACTGTTCGCTTTCATCGGTGTAGCGCTTCGCTTTATAGGCCGGGTGCATCAGGTTTTGTGCCGAGAAGATGTCATCCAGTTCAGCTTCTGTCAGCAGGCCGCGCTCCAGTACCACTTCACGCACGCTCTTACCGGTTTCGGCGCAAATCTTGCCGACGATATCGCCATTGTGGTGGCCGATAAACGGGTTGAGGTAAGTGACAATACCGATGGAGTTATAAACGTAGCTTTCGCACACCGCTTTGTTGGCGGTGATGCCGTTAATGCTTTTTTCCAGCAGGTTGTAGCAGGCGTTAGTCAGGATATGAATTGACTCAAACATCGCCTGGCCAATCACCGGCTCCATGACGTTCAACTGTAACTGACCGGCTTCGGAGGCCATGGTGACGGTGGTGTCGTTGCCGATCACTTTAAAGCACACCTGGTTGACCACTTCCGGCACCACCGGGTTAACTTTCGCCGGCATGATGGATGAACCCGCTTGCAGCTCCGGTAAGTTGATTTCGTTCAGACCGGATCGCGGCCCGGAAGAGAGCAGGCGCAGGTCGTTACAGATTTTAGACAATTTGACCGCCAGGCGTTTCAGCGAGCTATGCACCATCACATAGGCGCCGCAGTCGGATGTCGCTTCGATCAGGTCTTCCGCCGCAACCACCGGCAGGTTGCTGACTTCCGCCAGTTTCTGCACCGCCAGGTGCTGGTAGCCGTCTGGTGTGTTCAGACGCGTACCGATGGCGGTCGCGCCGAGGTTCACTTCCAGCAGCAGTTCCGCGGTGCGCAGCAGGTTTTTGGTCTCTTCATTCAGCAGCACATTGAACGCGTGGAACTCCTGGCCGAGGGTCATCGGCACCGCATCCTGCAACTGGGTACGGCCCATTTTGAGGATGTCTTTAAACTCAACGGCTTTACTTTCAAAGCCTTCGCCAAGCTGTTTGATGGCATCGACCAGTTTGACGATGGAGGTATAGACCGCGATGCGGAACCCGGTCGGGTAGGCATCGTTGGTGGACTGGCACTTATTGACATGATCGTTCGGGTTGAGGAACTGGTATTCACCTTTTTGGTGCCCCATCAGTTCAAGACCGATGTTCGCCAGTACCTCGTTGGTGTTCATGTTCACGGAGGTTCCCGCGCCGCCCTGATAGACGTCCACCGGGAATTGATCCATGCATTTGCCGTTGTTCAGGACCTCATCACATGCGGCAACAATCGCGTTCGCAATGTTTTTAGGAATGGTTTGCAGCTCTTTGTTCGCCAGCGCTGCCGCCTTTTTCACCATCACCATGCCACGGACAAATTCAGGTATGTCGCTGATTTTGCTGTTGCTGATATAAAAGTTTTCAATCGCTCTCAGAGTATGCACGCCATAGTAGGCATCCGCTGGCACTTCCCTGGTACCTAACAAGTCTTCTTCGATACGAATGTTGTTTAACATGTGAACCTTCTTTTTCAAGCTACAAATGAATACACCAAACACACAGTATTAACGTGGTTATGCGTCTTTTTTGGCCGACGATTATTCCCTCAATCGGCCAGGTGACTGAAATTATATGCTGGCAATGGCGAAATGCCGTAATCGGGATCACTTATTATCTTAGCAATTCCATCATAATTACTAATATGTGAAACAGGTCACCGCTTCGCCACAGACAAAAATTTACATCGCGGATGAAATTGAATTTTCCACATTCGCCTCCATCTCACCTTTATGCGATTCGCAAACCCATTTTAACAGAAGCCTGCGGGCGTCTGTGTGTTGACAGGAGAAGCCAGTGCGCTGGATACCGTTTATTGCTTTTTTCTTATACGTTTACATCGAAATTTCGATTTTTATTCAGGTCGCGCATGTGTTCGGCGTGCTGATGACGCTCATCCTTGTGCTGTTCACCTCGGTGATTGGCATGTCGCTGGTGCGTAACCAGGGCTTTAAGAACTTCATGCTGATGCAGCAGAAAATGGCGGCGGGGGAAAGCCCGGCGGCAGAGATGATCAAAAGCGTGTCGCTGATCATTTCCGGGCTGTTGCTGGTGCTGCCGGGGTTCTTCACCGATTTCCTCGGCCTGCTGTTACTGCTGCCGCCGGTGCAAAAACACCTGACGCTGAAACTGATGCCGCATCTGCGTTTCTCGCGCGGGCCGGGCGGTGGTTTTGGTGGCGGGGATACTTTCGAAGGTGAGTATCAGCGTAAAGATGACCCGAACAAACGCCTTGATAACAAAGATGATCATTAATTTCCGCAGCCCGGCACCGCCGGGCTTTTTTTTAGTGGTGCACGGAGCGAATGACCGCTGTGCGGCGTTTCGGTAAAAACAGCCACAGCGCCGCCAGCATGATAACCGCGTACAAACTCTTCCAGCCGGGGATCACCAGCAACAGCAGACACAGAGCGCTGCCGATAACCGCCAGAGCTCTAAACCGCCCTTTTAATAACCGGCAGCCCGCCAGCATACACAGCAAATAAATCATGATGAAAATGCCGTTGGCATAGATGATCAGCGTGTCGAGATTAATGTTGAAGGCGTAAATGACAAGCGTGCAGACCATGCAGCAGAAGATAACCGCGTTCAGTGCGTTGACCGGCAACTGGCGCGCGGAAAGCCTGGCCAGCGCGCTGTCGGGTTTATACGCGGCTTGCGACCACACCAGCCGGGCGAAGCTCTGGATATAAATATTCAGGCTGGCGAAGCAGGCCAGGTAACCAATAATGCAGGCAATCCATAATGCCTGTTTGCCGAACAGTTCGACCACAATCGCCGGTAACGATGCCGCCGCGCCTAAGCGTTGCCAGAGATCAAAATGCAGCACCACCACGGTGCACGCCCAATAGACCGAACCTGCCAGCAGCAGGCCAATCATCAGCGCGCGCGGGAAATCCCGCTCGGGGTTTTTGAACTCTGAGGCCAGATGCGCGAAGGCTTCAAGGCCGACAAAGCACCAGAACATCACCGCCAGCGAGGCAGACATATCGGAAACCGTCACCTGCGAGAGCGGCGGAAAGGGGATTTCATTGAGGGTAATGCCGCCGCGCCACCAGATGGCGACAATCAACGCGACAATCAGCCCGGCGATAATCGATTGCAGGTTGGCGCTGGAGCCTGCGCCGCGCGTGCCGATAAACCAAATCAGCGCCAGCGTGCCCAGTTCTGCCATCAACAGTAGCGGCCCTTGCCAGCCGAACAGGCCTTGCCAGAAACCGGCGGCAATGTGTAACGCAGCGGGAAGCCCTACCGGGATCACCGAGAGAAATAACCAGCCGGTGACCCTTTCCAGACGCGGGCCGAAAGCCATGCCGACAAAATGCGCGACGCCGCCCGCGCTCGGGAAATGTCGCCCCAGAACGGCAAATACAATCGCCACCGGGAACACCAGCACAATCAGTAGCGGCCATGCCCACAAGCTGCTGTTGCCCGCGGCCAGCGCGGCCAGTGCCGGTACCGCGAAAACGCCGGTGCCGAGTAAGGAGGTGGAAAGTAACCCGATGCCCTGGGCCAGCCCTAGCTCTTGTTTTAATCCGCTCATGGTCTCTGTCTGTCCTACTTCAGGGGCGTCGATGTTATCACAATCAATTTGCCTTATGGCTGCGCCAACCCCTGCCAGCAATGGTGGGAGCGCGCCCGGTTTTGCGCGCGCATGTACTTTCGCAAAATTTTTTTTTGTTTTACCCCTTGAAGGGGGCGCCCGTTAACCCCATCTCTCAGGTCACCAGCCGGAAACCGTTTGTGGCCCGGCGTCACCATAACTGATAAAGACTTTCTCAAAGGAGAGCTATCAATGAGTATTCGTCCGTTACATGATCGTGTGATCGTCAAACGTAAAGAAGTTGAGTCTAAATCTGCTGGCGGCATCGTTCTGACCGGTTCTGCGGCAGGCAAATCAACTCGTGGCGAAATCATCGCTGTCGGTAAGGGCCGCATCCTGGAAAACGGTACTGTGCAACCACTGGACGTTAAAGTGGGCGATACCGTGATTTTCAACGATGGTTACGGTGTGAAGGCTGAGAAGATCGACAACGAAGAAGTGCTGATTATGTCCGAAAGCGACATTCTGGCAATTGTTGAAGCGTAACAACGCGCGCGAACCTGAACGAATTTAAGGAATAAAGAAAATGGCAGCTAAAGACGTAAAATTCGGTAACGACGCTCGTGTAAAAATGCTGCGCGGCGTGAACGTTCTGGCAGATGCAGTGAAAGTTACCCTCGGTCCGAAAGGCCGTAACGTGGTTCTGGATAAATCTTTCGGTGCACCGACCATCACTAAAGATGGTGTTTCCGTAGCACGTGAAATCGAACTGGAAGACAAGTTCGAAAACATGGGCGCGCAGATGGTGAAAGAAGTGGCCTCCAAAGCGAACGACGCTGCGGGCGACGGCACCACCACCGCAACCGTTCTGGCGCAGTCCATCATCACTGAAGGTCTGAAAGCCGTTGCTGCGGGCATGAACCCGATGGACCTGAAACGTGGTATCGACAAGGCTGTCGCTGCTGCGGTTGAAGAGCTGAAAGCGCTGTCTGTACCGTGCTCTGACTCTAAAGCGATTGCTCAGGTCGGTACTATCTCCGCTAACTCCGACGAAACCGTGGGTAAACTGATCGCCGAAGCGATGGACAAAGTCGGTAAAGAAGGCGTGATCACCGTTGAAGACGGTACCGGCCTGCAAGACGAACTGGACGTGGTTGAAGGTATGCAGTTTGACCGCGGTTACCTGTCCCCTTACTTCATCAACAAGCCGGAAACTGGCGCCGTAGAATTGGAGAGCCCGTTCATCCTGCTGGCTGATAAAAAAATCTCCAACATCCGCGAAATGCTGCCGGTTCTGGAAGCCGTTGCGAAAGCAGGCAAACCGCTGCTGATCATCGCTGAAGATGTTGAAGGCGAAGCGCTGGCGACCCTGGTAGTGAACACCATGCGCGGTATCGTGAAAGTGGCTGCGGTGAAAGCACCGGGCTTCGGCGACCGTCGTAAAGCAATGCTGCAAGACATCGCAACTCTGACCGGTGGTACCGTGATTTCTGAAGAAATCGGTATGGAACTGGAAAAAGCGACCCTGGAAGATCTGGGTCAGGCTAAACGCGTTGTGATCAACAAAGACACCACCACCATCATCGATGGCGTGGGTGAAGAAGCGGCAATTCAGGGCCGTGTAACGCAGATTCGTCAGCAGATCGAAGAAGCGACTTCTGATTACGACCGTGAAAAACTGCAAGAGCGCGTAGCGAAACTGGCTGGCGGCGTTGCGGTAATCAAAGTCGGTGCTGCGACCGAAGTTGAAATGAAAGAGAAAAAAGCCCGCGTTGAAGATGCGCTGCACGCGACCCGTGCTGCCGTTGAAGAAGGCGTGGTTGCTGGTGGTGGCGTCGCGCTGATCCGCGTAGCGAGCAAAATCGCTGATCTGAAAGGCCAGAACGAAGACCAGAACGTGGGTATCAAAGTTGCGCTGCGCGCAATGGAATCCCCGCTGCGTCAGATCGTACTGAACTGCGGTGAAGAGCCGTCAGTTGTTGCTAACACCGTGAAAGCGGGCGACGGTAACTACGGTTACAACGCCGCGACCGAAGAATACGGCAACATGATCGACATGGGTATCCTGGATCCGACTAAAGTGACCCGTTCTGCGCTGCAGTACGCGGCATCTGTAGCCGGTCTGATGATCACCACTGAATGCATGGTAACCGACCTGCCGAAAGGCGACGCGCCTGATTTAGGTGCTGCTGGTGGTATGGGCGGCATGGGCGGTATGGGCGGCATGATGTAATCGCTGCCGAATGCGTGCCAGGCTTTGACCTGGTGCGCATTCAACGAAGAAGAGCGGGCTTTAAGCCCGCTCTTTTTTTTTGCCTCAAAATCACCTCAGCCAGTGATCATCACGCGGTACAAGGCGAAGCGTGTTTAATGCGAGCTGGTTCGTGCTCCACGGGCAGATCATCTACTAACGTCATATATTTCACTTTGTTGGAAGAGGCCAGCAACCGGGAGCCGTCATCGACCTCAGATAAGGCGATGTTGCATTTTTCAGCTTCTTGAGAGGGTTGCCAGCTGTCGGATAAAGGGGTGCTTACGCTCCGGCTTTTCCACAGGCCTATCAGCACCAGAAGCAGTAAGAAGTACAAAAAGCACAGCAGCAGAGCTTTGTAGCGTTGCCGTGTGGTGCGCGGTTGTTCGCTGTTGGTGACGCTATGTTTCTGCTGGACTGTCGTGATGGTGAGCTCGGTGCTGAACAAAAAGCCGGTTTTAGGAATGGTTTTGATCACGTGCGCGCCTAAGCCGAAATCCGCTAAGGTCCTGCGTAATAATGAGATGTATTGGTTCAGTGTATTATTTGATGAGTGCAAACCATATCTTTCCCACACCGCATGGAAAATAACTTCGCGGGAAATGATTTCGCCACGATGTTCAATGAAAAAAGCCAGCAGCCTACTGCTGGCCAACGTTAAATATCTTTTTTCATTTTCAGCGTCGATGTTCCATATGGCACCATCGGCAGGCCTGAAATAGATTTCCTTATCTATAATAAAATGCATATTAATACCTTGCATGATGGCTACCATCATGGAATAAATTTAAAAGAACATGTTATTTATTGCCGTAATAACGGCTAATAACGTGTCGTTCATTATTTCTATTATTGAAAATCTCATTACTCGAAATTATTAAGCCGCCCTGCCGTAAATGCAACCATATTGTCGACGCCATATTTATTGTCAATAAAGCAAGTGGCTTTTTTTCATTTTTAAGATCCGACCCCCGACAATTCATCTATTTAATGCTTATCAATCACTGAAGTTTTATTATTATTTTATTTATAAAGTGTGGTTTTTCCTCTATAGAACATTTATATCCCGACAAGATATGTTGTTTGGTCTGGCTCCCTCGATATAAATAGCTGGTAGCTTCGGCAGATTTTATTATGGCGTCTTATTAAGCTCGCACAGATTGCCAACAGCGTTATCGCGTGGCCATTTGCTGCGGTTTGAAACCTCTCTGTCGCGGTTCTGTTTTAATCTTAAGGGAAAAACTAACATGAAGCATTTAAATGCCATAGTACTTAGTGCCGTTTGCACTTTATTACTTTCGGCTTGCGCCGGTAATACTCGAGGGAAAAATCCGGCGACCAATTCGCTGCCGGGAAATAGTGCTGAGAAATCAGAACAGACGGTTACCGCAACACGCAAATCACCTTTCTTTGACGGAATTGTTATTGCATCAACTAATAATCCTTGTATTGACCAATTTAATTTTATTCGTGGCACTAATACGGATACCTACCAAAATTATTCTGCTGATTACTCAAAAATTGGTGAGGGTTATCGATTTTTAAATATCAACAAAAACATCATGGGAAAGGAAGCGAAAGAAATATACACCATGCAGCTTGATTTGAAGCTGGATACCTTGTGCGCAAAAGCACATTACACCAGTTACCAAATCGTTAAAGAAAAGATGCGAAACCTCTCTGATATTTAACGCATAACGCTCTCCTTTTTTAATGCCGTTTTTAATAACGGCTTTTTTCTTATTTTTTTGATGGCGTAATAATGATGACGATACATATGCCTGAATGGATGCGGCGTACGGCCTGGGGAGTAATATTTCTTCAGTTAGTTAGCCCCTTATTATTAAGCCTGGCGCCTGTGGCGCAGGCGAAAGAATATGAAGATTACCGCAACATGGATGAAACCATGTCGGGTTTGCAGGCACTGGTTAACGAACCACGCATGCTAACGCGCTCGTCTTCGCCTCCGGACGACCCTGCTTTGCAGAAGACGATTCAGGCACTACCCGAATTGGGCAGTGATATTGACGCTGCGCAAAATGAAAACAATCGCGAGCCGACAGATCGCTGGCTGGCGCCGAAAGTGGCGCAGGCCGGGCGTTTGTTGATGTCGGAGGATGTCAGCGCGTCATCGTTTAACATGGCGCGCAGCGTCGGCGAAGGGTTGGTTAACCAGCACATCAATGACTGGATGGGCGAGAAAGGTTCCCTGAACGCCTCGCTGGGCACGGACGGCATGATCGCTGGCGATCTGTTTGTGTCGTTGTTGGATAACGATAACCAATTGGTCTTTGGCCAACTTGGCCTGCGTACCAACGACGAGCGCAACATTGCCAACGTCGGGCTTGGCTATCGCCAACAGGTCAACGGCTGGATGTACGGCGTCAATACCTTCTATGACTACGACTACACCGGTAAAAATGCCCGCCTCGGCGTGGGGGCTGAAGCCTGGGCCGATTACCTGAAGTTGTCGGCCAATACCTATTACGGCCTGACCGACTGGCATGCCTCTTCAATCGACAGCATGACAGAGTATGACGAGCGCCCGGCGAACGGGTTTGATGTGCGTCTGGAAGGCTGGTTGCTCGCGCATCCGCAGTGGGGCGGCAAACTGAAATATGAACGCTATTTTGGCAAAAATATTGCGCTGACAGGCGGCGGGCCGGACAACCTTAAGGATGATCCTTTTGCGCTCACGTTGGGGCTGAACTATACGCCATTTCCGTTGTTGACCTTTTCCGGCGAACGTTCGTTTGGCGACAGCCGCGACACGCGCCTGGATCTTGCCGTGAACTACCGGCTCGGTGTTCCGCTTTGGCGTCAACTTGATCCCGATAGCGTCGGTATACAACGCAGCCTGATCGGCAGCAAATATGCGCTGGTCGACCGTAACTACGACATCGTGATGCAGTATCGCAAACAGACGCTGTTGGCACTCTCTTTGCCGCAGCAATTTACGGTTGAGGCCGGTTCCACGTTGCGCATTCCTGTCATGGTGACCAAGGCGAAATATGGCCTGGAGCGCATTGAATGGAGCGCGTCGACCAACTTTATCTCCAATGGCGGAAGCTGGCATCAACCGTCAATGACCGCGTTGGACGTGCAGGTTCCGGCGTATGTCAGTAGCCGTAGCCGGGCAGCCGCATCGCAGGATTATGTGTTAACGGCGATCGGCGTGGATAAAAATGGCAACCGCGCCGCCCCTGTCACGACGATGATCCACGTGATGCGATCCAGTGAAGTGATCCAACAACTGGCGGTGGCGCCGAACACGCCGCAGCTCGCCAATAACCAGAACGCGTACACGATTAACGCAAAAGTGGTGGGTGCCAACGGGCAGCCGATTGTTGGGCAGCGCGTGACGTTCCGCGTTTCACAACTCGCCGACAGCAACGGCGTATCGGCGGCGACGCTGTTTACCGATCAAGCTTCGGACAAAGAATCGCTGAGTGTCGATACCGACAGCCAGGGCATCGCGACGATGAAAGTGCGAAGCCGCGTTATCGGTAATGGCGTCATTACCGCCGCCTTGCGTAACGGTAACGACAGCAGCGCCAGGGTGTCGTTTATCGCCGATGTCGCGACCGCAAGGTTGGCCGATCTCGCCGTTGTCACTGACAACGCATTGGCGAACGGGCGGCAGGCGAATGAACTGCGTGCGACGGTCAGCGATCGTTATGGCAACCCGCTGGCCAATTATGCGGTGGGCTTCTCCGCCGATAATGGCGCCACGGTAGTGGGCGGGAACACGGTACTGACCGATGCTAACGGGCACGCTTTGCTGCGCCTCACGCACACTCGCGTGGTGACCTCTACCGTCACGGCGAATGTGAATAACGTTACGCTCAGCAAGCAGGTGAAGTTTGTTGTCGATCGGGCAACCGCCCGCTTTGTGAACAGCAGCGCGGCGCAGGGTGCGCTCGCCAACGGCGTTGCGGGCAATGCGATGGAAGTGAAAGTCGCTGATGCACTTGGCAACCCCGTGCCGGGGATGGCGATACAGTTTGTCCCGGATGTCCCGGTAAACGTGCTGCCCGCGCAGGCAATGACGGATGCTCAGGGCGTGGCGAAAACGACGTTAACCAGCCGCCGGGCAGGCAATTTTAACGCGACGGCGAAATTGGTCGGTACGACTCAGGTGGCGCAGGTCAGCACCCGTTTCATTCCTGATGGCAACTCGGCCCAGCTTCCTGATGAAAATCTGGTTATTTCACCTGATGGCGCAGTTGCTAATGGCATCGCACGCAATGGCGTGACAGCGACGGTCGTCGATGCGAATGACAACCCGATTTCCGGTGTGACGGTTGACTTTAGCGTCAGCGCAGGGGCGACGCTTGCAGCAGCGACTGGCGTAACCGGGCCAGACGGTAAAGTGCAAACCACTGTCGTCAGTAACAACATTGGGGTTTATACGGTGAGCGCGACGGTTAATGGCCGGGTCATCAGTAAGTCGACCGTCTTCGTTCCGGATCCCGCGACAGCGCAGATCACCGACGCGAATTTGTTGGTCGATATCAATGGCGCGTTGGCGAATGGTCAGGCGGTTAATCGCGTGACGGCGATTGTGACAGATGCGGGCGGTAATCGGCTGAGCGGCGTGAGAGTCAATTTTAGCGTCGGCGCTGGTGCGACCCTAAGCAGTGCGCAGGGCATGAGCGATCAGGACGGTAAAGTAACGACCAATGTCACCAGCTTGCACGCGGCACGCTATAGCGTAACGGCACAAGTGGCGGGAAGTTCGGCCAGCAAAGACGTCGACTTTATTGCTGATGTAGCAACAGCAAAACTGACCAGCGTGGCGCTGGAGGGTACAGCAGTCGATAAAGTCGCCAACGGAACCGATACCTTCGTCTTTAAAGCCACGGTGAAAGATGCGAACGCTAACCCAGTCAGCGGCGCGACGGTGCATTGGACGCAAGATAAAGGGGCGGGGGTCACCCTCACGAGCCAGAGCGTCACAGATAGCACCGGGGTAGCTGTGGCGACGCTGACAAGTACGCGCAATGCGACGCTCGCTATTCAAGTTGCCGCTTCACTGGATAGTGTCAAACGCGTCAATGCCGACAAGAAAGTGAGCTTTGGCCAGCAAATGGTGAATGTTCAGGGCGTGACAAGAGATGCGGTAACGGGCAACGTTCTCCCAGGCGTAACGGTGAAGATTTTCAATGCGCAAGGTGATCCGCAACCCGCCTACACCGTGACCTCGGACAGTAGCGGTAACTATGCTCTTACTACCAAACAGGGGGTTTACTTTGTGCAGGCGATACTCGCGGGGTACATCACGTTGGACACTGAGCTGGAGGTGGATGTCGCAGGCGTCACGAATTACACCAAGAACTTCGTGTTATCACCGCTGCTTAATGGTAAAGCGGCACGTATTGTACTGACCTGGGACGCCACGCCGAGGGATATGGATTCGCACCTGTTTGTACCGATGGGAAATTCGACCGCTCATGTGCAATACAGTGCACGCAAACCCGCAGGCGCTGATGCAGAACTGGATGTGGATAATACGAGGGGTTATGGTCCTGAAACCATCACCATCGATCGCACGCATACAGGAAACTACTGCTACTCGGTGTACAGGTATTCAACTGACGCACAGGTTATGACCGGCGCGAAAGTGAAACTCTATCTGTCTGATGGCCGGTCATTCGACCTGGAGTCCGATAATGCTGCCGGGTATCTCACCAGCCGTGTTTGGTACGTCTTTAAGATCAGTGTCGACCAGAACGGCACGGTGGATGTTAATCCTGTCAATACGCTCTCAACCAATACCAATCTGAACGGGTGTTAAACCTGTCAACAGCCTCGCCGGTAACGGCGGGGCTTTTTCTTTATGATTTTCCCCCATTTGTGCGGCCTGCGATGGCGGCGTTTTTCTTTTGGTCATCTTTTTAGTATAAGGTTTACACACGGACGACATGCGTCCAGCTCATTGATTATGGGGAATAACATGTTGGTAAAACATTTAGCAGGGATTATTGGCGCGGCGGTGCTGTTGGCTGGCTGTAGCAGCAGTAATGAACTGACCGCTGGTGGGCAGAATGTGCGCTTTGTAGAAGATAAACCGGCTGCGCAGTGCCAATACCTCGGTACCGCCACGGGAAAACAGAGCAACTGGCTTTCCGGGCAGCATGGCGAAGAGGGCGGTTCCATGCGCGGCGCGGCAAACGCACTGCGTAACCAGGCCGCAGCAATGGGTGGCAACGTGTTGTACAGCGTAAGCAGCCCGACACAAGGTTTCCTGTCGAGCTTTGTGCCGACCGCCAGCGAAATGAACGCTCAGGTTTATAAGTGCCCTAACTGAGTCTCCGCGCGCTGCCTCGTCTTTAATGGCGGGCGCGGCGCTTATTTATTAAAGAATAAACAAGCGCAATAATCATTCCCCTGCTAATTATCTTTCCTCCCTTTCTTAATATTAAGATTTCTTAAGCTTTGTCTAATGTTGTTAATTTATGACGCTTAGGAACTTTACTTTTAAAAATTAAGATGGCGGTTAAAGTAATATTACAGTTTGCCGATACTCAACTCAGGACTGAAAACGAGGGAGTGTGTAATGTCATTTTTATACATGATGGTGTCGGGAGTTCTTAATGAATATTACAAAAAAATTATTACTTGCTTTCTCGTTACTGATTTTGAGTCTTATTGGTACTAACCTTATTGCGATATTCTCCTTATCAAAATTGGGGGATTCACAAAAGACCTTCCAGACGAACATCTTACCCAGCCTCGATGCGATGAACAAAGAGATGTTGAAGGTGCTTGGCGTACGCGGTCAGCTCTTTATCCACGGTTTGACAGATGATCCCGCAGAGATGGTTGAAGTAAAACAAAATGCGCTGAAAATGTATGACGAATTATACGCCATGCATCAGGGTTACCTTAAAAACCTCATTTCTGATCAACACGATCAGGACTTATCCAATAAAACGCTGGCCGATTTAGATAAATTTCGCGGAGTGCTCGAGCAATATTTTAAAATTTCTGAAAGTAACGATCGCGCGCTAATTATTCAGGCAATGAAAAAAGGCGGGTTAGTTGCCAGCAATATCACTCTGTTAATTAATGATTTTACCGCGCAAGTGGAATATAACACCCAGCTTGTTAATAAAGCGGTGGCCAGTAATTCCGATTCTATTACCCGCTCGGTGACGTTATCTGTGAGCGCAACACTTGCTGCAACCATTATTCTCGGTTTGTTTGGGCTGATTACCGTTCTGAATATTAAGCGCCGCCTGAACGACATGAAAGACGGTATGGTGCGTATCAGCGAAAAGCTGGATCTTAGCCGTGCGCTGCCTACCGGGCGGCTGGACGAAATTGGCCGTGCGGTGTCGGCGTTTAACCACCTGGTCGAACGCGTGGCGGAATCGCTGACGATGGTGCGCGCCGCATCGGGTTCCGTTAACACGGCGGCCAATGAAATCGCGATGGGCAATAACGAACTTTCCGCGCGTACTGAACAGCAATCTGCCGCCGTCGTTGAAACCGCGGCCAGCATGGAAGAGTTAAGCTCGACGGTGAAACAGAACGCGGATAATGCCCATCAGGCCAGCCAGCTCGCCATTACCGCGTCGGATACCGCCGCACAGGGTGGTTCGGTGGTCGGCGTGGCGGTGAGTCGCATGAAAGACATTATGGCGAGCTCCAAACGCATTTCGGAAATCACGTCGGTCATCAACGGCATTGCTTTCCAGACCAATATCCTCGCGCTTAACGCCGCCGTTGAAGCCGCCCGAGCGGGCGATCAAGGCCGAGGATTCGCGGTGGTTGCCGGTGAGGTACGTTCATTAGCCCAGCGCAGCGCACAGGCTGCAAAAGAGATTGAAGCGCTGATCAGTGAATCGGTGAATTATGTCGAAGAGGGTTCCCGGCAGGTTGATTTGGCCGGTGAAACCATGAACGGCATCGTCAATTCCGTTACCCAGGTAAAAGATTTGATGCAGGAAATCGCGGCCGCCTCCAACGAACAAAACCGGGGCATCGCGCAGATTGCCCAGGCGATGTCGGAGATGGACACCACCACGCAACAGAACGCCGCTTTAGTGCAAGAATCGTCTGCGGCGGCGGGCAGCCTTGAAGAGCAGGCCACGAAATTGCAGCAGTTGGTGGATGTCTTCAGCTTGCCGGGTCAGCAGCCTGTGCGTACTGCGCCATCCGCGCCATCGGTTCAACGCCCGCGCCTGGCTGTTGCCGGAAATGAGGGATGGGAAACGTTCTAAATCATCGCGAGAGCCTGTTTGCGGCAGGCTCGCTGTTTTCACGGCCACATTGCGCTTTGTGGCCGTGCTTTTTTTAGCGCTGGCGCAGTTGTAAATCGAGCGGCGTTTTACTCGGTTCACCGCCAATTTCACGCGCCAGTTTCGGCACCATATAACCGGACACTTTGGTCAGCAGCTCGCGCATGATCTCGCGCGCTTCGGCATCGCTCACCATAAAGTGCGCCGCGCCTTGCACCTTATCCAGCACATGCAAGTAATACGGCATCACGCCCGCGTCGAACAAGGCGTTGCTCAAATCAGCCAACGCTTGCGCATTATCATTCACGCCGCGAAGCAGCACGCTTTGGTTCAGCAACGTTACACCGGCCTGACGCAGTTGCGCCATTGCCGCACGGAAATCATCGCCGATTTCTTGAGCGTGGTTGATATGGTTGACCAACAAAATTTGCAGGGAAGAGTGGGCAAAACGCGCGCTCAGCGTTTCGGTGATGCGCGCCGGAATCACAATCGGCAGGCGGCTGTGAATACGCAAACGCTTGATATGCGGAATCGCTTCCAGTTGCGCCATCAGCCAGTCCAGCTCATGGTCTTTTGCCATCAGCGGATCGCCGCCGGAGAAAATGATCTCGTCCAACTCCGGATGTACGGCAATATAGTCCAGCGCACCTTGCCAGTTACGCTTATTGCCTTGATTATCCGCATAGGGAAAGTGGCGGCGGAAGCAGTAGCGACAATTTACCGCGCAGCCGCCTTTGACCAGCAGCAGGGCGCGGTTGCGGTATTTGTGCAGCAATCCGGGCACCACGCTGCTTTGCTCTTCCAGCGGATCGGTGCTGAAACCCGGTGCGGCAATGAACTCTTCCGAAGAGGTAAGTACCTGACGTAACAATGGATCGTTCGGATCGCCTTTGGTCATGCGTGCAACAAAGGCGCGCGGAACACGGAGCGCAAAAAGACGTTTTGCTTCGCGCCCACGGAGCTGTTGTGCATCAAGGTCTACATTTAAAATACGCAGGAGTTCATCCGGATCGGTTATTACATCGGCAAGTTGCAATAACCAATCTTCTCTGGAAGGGGTTTTTAGGGTTACAATGTGTGCCATTTTTTTGGCTAAGCTACCAGTTAACAATTTCAGAGGGCCTTATGGCGACTTACTATAGCAACGATTTTCGTGCCGGTCTTAAAATCATGATGGACGGCGAGCCGTACGCGGTTGAAGCCAGCGAATTCGTGAAACCGGGCAAAGGCCAGGCTTTCGCACGCGTTAAACTGCGTCGTCTGCTGACCGGTACCCGTGTAGAGAAAACCTTCAAGTCTACTGACTCTGCAGAAGGCGCGGACGTTGTCGATATGAACCTGACTTACCTGTACAACGACGGTGAGTTCTGGCACTTCATGAATAACGAAACGTTCGAACAGCTGTCTGCTGACGCGAAAGCCGTCGGCGACAGCGCAAAATGGCTGCTGGATCAGGCAGAATGCATCGTGACCCTGTGGAACGGCCAGCCGATCACCGTCACTCCGCCGAACTTTGTTGAACTGGAAATTGTTGAAACCGATCCAGGTCTGAAAGGCGACACCGCAGGTACCGGCGGCAAACCGGCAACCCTCAGCACTGGCGCAGTGGTTAAAGTTCCGCTGTTCGTGCAGATCGGTGAAGTTATCAAAGTGGATACCCGCTCCGGCGAATACGTATCTCGCGTGAAGTAATGCTCACGACCTCGGCGTAGCGTCCTGCTACGCCGATGGACAAGTAGGCAGGGATGATGAAACGTCTTGCGAAATTCCTCTCACTAATACTTATCAGTGGCGTACTGCTGTCAGGCTGCAATACCGCGCGCGGTATCGGCGAAGATGTGCAAACGCTCGGCCATATTATTTCTCACGCCGCCAGTTAAAACTTCCACTCTTCCTAAAAAAAGCATCAAACCGGCTCACTTTCCGGGATTTTGGCTATGCTTAAGTCGCTATACACAAACAATATTGACTACAAAAGGAAGATATTATGGTTAAGAAAACAATTGTTGCGATCTTTTCTGTACTGGTTCTTTCATCAGTCCTGACGGCGTGTAATACCACTCGTGGCGTCGGCGAGGATATTTCCGATGGCGGTAGTGCGATTTCTGGCGCTGCAACCAAAGCGCAACAGTGATAACTAGCGGTACGGCACTTGCCGTACCGCTAGTTTGTGTTTTCAGGTAAAGACAGGAAAGGCGTAAAGCGGTTATCCATGCCTAGTTTCATGCGAATATTCCGCTTGTAGGTGTACACGGTTTTGCCGTTGATACTGAGCTTCGTGGCAATGGCCGCATTGTTCCTGCCTTCCATCCACAGCGTTAATACTTTCTCTTCTTGCCGGGTCAGCAGCGGCGTGGCGATCCGCGGGAGGGTGCTCAACGGTCGCGCTCGCACCATCGCACGAATGGCTTGTGCCACGTTTTCCAGTGATTCCGTTTTCTGCATGCGTGTCTGAATCTTAAATTGCGCATAAAACTCGGCGAATTGCGTGTCTTCGCCCGACTCGAGCAACATCACCTGGCTGTATTCGCCGCAGACGGAAAACAGAGAAGCAAGCTGTTGAATATGATGAATTTCATCCTTGAAACCATGAAGATCGGCAATGATCAAATCCGGTTGCCACTGCACAATATGTTCCTTCGCCAGCATCAAGTTATGCAAAGCGGTCACCAGAAAGGAGGAGGGGAACAAATCAATTTGATTGAGCCAGGATTCCATCCCTGAGCGGGTGAAGTAACAACGGTCAATCATAAGAATCTTGAACATATTTTTCTTCGCAGTAAAAAGGTGGCGCACAGCTTCCCATATTCAGGAAAGCGATTAATCATAGGGGTTAGATATGATTAATAAATGCCGGAATTCCGCTGCGAAGAGGGGCTATTTCTTGCCTTAACCCCCTAAAATTAGGTAAGAACAAAAATGTTGAAATAGTAAACCGTTGCGGTCAGAATCTGACCTTCTACAAACGCCTGGCGGGACGACCCGTTAGCGCGCCTTTTTTATCGGGGACGGCCCCGCACTGGAGCCAACTATGTCCTGGTTAATTCTCGTTATCGCCGGTCTTCTGGAAGTCGTTTGGGCTATCGGCCTGAAATATACCCATGGATTTACTCGCTTAACCCCCAGCGTTATCACCGCCACGGCGATGATCGTCAGCATCGTGCTGTTGTCATGGGCCATGAAAACGCTGCCGGTCGGTACGGCTTACGCTGTCTGGACCGGAATCGGCGCCGTCGGCGCGGCAATCGCCGGTATTGTGTTATTGGGCGAATCCGCAAGCCTGGCGCGTATCCTCAGTCTTTGTTTGATTGTCGCCGGAATTATTGGCCTGAAACTCAGCGCCCATTAATGGGGCTGCTCAATCCAGAGCAATTTTTCCACGGCAAACCCTTGCCGGGTCGCTTCTGCCAGCATCTGTTGTTTCACGTCAGCCGGAATGGTTGGCGTGCGCGACAGGATCCACAGGTAGTCGCGATCCGGCCCGCAGACCAGCGCATAGCGGTACTGATCGTCTAAGGCGAGGATGTTATAGCCGCCGTAGAAGGGGCCAAAGAACGAGACTTTCAGCGCGGCGGTGCTTGGATTGCCCGTGAAATACGCCTTGCCAACGGACTGCTGCCACATACCGCGATCCGGGTTGTAACCACGGTTAATGACCGTTAAACCCCCGTCATCGCGCAGACTATAAGTGGCTGTCACTTTTTGCAGACCACGTTCGAAGCGGTGATCAAAGCGGGCGATTTCGTACCATTTACCGAGATACCGTTGAGTGTTGAAATTCTGAACGACGGTCACGCCGTCAGGGGGAGTGGGAGTACTACAGGCAGTAACCAAAAACGCAGCGGCAACAGCCGCGATAATCGGCAGCAAACGCATGGTATTTTCCTTCCAGGCTTTTTCGTAAGTGTAGAAGGCGCGGGGAAATTTGCTCTCCCGCTTACGCAGGAGAGCGACAGGCTTCAAAGAAAAATCACCCCAATCAGAGTGACGACCGTCAGAATGGCCGCGAGGCCATAGAACACCCATTTGCCGCTGGGAATATGGATTTGTAAATCATGCATCATGTGGTGAATGCGATGCAGACCGCACCACACCGGCAGGACAATCATCAAAAAGAGAAAGGCGCGGCCAACAAAGCTTTGCGCAAACGCCAGCACGCGCTCATAGCCCAGCGCTTCGCCAGGGTAGAACCCCAGCGGCAGCAGCACGCCAACCAGCAGCACGATAACCGGCGCGACAATCGCGCCCCACATACCACCAGCGCCAAATAAACCCCAGAAAACGGGTTCGTCGGAACGTTTTGGATTCGGGTTAATCACCTTGGCCTCCTTACCAGAACAGTGCGACAAATAAGACAACCACCGTCACCACGGCAGCCACCACCCACAGCCCTCTCACGACCGGCTCTGGCCCCATTTTTTCGCCTTTCACAATGATGAGCGACGCTTTCGGTGCCAGATCAAACCAGGTTTTGGTGTGCAGCAACGCGGCTGCCAGCGTGACCAGGTTGAGGATCAGCACAATCGGGTTTTGCAGGAAACTGACAAACCCCATCCAGCTTTCCGGGCCATTTTTGAGCGCGAACAACCCGTAAATCAGCTCAAGGCTAAACCAGACAGCAGGCACCGCCGTTCCTTCACGCAGCATATAGAAGCGATAAAACGGCAGGGTTTTCCACCAGGTTGACGGCATGGGACGAACCCAGGCTTTGCGTTTAGTCGTCATAATGCACTCCTTAGCGTGGTTTCAGGGTGGCGATAAGAAAGTCTTTCGAACTCTCTACCTTGCCCTGCTGAATAGCGGCGGCCGGATCGACATGCTTCGGGCAGACTTCCGAGCAGTAACCGACAAACGTACAGCTCCACACGCCGTTCTGGCTGTTGAGTTGCCCCATGCGCTCTTTCTTGCCTTTATCGCGGCTGTCGAGGTTATAACGGTGCGCCAGCGTGATCGCCGCCGGGCCGATAAACTCCGGGTTCAGGCCGAACTGCGGGCAGGCGGCATAACACAGGCCGCAGTTGATGCAGCCGGAAAACTGGTGGTATTTCGCCATTTGCGCCGGGGTTTGTTTGCCCGGCCCCTGATCCGGCGTGCGCGTGTTGCCGATGATATAAGGCTTAATCGCTTCGAGGCTTTCGATAAAGTGGGTCATATCGACCACCAAATCGCGCTCGATCGGGAAGTTGGCCAGCGCCTCGACCTTCAATCCTTTCGTGTAGTCGCGCAGAAAGGTTTTACAGGCGAGCTTCGGCACTTTGTTGACCATCATGCCGCAAGAGCCGCAAATCGCCATGCGGCACGACCAGCGGTAGCTCAGATCCGGCGCGAGGTTGTCTTTGATGTAGTTCAGCGCGTCCAGCAAGGAAGTCGCTTCATCGTAAGGCACATCATAGAAGACGCTGTGCGGCGCATCGTCCACTTCCGGGTTGTAACGCACCACCTCGACTTTCAGAGTGTTCATCTCAGCCATTGTTCGTCTCCTTCTTCTCGCTCGACTCAGCTTCAGCACCGTAAACGCGTTTCGCCGGTGGCAGCGTTGTGATCTTCACATCGCTGTATTCCAGACGGGTTGCGCCATCTGCATCACGGAAAGCCAGGGTGTGCTTGAGGAAATTGACGTCATCGCGTTCGGTGCAGCCTTCATCCAGACGCTGGTGGGCGCCACGGGACTCTTTACGCGCCAGCGCGGAGTGCGCCATACATTCGGCGACATTCAGGCCGTGACCCAGTTCAATGGTGTAAAGCACATCGGTGTTGAACACGCTAGAAGTATCGGTAATGCGCACGCGTTTGAAGCGTTCCTGCAACTCGGCCAGCTTATCGACGGTTTTCTGCATCAGTTCCGGCGTGCGGTAAATGCCGCAGCCTTCTTCCATCGATTCACCCATCTCATCTCGGATTTTCGCCCAGCTTTCCGTGCCGTCCTGGTTCACCAGCGCTTTCAACCGTTGTTCAACGTCGGCGGCCTGGGCATTCAGTGCGTCATTGTTCGCCTGGCTTGCGGTGGCAGACCGTTCGATGGCGCGTTCACCGGCAAGACGACCAAACACTACCAATTCGGCAAGAGAGTTCGATCCAAGACGGTTGGCGCCGTGCAGGCCGACAGACGAACATTCGCCGACGGCGAACAGGCCGGTAATCCGCGATTCACAGTTCTGATCGGTTTCAATTCCGCCCATGGTGTAGTGCGCGGTTGGGCGTACCGGAATCGGTTCCTTGATCGGATCGACGCCGACATAGGCTTTCGCCAGTTCGCAGATAAACGGCAGACGCTCATTGATTTTTTTCGCGCCAAGATGACGCAAATCGAGATACACCACATCGCCGCGCGGCGTGGAAATGGTGTTGCCTTTTCGCCACTCATGCCAGAACGCCTGCGACACTTTGTCGCGCGGGCCAAGCTCCATGTATTTGTTCTTCGGTTCGCCAAGCGGGGTTTCCGGCCCCATGCCGTAATCCTGTAAATAGCGATAGCCGTTTTTGTTAACGAGGATCCCGCCTTCACCGCGGCAACCTTCGGTCATCAGGATGCCGGAGCCGGGCAAGCCGGTCGGATGGTACTGCACAAACTCCATGTCACGCAGCGGAACACCGTGCGCCAGCGCCATGCCCATGCCATCACCGGTGACGATACCGCCGTTGGTGTTGTAACGGTAAACGCGGCCTGCGCCACCCGTTGCCATCACCACCGCGTTCGCGCGGATTTGCACTAGCGTGCCTTCCATCATATTCATGGCGACCAGGCCACGGGCGTGGTTGTCATCGACCAGAATATCCAGCACGAAATGCTCGTCGAAGCGTTGGATTTGCGGGAATTGAAGCGAGGTCTGGAACAGGGTATGCAGCATGTGGAAGCCGGTTTTATCGGCGGCGAACCAGGTGCGTTCGATTTTCATCCCGCCGAAGCGGCGCACGTTGACTGTGCCGTCGGGACGGCGGCTCCACGGACAGCCCCACTGTTCGAGCTGGGTCATCTCTGTCGGGCAATGGTGCACAAAATAGTCAACGACATCCTGTTCGCACAACCAGTCGCCACCGGCGACGGTATCGTGGAAATGGTACTCGAAGCTGTCATGATCCTGGGCGACGGCGGCGGAGCCGCCTTCTGCAGCAACGGTGTGGCTGCGCATGGGATAGACTTTTGAAATCAATGCGATTTTGGCGTTTGGGTGGGCTTGCGCCGCAGCGATCGCGGTACGTAATCCTGCTCCGCCTGCGCCAATCACAGCGATATCGGCTTGAAAGGTTTGCACGACATTCCTCCAGATTATTGTTGTTCCGCAACGATAAGCCAGAAGCGCTCAAGGTAGTTGCGGAAGTGTTCCACTGCTCCTTTTTGGGTAAGGAGCAGTATAACCGTAGAGATTTCATGGAAATTTGATGCGTTCGATTTTTTTGCTGTTCTGTCGCATTACACAGCAGCGAACTTGATCGATATCACCACTAAATGTGTCTTTATATATTTATAGCCAGTATAAATGAAAATTTTTTGTGCAAAATTTGTCTCAGGGGATCGATGCGGGTAGACTTCGTCCCCTTGTCTGAAATCGGAGAAAGTACCATGAGCGAGACGGCAACCTGGCAGCCGAGCGCATCCATCCCCAATCTATTGAAACGCGCGGCAATTATGGCGGAGATCCGTCGCTTTTTTGCCGATCGTGGCGTACTTGAGGTGGAAACGCCCTGTATGAGCCAGGCGACGGTAACCGATGTTCATCTGTTCCCGTTCGAAACCCGTTTTGTTGGCCCAGGCCATTCTCAGGGTATCAATCTCTATCTGATGACCAGCCCGGAATACCACATGAAGCGCCTGCTGGCGGCGGGTTGCGGCCCGGTGTTCCAGCTGTGCCGCAGCTTCCGTAATGAAGAGATGGGGCGTCATCACAATCCTGAATTTACCATGCTCGAATGGTATCGTCCGCACTATGACATGTACCGATTGATGAATGAGGTGGATGATTTGCTGCAACAGGTGCTGGAGTGCCCGGCGGCGGAATCCCTCTCTTATCAACAAGCGTTTCAGCGTTATCTGGAAGTGGATCCGCTCTCTGCGGATAAAACCCAGTTGCGCGAAGTGGCGGCGAAACTCGATCTGAGCAATATCGCCGATACAGAAGAAGACAGAGATACCTTGCTGCAACTGCTGTTTACCATGGGTGTGGAACCGCAGATCGGCAAAGAGCGGCCGACCTTTGTTTACCACTTCCCGGCGAGCCAGGCGGCACTGGCACAGATCAGTACGGAAGATCACCGTGTTGCCGAGCGTTTTGAGGTGTACTTCAAAGGCATCGAGCTGGCGAATGGTTTCCATGAATTGACCGACGCCCGCGAGCAGCAGCAACGTTTCGAGCAGGATAACCGCAAGCGTGCCGCGCGCGGATTGCCGCAGCAGCCGGTAGACGTCAACCTGCTGGAAGCCCTGAAAGCCGGCCTGCCGGATTGCTCCGGCGTGGCGCTGGGTGTCGATCGCCTGGTGATGCTGGCGTTACAGGCGGAAAGCATCGCAGAAGTGATGGCGTTTACTGTCGACAGGGCATAATTTTTCCTAAAAAACAGGGGGCATAATATTGCGCCCCTGAATTAATAACCTTTTGAATATATCTAAAAAATAAATTCATTTTATTTATTCCTTTATTTTCTTTCTGTTGTGACCATTTAATTAAGTTATCTTTCCGATATATATCACGGTATTTATTTCTCATCGTGATTACTATTTAATTTGAAATATTCTTTAATATAAATTTCGTAAATGGACAAGGAATGGTCATGGACGATTCGTTATTATTTTGTAAGGTCGATAAAGAAGGCTTTCCTCATTGGGATGGGTTTGATTTCTTTCGTTGGTATGCGCTTCCTGACAATTGGAATTACATTACCGGAACGGCGTATTTGTGGCTCTATAAAACAGCTTGGCTAATCCATCACAGGGAAATGATTAAACAGTTTGCCCGAGAGGCCCAGATCCCTGAGCTATTGCTTGCTGGAGTTGCCGTTTCTGAAGTCGGTGGCACTCCTGAACGATTTAAAAGTACTGGTGTATTACAATTTAGGCAATTATTAGAAGAAATTATGAGAAAATCAGATAATTCATATTCTAACTCTACCTCTGTCGGTTCGATTGCAATACAGCTCCGAACTGCTGCTCAAACGATAGGTATCAGGCCGGACACGCTTACATCCTTTCAACAATACAAACTTTCGCAATGCTTGCTTGATAATCGTTTCAATATCAGGGTTGTTGCATTTCATCTTCGTGATCTCATTCTTCATGACAATCCTGGAGGCGATACTTTCAATCTGACGGATGAGCAGATAATATTGGCCGGTTCAAGATATAACCGCGGTATTGAGAGAATCAAAGCTGATTTTATCGATTCAATACAGGCTGAGACGGGTACTTCCGCAAGAATATATAGTGAATATGGTCGCCGAATTATTGAAAAGAAAGACAGTCTGATGAAAATCATGCGAGGAAATTAGATGCGCTGGAAGGGATTTACACTTGGCTTTGTCTGGTTCTGGCTCTCTGTTCTCCTGATCTCATTCTTTTCGGCTCAGGATAAAGAGTGGCTTATTGATGGTGGAAGCATAAAAAATATATGTGATTTAATGACATACATTGGAAATGATGATATTCGCGATGTGGGAAAGGTCATCACGATCCCGCTGTTTTTCCCGTACATATATCTACTGGTTTGGAAAAAACAGCGTCATTGGTTTCTTTATCTCACGTTACTCGCCGTTTTTGCTTTTTGGATATGGCGATTTTTCATGCGCTATCAGCTTTGCTTGTAATCGCCAGATGATACGTGCGTTTTGCCGGGTAGCGGCTACGCCTTACCCGGCCTACAAAACTCGTTAATCATGGGTTTGTAGGCGCTGATAAGCGCAGCACCATCAGGCAGTTAGCCAATTTCCAAAACTACAAACTTCCCGCCGGGCGGCTGTTTCTGCCTGCTGAAGAGAGCGTTCTGGCGGTGCGTTTACCGTCGAGGCTTTCGAGGCGCATCTGGAACGGTGGGAACGGCAAATCGATCCCGTGTTCGCGGAAGCCCGCCAGAATCAACTGGTGGATTTCATGGCGCAGCGGCATGCGATGCCCCATCTCAGCGGCATAGATGCGCAATTCAAACAGTTGCAAACCTTGCTGCAAATCGACAAGGAACACTTCCGGGGCCGGGTTATCAATCACCAGCGAACAACGCTCAGCGGCGGTGTAGAGGATTTGTGTTACCTCTTCGCTGTTAGCATCAGCCGGTGCCGGTACGGTCAGCACCACACGCGTGACCGAATCCGACAGCGACCAGTTGATAAACTGCTCGGTGATAAACGCCTTATTCGGCACGATGATCTCTTTGCGATCCCAGTCGCTGATCGTGGTGGCGCGCGTATTGATCTTGGTGATGCTACCGGTCAAATCGCGGATCGTTACCGTATCGCCAATGCGAATCGGTTTTTCAAACAAAATGATCAGGCCGGAAATAAAGTTGGCGAAGATCTCCTGCAAACCAAAACCCAGCCCGACGCCGAGTGCAGCTACCAGCCACTGCAACTTGGCCCATTCAATACCGATCATCGAGAAGCCCACCAGCCCGCCAAACAGCATCAGCAGATATTTGGTGATGGTGGTAATGGCGTAACCGGTGCCTGGCGTTAGCTCCAGATGCTGCAATAATGCCAGCTCCAGCAGCGCCGGGAGGTTACGCACCAGTTGTGTGGTGATAATAAACACCAGGATGGCAATCAACACCGCGCCGAGGGTAATCGGTTCGAGGCTTTCCACCCCCTGCACCGTGGATGTGACATCCCACAGCGGAATATTTTCCAGGAAGCCAAAAGCCGAATGGATTTCCGACCACAGCACAATTACCGAGAGCAAGGCGATCAGCATCAGAATCGAGCGCACCAGGCGCAGAGACTGAACGCTGATAGCATCCAGATCGACTTCCGGCTCATCCACATCCGCCGTGCCTTCGGTACTGGTTTGATGCGCCGAATCTTCTTCGCCGCGCGCGCGTTGGGCGAGGATCTCCGCCCGGCGATGGCGGGCGCGTTCGAACGCCAGGCGACGGCGCTGGATCAGCATCCAACGGCGAATGATGTGATAGATCACCAGCAGCAAGAACCAGATGGCGACGGAGGTTTCCAGGCGCGCCAGCAGCGCTTGCGCGGTGGCCAGATAACCAACCGCCGACGCCAGGATCGCCGACAGAGGCGCGCATAGCATTAGATTCCACAACAGCCGGTTAGGCATATTGTCGCTGTTGCCGCTCTTATCGACATACAGCGGGATGCCGGCGCGTTTCAGGCTCAGCGTCACCATCGCCAGCGCGCCGCAGATCAGAATAAAGCACAGCCGCCCAAGCGATCCGGAGAACTCCCGATCGTTGAGGTTATCGAACATGATCAACGCCATGATCAGCGGCACGATCAATCCGATGCTCATCAGATAATAACGCATCCCGCGCGCCACGCGGTTACGCGGCCAGCCGAAGTGCGCGACAAACAAGCCCGTTGGGCGAGCAAACGCGGCGCAAATCATCACCACCCACAGCAGCGGCACGGTGGCGGTTACGCCATCGCCAATCGCTACCGCCAGCGGGTAGGGCCAGGCTTCTTGTAAACAGTACCCCAGCGTTGCCCATAGCACTGGCAACGGCGAGGCGACGAGAATTGACCAGAACACGGTGCGCATGGTGAGCCAGAAGTGATCCTGCGTCACTTTACCGACGCGCGCGCTGGAGCGTTCAAGGAAGCGGGTGAAATGTCGACGCGAGTAAATACTGAAGCCCACCAGAATCAGCGCGCCAAACAGCGGGAACAAAGTTTCTTTGCTGGTCAGCACCATTGCGCTGGCTTTGCCCAACTGGCTGATGGTATCCAGCGACAGCAAACGGCGCAGATCCTGCACGATTTCGATAGGCCAGGCGAAGCTCATCGGGCTGACATCCGCCGTCCAGAACAGGTAACGGTGGGTGGCCTCGTTCACCTCTTTGAGGGCGTCCTCCAGTTGGCTGTTGGAGACTTTGAGCTTGGTCAACTCGAGGATCAACGTATCGCCGCCCTGCAACAGGGAGGTCAGCAATTCGCGCTGCGTGCGTAATTGCGCTTCCAGAATGCGGTTTTGTTCGGCGGTCAGTGCCTTGCCGTCGGCCTGGCGAATCTGCCGCAGTTGCGGTTGCTTATTCAACAGATCTTCGTAACGCATGCGGTGAACACGCAACTGCGCCATTTCGGTATCTAACTGCTGCGGCTTCGGCATTTCCGGCAACCTGGCGACCTGCGCGCGCAGCGCTTCGCCCAGCATATTGGAGGCACCGAGCCACTGAGATTGCTCCCGCAACGTATTTAACGCCTGACGAACCTGCAAGGTTTGGCCGGTGGCCTGGCGTTGCTGGGAGGCGACCAAATCCATGCGCTGCGCTTGTTGGTTCAGCGCCTGCGACAATTCACGGTTAATGCGGAACTGCTCGACAATACCGGCGGGCAAGTTGGCGCTGTTTTCCGCCAGTAACTCAGTGCTCTCCAGCGCCTGTTCCGCTTCGCGTTGGCGCTGGCTGTTGAGTTGATTACGCAGAGTCTGCAAATAAGCATCCAGTTGCTGGCTCTGTTTTTGCGCCAGTTCGGCGCGCATACGTGCCAATTCCTGGCGGTTATTGGCCGACAATTGCGCCAGTTCCAGTTCATCGACCAGCGCTTTTAATTTTGCCGATTCGGCTTGCGCGCTAAAGTTTTGCGCCTGAGCAAGCGGCGTATTGGTCGTTTGCGCCCCCAGGCGGCGTTCCACTTCGGTGACCTGGCGGCGGGCATCGGTCTGCTGTTGGGGAAGTTGGCTTAATGAATCGCTGATTTCCCGCGCGCGCTCTTGCTCTTGCTGTGCGAGGCGGGTTTTCTCCAGCAACTGGCTGCTGACTTGCAAAATCTCTTGATTCAGCGCGTCGCTGCTCATGCCTGCCGGTGCGGACTGCGGTTCATCGCGCAGGTTATCCAGCTGAGAGCGCAGAGAGCGGGAGAGTTTAGGGTAGTTATCAATGATTTGTTGATACTGCTGGGCGCGCTCAAGCGAACCTTTGCGTTCTTCGAGCGCGTTAAGCGCAGCCTGGAGCGTCTCGACGGTTTCCGCCTGATCCGGCGTATTTTTCGCCGCTTTGGCTTGCTCCAGTTCCTGGGTGATTTGTCGGGCATCGGGAGCCGTTGCGGCAACGGCTCCCTGACTGAGGCACCAGGCCATCAGAAAAGCGATAATCAGGCGCACTCTAGTCTCTCCCTGCGTGAGGCTTAGCTTTCGTCTTTCTTGTCGTCGACCAGCGGGCTGGCGTCATGTTCCGCTTTGATTTCGGCTTCCGGCAACGGGGCCGGTTCTTCGATATCGACAGGGATGAAAGGCTCTGTGGAAACGGCCAGCGGCTGACCAATCTTGGTAACCGACAGGCTCTGCAACTGCTCCGCCAGCTTCACTTTGCCCGGCGCAAACAGGTTGATAACGGTAGAACCCAGCTTGAAGCGGCCCATTTCCTGGCCTTTCAACAAGGCAACGGCGCCTTCGTTGTCGCCCGCAGGCCATGTCCAGCGCTTGATGATGCCTTCGCGCGGCGGCGTAATGGTACCGGCCCACACGGTTTCGATACTGCCGACAATCGTCGCGCCGACAAGAATTTGCGCCATCGGGCCAAATTCAGTATCGAACAGGCAAATCACGCGCTCGTTACGGGCAAACAGGTTTGGCACGTTTTGCGCGGTCAAATGGTTTACGGAGAAGAGATCGCCCGGCACGTAAATCATTTCACGCAGAATACCGTTGCAGGGCATATGCACGCGATGATAGTCGCGGGGGGAGAGGTAAGTCGTGACGAAGCTACCGTTACGGAACAGATCCGCCATCGTGTAGTTGCCCGCCAGCAGCGCTTCGAGGCTGTAATTGTGGCCTTTGGCTTGCAGGATTTTGTCATTGTCGATGCCGCCAAGCTGGCTTACCACGCCGTCTGCTGGCATCACCAGCACATTCGGGTCGGTATTGAGCGGGCGTACATCGTCGCGCAGCGGGCGCACGAAGAAGTCGTTAAAGGAGCGGTAGCTGGCGGTGTCCGGCTTCTGCGCTTCTTTCATATCGACCTTGTAGTATTTCACGAACAGATCGATAACCAGTTTGGTCAGCCAGCCTGCACGTTTGCTTGCGCCCCAGCCCGCCAGGCGAGTGAGCCACAGTTTCGGCAGAATGTATTGAAGCGAAAGTTTGAATGAATTTAACAAGGTAGCCTCCAGGCTATTGTTTTTGTCGTTCCTGACCCGACGCGCAAACGCCGGAGTCTTTTCAAAAAGGGGACGATTCTAGCGACGCTTAGCTTAGTTGTCAGTCATCTGTTTCAGAAAAGCTTTTACGCGTTTTTACCTGCGACATGCTTTCCAGAATACGGTGATAATTTTCGAAACGGCTTTCCGCAATTTTGCCGTTTTCTACCGCTTCGCGAATGGCACAACCTGGATCGGTATCATGCTTGCAATCACGGTATTTGCAATGGCCGAGAAAATCATGGAATTCGACAAACCCGTGAGTAATTTGTTCCGGCTCGAGATGCCAAAGGCCGAACTCGCGCACGCCCGGGGAATCAATCACATCGCCGCCGTGCGGGAAGTGATAAAGGCGCGCGGCTGTGGTGGTGTGCTGCCCGAGGCCGGAGACACCGGAAACGTCATTGGTAAGGATTCGCTCTTCCTGCAAACCGAGCAGCGCGTTGAGCAGGCTTGATTTACCCACGCCGGACTGGCCCGCGAAAATGCTTATACGGTCGGTTAACGCCTCAACGAGTGGTTCCAGGCCATCTTTGGCGTGGCTGGAAACCATCAACACGCGGTAACCAATTTCACGGTAGATATCCATCTGCTCATTGACGAACTTCATACCGTCTTCGTCCAGCAGATCAGTTTTGTTCAGGACGATCAGCGGTTCAACCTGCAACGTTTCGCAGGCAACCAGATAACGATCGATAATGTTGAGCGAAAGTTCAGGCAGGATAGCGGAGACCACGATTATCTGATCGATATTCGCGGCGATGGGTTTTACGCCATCGTAAAAGTCCGGGCGCGTCAGCACGGAAGTGCGCTCATGCACAGCTTCAACAATGCCTTTGACGTTCACGCCTTCTGCCGCAGTTTTGCCTGGACGCCAGACCACGCGATCGCCGGTCACCAGCGAGCGGATCGTGCGGCGAATGTTGCAGCGGTGCACTTCGCCGTCGGCGGATTCGACATCGGCATGCATCCCGAAGCGGCTGATCACCACCCCTTCGGACGGTTCGCCGAACAGGTTGTCATCGTAGTCGGCTTTCTCCGCAGACGTTTTGAGTCGGCGCTGATGATTCGCTTTTACGCGGCGCTGTTGTCCTTTGGAGAGTTTATTTTTACTCAATCGTGCTGGCTCCTGGTCGCCCTGGATGGGCAAAACCTCTATGATACACGCAATTCTAGATGAATATAGTGACGCGAGAAGGGTGGAAAATAGCATGAGCGCAAATGAAAACAACCTCATTTGGATCGATCTGGAGATGACGGGCTTAGATCCCGAGCGCGATCGCATTATTGAGATCGCAACGCTGGTAACAGACGCAAATCTGAACATCCTGGCCGAGGGGCCGGTGATCGCGGTGCACCAATCCGATGCGCAACTGGCATTAATGGATGACTGGAACGTGCGTACCCATACCGGCAGCGGTTTGGTGGATCGCGTGAAAGCCAGCCAGCTTGACGACCGCGCGGCGGAACTGGCAACCATTGAATTTTTGAAAGAGTGGGTACCGGCAGGTAAATCGCCAATTTGCGGGAACAGTATCGGTCAGGATCGTCGTTTTCTGTTTAAGTACATGCCGGAACTGGAAGCGTACTTCCATTATCGCTATCTGGATGTCAGCACATTGAAAGAGTTGGCACGCCGCTGGAAGCCAGACGTACTGGAAGGGTTGAAAAAACAGAACACCCACCAGGCGCTGGATGACATCCGCGAATCCGTGGCGGAACTGGCTTACTATCGCGAGCACTTTATTAAGCTGTAATGCGATGGTTGTGCAGGGCCGGGGATTTTTTTCGCGCCCCTGCAAGCCAGTACTGGCGCGACTTTGCTGTAAAAACGCGCGTTTTGTCGATTAAATCGGCAGTTAAACAAAAAAAGCGAAAATTTGCTTTCAGGGGCTTGCAGCAGGAAGGATTTCTCGTATAATGCGCCTCCCGTGAAGACACAGAAATGTGCAACACGGTATCACGAAATTTCAGCGAAAAAGATTTTTAACTTCCTGAAAAATCGATGATAAGCGGGAATAGCTCAGTTGGTAGAGCACGACCTTGCCAAGGTCGGGGTCGCGAGTTCGAGTCTCGTTTCCCGCTCCAAAATTTGAAATGCACCATCCAGATTTACTGGTTTCGGTATTGACGCTGAATCCGGGTAAATATGCGGGAATAGCTCAGTTGGTAGAGCACGACCTTGCCAAGGTCGGGGTCGCGAGTTCGAGTCTCGTTTCCCGCTCCAAATTTGAAATGCCGAAAGGCACGCACCATCCAGATTTACTGGCCCACGGCAGACAAGCCTGACCAGATAAGTATGCGGGAATAGCTCAGTTGGTAGAGCACGACCTTGCCAAGGTCGGGGTCGCGAGTTCGAGTCTCGTTTCCCGCTCCAAATTTTCAAATCCAATAAATTATCCACAGCGGGATTCCTCGTTGGGGACGTTTTTTATTGTCTTCTCCAAACGCTTGTGAACAGACTTATCCACAGGTGAGCCTTTCATTCGCAACAAATCAAATACTTCGCCTGGTAAATGGTTTTCCTGTAATTTTTTGAAAGATAAGATAAAAATAACATTTCAAAGTGTTAATGCGATCACTTGACGATTTTGTGAACGTTGAATCGTAATGTGTTTTTAATTTTATTCACAAGCTGTGGACGGCTCAGGCGTCGCGCGGCAAACCCTTTTCCACGACCCTCACCAGACGCTGTTTTTTCGGTGTTTGCACTTCCACCACACAGGCGTTTCGCTTCGCGATTTGCTGCGCAATCGCCCACTGTATGTGTTCATCGAGAAGTGGGTGCTCACCAAGGCGTTGCTCCAGCGTTTGAATATTCGCTTCATCCCACGGCGCATTACCCAGCGCGACCGCGATATTTCGTAGCCAGCGCAGATGGCCAATCCGTCGAATCGCCGACCCTTCCGTGATTTTCAGAAAATAAGCTTCGCTCCAGCCAAACAGCTCAGTTAACGCAGGGGCGTGCAGGGCCTTGCGCGGGCTGAAATCATCTTCATCGGTTAATTGCGAGAAACGGTTCCACGGGCAAATCAACTGGCAGTCATCGCAACCATAAATACGGTTACCAATCAGCGGGCGAAACTCCTCAGGAATGGTGCCTTCCAGCTCAATGGTGAGATAGGAGATACAGCGGCGGGCATCGACGGTATATGGCTCGACAATGGCACCGGTTGGGCAAATTGTCATGCAGGCCATGCAGCGACCGCAGCCTTCTTCCACGGGTTGGTCGATGGGCAGAGGTAAATCAATCAACAATTCGCCGAGGAAAAAGAACGATCCGGCGTCACGGCTGAGAATAAGTGAGTGCTTACCTGTCCACCCAAGCCCAGCTTTTTCAGCCAACGGGCGCTCAAGAATGGGCGCAGAATCAACAAAAGGTCTAAAATTCAGCGAAGCACACTGCTGTTGTATCCGTTCGCCGAGCTTTTTAAGCCGGTTGCGCAGCAGTTTATGATAATCGCGACCCAGCGCGTAACGGCTGACATAGCCGAGCGCCGGGTTTTTCAGCGTGCTGGCGAATGCGGCGTTGGCGGGAAGATAGTTCATACGCACGCTGATCACGCGCAGCGTGCCGGGGAGAAGCTCGTGGGGACGGGCGCGCATCATACCGTGACGCGCCATCCACTCCATCTCGCCGTGATATTGTTTGTCCAGCCACGCCTGCAGTTTCGGCTCGCTGGCCGTGAGGTCGGTATCCGTAATACCGACCTGCTGAAACCCCAGTTCAGTGCCCCACTGCTTGATTTGTTGCGCTAAATGATTGAGATCGAGGGGCTGTGACATGACGGACCATACAATGAAGAAAAACGCAGCAAGTATACCACACTCCATCTGGCCTGCTGGTGACCTTAAACGCATTGAAAAAGAGGCGGCAGACAGCCTCGGCATCACATTGTACGAATTGATGCTGCGTGCAGGTGAAGCGGCGTTCAACGTCGCACAGGAGCAGTTTCCTGACGCGCGTAGCTGGCTTGTGCTGTGCGGGAATGGCAATAACGGCGGCGACGGTTATGTCGTCGCGCGTTTAGCCGCTGCAGCGGGTATCCAGGTTACCCTGTTGGTGCTGGAAAGCAGAAAATCTCTGCCGGAAGAGGCAACGCAGGCGCGCGACGCTTGGCTTAATGCCGGCGGGGTGATTCACGCCGAAGATGTTCTGTGGCCGGATGACATTGATTTGATTATTGATGGCCTGCTCGGCACAGGCCTTACCAGCGCGCCGCGCGACAACGTGGCTTCGCTGATTGAGCGCGCGAATGCGCATCCCGCGCCACTGCTGGCGCTGGATATTCCCTCGGGCCTGAATGCGCAAACCGGCGCAACGCCCGGTGCGGTGATTCAGGCGCGCCACACCGTCACCTTTATCGTCCTCAAGCCGGGCCTATTAACGGGCAAGGCGCGCGATGTTGTTGGCCAGTTACATCATCATGCTCTTGGGCTTGATGCGTGGCTGAACGGCCAGGAATCGCCTATCGCTCGCTTCGACGCTAGTCAACTTCCTGAATGGTTTACGCCACGCCGCCCGACCTCGCATAAAGGGGATAACGGGCGGCTAGTGATTATCGGTGGCGACCACGGCACGGCGGGTGCGATCCGCATGACCGGTGAAGCGGCGCTGCGGTCTGGCGCAGGGCTGGTGCGTATTCTGACGCGCAGCGAGAATATCGCGCCGATCATTACCCTGCGCCCAGAACTGATGGTACATGAGCTAACCGCCGAGTCCCTTGATGAAAGCCTTGAATGGGCCGATGTGGTAGTGATTGGCCCCGGCCTTGGGCAAAAGGAGTGGGGCAAAAAGGCGCTGCAAAAAGTGGAGAACTTTCGCAAACCGATGCTGTGGGATGCGGATGCGCTGAACCTTCTGGCAATCAATCCCGATAAACGTCACAATCGCGTACTGACGCCGCATCCCGGCGAGGCCGCGCGGTTGCTGAATTGCAGCGTGGCGGAAATTGAAAGTGATCGCTTACTTTCGGCTCAGCGTCTGGTAAAACGCTATGCAGGTGTAGTGGTGCTGAAAGGCGCTGGCACGGTGGTGGCAAGCGCAGAGGGCGAAACGGGCATTATTGATGCCGGTAACGCCGGGATGGGAAGCGGCGGCATGGGCGATGTGCTCTCGGGAATTATCGGCGCATTGCTCGGTCAGAAATTCAGCCCGTATGACGCAGCCTGCGCGGGCTGCGTTGCGCACGGCGCGGCCGGCGACAGGCGGGCGGCACAGTATGGTCAGCGTGGCATGCTGGCAACCGATCTTTTTAGCACGCTGTTGCGTGTTGTTAACCCGGATGTAATTGATACAAAAAATGATTAATCGAGTGATTCCTTTACCTGACGAACAATCGACACTGGATCTCGGCAAACGCGTGGCGCAGGCCTGCGATGGCGCGACGGTGATTTATTTGTATGGCGATCTCGGCGCGGGTAAAACCACCTTCAGCCGGGGGTTTTTGCAGGCGTTAGGCCATAATGGGAATGTGAAAAGCCCGACGTATACCCTGGTGGAACCCTATACTCTCGACAACCTGATGGTGTATCACTTCGATCTTTATCGCCTTGCGGACCCGGAAGAGCTGGAATTTATGGGCATCCGTGACTATTTCACTAACGACGCAATTTGTCTGGTCGAGTGGCCGCAACAAGGCGCGGGTGTGCTGCCTGACCCGGATGTCGAAATCCATTTAGATTACCAGGCGCAGGGGCGTGAGGCGCGCATTCGTGCTGTATCCTCATCTGGCGATTCGTTACTGGCACGTATGGCCGGTTAACTGGAAGGATGACGGGATGATCTCTTGCGTGAAAAGTTGGTTGGCTCTGGCGCTGTTAGTGCTCTGTACCTCGGCAGGAGCAGCAAGTTTGGCGGATATTCAGGTGTCGAATGGCGACAGCCAGGCCCGTATCACGTTCAGTTTTGTGGGCGATCCTGATTACGCATTCACGCAGCAGGGTAAGCGCAGTGTGGCGCTGGATATCAAACAGACCGGTATCATTCAGGGCCTGCCGTTACAGTTTAGCGGCAATAACCTTGTGAAAAGCATTCGCAGCGGGACGGCGCAAAACAACCAGTCTATCCGGCTGGTGGTGGATCTGACGCAAAACGGCAAAACCCGGGCGGTGAAGCAGAAAAACGGCGCGGGTTACATGGTGGTGTTCACCATTGATGCCGACGTGCCGCCACCGCCTTCGCCGCCAAAAGCGGTGGTGAAACGCGTTGAACCGCCCGCAGTAACGCCGCGACAAACCGCGCCGCAACAGACAAAGCCAGCGCGAAATCCTTTCAAACCCGATAACGATCGCATTACCGGTGTGACCAACAGCAACACGGCTACCCGACCGGCGCAGGCGCGTACCGCGTCCGGCGACAAAGTGGTTATCGCCATTGATGCCGGGCACGGCGGCCAGGATCCTGGCGCGATTGGTGCGGGCGGAACGCAGGAGAAGAGCGTTACCATTTCCATTGCGCGTAAGCTTCGCGCGCTTTTAAATGCGGATCCGATGTTTAAGCCGGTGATGACCCGCGACGGTGACTACTTTATTTCGGTGATGGGCCGTTCCGATGTGGCGCGTAAGCAAAACGCCAACTTCCTGGTTTCCATTCATGCGGATGCCGCGCCGAACCGCGATGCGACGGGTGCCTCGGTGTGGGTGCTGTCAAATCGCCGTGCCAACAGTGAAATGGCGAGTTGGCTGGAACAGCATGAGAAGCAGTCTGAATTATTGGGCGGGGCGGGTGATGTGCTGGCCAATAGCCAGTCCGATCCTTATCTCAGCCAGGCGGTGCTGGATTTACAATTCGGCCATTCTCAGCGGGTAGGTTATGATGTCGCCACCAGTATGCTGGGCCAGCTCCAGCGCATTGGTTCACTGCATAAACGTCGCCCGGAACATGCCAGCCTTGGTGTGCTGCGCTCGCCGGACATCCCGTCCGTCTTAGTCGAAACGGGCTTTATCAGCAACCGCAGCGAAGAACGATTACTGGGTAGCGACGCGTATCAACAGCAAATCGCCGAGGCGATTTATGGCGGGCTGCGTAGCTATTTCCTTGCGCATCCGTTGCAGTCCGCGCCGCAGGGCGGCAGCGGGCAAACGGCTAGCGCGGGCGTACCCGCAAACGGTCTGCTTAACTAAGGAAAATTTTCATGCCGATACAGGTTCTACCGCCACAGCTTGCGAACCAGATCGCCGCTGGCGAAGTGGTTGAACGCCCTGCGTCGGTGGTGAAAGAGCTGGTAGAAAACAGTCTTGATGCTGGCGCAACGCGCATCGATATCGATATTGAGCGCGGCGGCGCAAAACTTATCCGCATCCGTGATAACGGCGGCGGCATCAAGAAAGATGAACTGGCGCTGGCGTTGGCGCGCCATGCCACCAGTAAAATCGCCTCGCTGGATGACCTGGAAGCGATCATTAGCCTCGGTTTTCGCGGCGAAGCGCTAGCCAGTATCAGCTCCGTTTCCCGTTTAACCCTCACGTCCCGCACGGCCGACCAGCAAGAAGCCTGGCAGGCTTACGCCGAAGGGCGCGATATGGCGGTGACGGTCAAACCCGCCGCTCACCCAGTGGGAACGACCCTTGAAGTGTTGGATCTGTTCTACAACACACCGGCGCGACGTAAGTTTATGCGCACGGAAAAAACAGAATTTGGTCATATCGATGAGGTGATCCGCCGGATCGCGCTGGCGCGTTTTGACGTGACAATTACCCTCAATCACAACGGTAAGATGGTGCGCCAGTACCGTGCGGTTGCTGAAGGCGGGCAAAAAGAGCGCCGCCTTGGTGCGATTTGCGGCATGCCGTTTCTTGAACAAGCGCTTGCCATCGAATGGCAGCACGGTGATTTAGCCCTGCGCGGCTGGGTTGCCGACCCCAAAAACACCACCAGCGCGTTCGCCGAAATTCAATACTGCTATGTGAATGGCCGCATGATGCGCGATCGGCTGATTAACCACGCGATTCGCCAGGCTTGCGAAGATAAGCTCGGCGCGGATCAACAGCCGGCATTCGTGCTCTATCTGGAAATCGATCCGCATCAGGTGGATGTGAACGTGCATCCGGCAAAACACGAAGTGCGCTTCCATCAATCGCGGTTGGTACATGATTTTATCTATCAGGGCGTATTGAGCGTGCTGCAACAGCAACTGGATGCGTCGTTGCCGCTGACGGAAGAACCCGCGCCGCGCCCGTTGCCAGAAAACCGTGTGGCCGCGGGGCGTAATCAGTTTGCTGAACCGCGGGCTGCTCGCGAACCTGAAGCGCCGCGTTATTCGTCATCGTCTTCCGGGCCTTCGCACTCCGGCGGCAATGCAGGTACGCAAGTGTGGCCGCATGCCCAGCCGGGTTATCAAAAACAGCAGGGCGCGCTTTATCGCCAATTGCTGGAAACCCCGGTTGCCGATCGTAAAGCTAACAAGCCACAACCCGCCGCGCCTGCGCTGGACGGGCATAGCCAAAGTTTTGGCCGCGTGCTTACGCTGATTGAGCCATACTTTGCGCTGCTCGAACGCGAAGGCAAGCTTGCCTTGCTGGCGTTGCCGGTCGCGGAACGATGGCTGCGCCATGCGCAATTATCCCCTAACAACGCACCCGCTTGCGGGCAGCCATTGCTGATTCCGGTGCGTTTAAAAATTTCCAGCGAAGAGAGTGCGGCACTCAAACGTGCGCAGCCGGTATTGGCGGAAATGGGCATCGAATTTGTCCCCGATGGTCAGCACGTCACCATTCGCGCTGTGCCTTTACCCTTGCGCCAACAAAATTTACAAAACTTGATTCCTGACCTGATAGGCTACCTGGCGCAGCAGACAAGCATTGATGCGGTGAATATCGCCCACTGGCTGGCGCGCCATCTGGCGAGCGAGCATGAGCAGTGGAATGTCGCCCAGGCGATTACGTTGTTGGCCGACGTCGAACGGCTTTGTCCGCATCTGGTAAAGACCCCGCCGGATGGTTTATTACAACCTATTGATTTACAAATGGCGATGAACGCCCTGAAACATGAGTGAAGTCAGTAAAGCAAGCCTGCCGAAGGCGATTTTTTTGATGGGGCCGACGGCCTCCGGCAAAACGGTATTAGCCATTGAGCTACGTAAAGTTTTGCCAGTAGAGTTGATAAGCGTAGATTCAGCCCTTATCTATCAGGGCATGGATATCGGTACCGCTAAGCCGAACGCGGAAGAACTGCAAGCCGCACCGCACCGGTTACTGGATATTCTCGATCCGTCGCAGGCGTATTCGGCGGCTGATTTTCGCCGTGATGCACTGGCGGAAATGAAAGAGATTAGCGATGCAGGGCGGATTCCTCTGCTGGTGGGCGGCACCATGCTCTACTTTAAGGCGTTGCTGGAAGGGTTATCGCCCCTGCCGTCAGCGGACCCGGAAGTAAGAGCAGGAATTGAAAAACAGGCGGCAGAGCGCGGATGGGAAGCGTTGCATCAGCAGTTGCGGGAGATCGATCCCGTTGCGGCAGCGCGGATTCATCCAAATGATCCGCAAAGGCTTTCCCGGGCACTGGAAGTTTTTTTCATTTCGGGTAAAACTTTAACGGATCTGACGCAAACGTCAGGAGACGCTCTGCCTTACCAGGTGCTTCAGTTCGCCATCGCCCCGGCGAGCCGTGAACTGCTCCATCAACGAATCGAGCAGCGTTTTCATCAGATGTTAGCTTCAGGTTTTGAAGCAGAAGTGCGGGCGCTTTTTGCTCGCGGAGATTTGCATACGGATATGCCTTCCATTCGTTGTGTGGGTTATCGCCAGATGTGGTCATATCTTGAAGGCGAGATTTCATACGATGAAATGGTTTATCGAGGTATTTGCGCCACGAGGCAGTTAGCCAAGCGACAGATCACCTGGTTGCGGGGCTGGGATGGCGTTCACTGGTTAGAGAGTGAAAAGCCGGAAAAGTCTTACCGTGATGTGTTACAGGTTGTTCGTGCTATCGCAAGGTGAATGTGTACAATTAAGTCGTATCGTGCGCGAATTTTTACGCAGTTTTCAGAACTTACGGGTTCTAAGTACAAAACAAGCATATAAGGAAAAGATAGAATGGCTAAGGGGCAATCTTTACAAGATCCGTTCCTGAACGCACTGCGTCGGGAACGTGTTCCAGTTTCAATTTATTTGGTGAATGGTATTAAGCTGCAAGGACAAATTGAGTCTTTCGATCAGTTCGTGATCCTGTTGAAAAACACGGTCAGTCAGATGGTCTATAAGCACGCGATTTCAACTGTTGTTCCTTCTCGTCCGGTTTCTCATCACAGCAACAATGCCGGCGGCGGTTCTAGCAGTAACTACCATCATGGTAGCAACGCGCAGGGCTCTGCACAGCAGGACGGCGAAGAAACCGAATAAGGTTTGAAGGCTGATTTTCCAGATCGGGGAGCCAGTTAAGCTGTGTTCCCCGCTGGTATTTTATGAGGGTTTACGCTTGTTTGACCGTTATGACGCCGGTGAGCAGGCGGTACTGGTACACATCTATTTTTCGCAAGACAAAGATATGGAAGATCTCCAGGAGTTTGAAGCTCTGGTCTCTTCCGCCGGTGTCGAAGCAATGCAGGTGATTACCGGTAGCCGTAAAGCACCGCATCCCAAGTATTTTGTTGGTGAAGGTAAAGCAGTAGAAATTGCAGATGCCGTAAAAGCAGCGGGTGCATCCGTCGTGCTCTTCGATCATGCGCTAACCCCAGCCCAGGAACGTAACCTGGAGCGACTGTGCGAATGTCGGGTTATCGATCGCACGGGTCTTATATTGGATATTTTTGCCCAGCGTGCTCGTACGCACGAGGGGAAATTGCAAGTTGAGCTGGCGCAGTTGCGCCATCTGGCGACGCGTCTGGTGCGTGGCTGGACCCACCTTGAACGGCAAAAGGGCGGGATTGGTTTGCGCGGTCCGGGTGAAACCCAGCTCGAAACCGACCGTCGTTTGTTGCGTAATCGTATTACCCAGATCCTCTCGCGCCTCGAAAAGGTTGAAAAACAGCGTGAACAGGGGCGTCGCTCCCGTACGAAAGCCGATATCCCAACGGTTTCGCTGGTGGGTTACACCAACGCCGGTAAATCGACGTTGTTTAACCAGATAACCGAAGCGCAGGTGTATGCCGCCGATCAGCTGTTCGCGACGTTGGATCCCACGCTGCGCCGTATTGACGTAGCGGATGTGGGCGAAACCGTACTGGCTGATACCGTTGGCTTTATCCGGCATCTGCCGCACGATCTGGTCGCCGCGTTTAAAGCGACGCTGCAAGAGACGCGCCAGGCGACGCTGTTGCTGCACGTGATTGACGCTGCTGATGTGCGTGTGCAGGAAAACATCGATGCAGTGAATACTGTGCTGGAAGAGATCGAAGCACACGAGATCCCGACGCTGCTGGTGATGAACAAAATCGATATGTTGGAAGATTTCGAGCCGCGTATCGACAGGGATGAAGAGAACAAACCAATCCGCGTCTGGCTTTCTGCGCAGACCGGGGTTGGCGTACCACTGTTATTCCAGGCTTTGACAGAACGCCTTGCAGGTGAAGTCGCGCAGCATACGCTGCGACTGCCCGCGCAGGAAGGACGTTTAAGAAGCCGGTTTTACCAGCTTCAGGCGATAGAAAAAGAGTGGATGGAAGACGATGGCAGCGTGGGCATGCAGGTTCGTATGCCGATCGTCGACTGGCGTCGACTCTGTAAACAAGAACCGGCACTCGAAGAGTACATCGTTTGACCGGCAACACCTGAAGATTTTTTCCCCTTTGGGGGTGCCCGCCAGCGGGCATACACCGCACGATATCTATATGGAGCACATACATGGCGTGGAATCAGCCCGGTAACAACGGACAAGACCGCGACCCGTGGGGAAGCAGCAAACCAGGCGGCAACTCTGAGGGAAATGGAAACAAAGGCGGTCGCGATCAGGGGCCACCTGATCTGGATGATATTTTCCGCAAACTGAGCAAAAAGCTCGGTGGCCTGGGCGGTGGTAAAAGCACCGGCGGCGGTAATCCAGGTTCCTCTGGCCCGCGTGGTCAAATGGGCGGGCGCGTTGTCGGCATCGTTGCCGCTGCGGCCGTAATTATTTGGGCGGCGACCGGGTTCTACACCATTAAAGAAGCGGAACGCGGCGTGGTAACGCGCTTCGGCAAGTTCAGCCATCTGGTCGAGCCGGGTCTGAACTGGAAACCGACCTTTATCGATAACGTAACAGCGGTAAACGTTGAATCCGTTCGCGAACTGGCGGCCTCCGGCGTCATGCTCACTTCTGATGAAAACGTGGTGCGTGTGGAAATGAACGTGCAGTACCGCGTGACCGATCCTGAGCGCTATCTGTTTAGCGTCACCAGCGCCGACGACAGTTTGCGCCAGGCGACGGACAGCGCCCTGCGCGGCGTCATCGGTAAATATACGATGGACCGCATTCTGACCGAAGGTCGTACCGTTATTCGTAGCGATACCCAGCGCGAGCTGGAAGAGACCATTCGTCCGTACAACATGGGTATCACCCTGTTGGACGTTAACTTCCAGGCTGCACGTCCGCCGGAAGAGGTGAAAGCCGCATTTGATGACGCCATTGCCGCCCGTGAAAACGAGCAGCAGTACATCCGTGAAGCGGAAGCGTACACCAACGAAGTGCAGCCGCGTGCGAACGGCCAGGCGCAACGTATTCTGGAAGAAGCGCGTGCGTACAAAACGCAGACCATCCTGGAAGCGCAGGGTGAAGTGGCGCGTTTTGCCAAGCTTCTGCCGGAATACAAAGCCGCACCGGAAATCACCCGCGAGCGTCTGTACATCGAAACCATGGAAAAAGTGCTGAGCCATACCCGCAAAGTGCTGGTTAATGACAAAGGCGGCAACTTGATGGTTCTGCCGCTGGATCAAATGCTGAAAGGCGGTAATGCGCCTGCGGCAAAGAGTGACAGCAGTGGCGCGAATAATTTGCTGCGCCTGCCACCTGCGTCAAACTCTGGCGGCAGTGCGAACAGCGCCCCGGCCACGTCCGCGGGAGACATCATGGACCAACGCCGCGTTAACGCGCAGCGTAACGACTACCAGCGTCAGGGGGAATAACGATGCGTAAGTCAGTTATCGCGATCATCATCATCGTGCTGGTAGTGCTTTACACCTCTATTTTCGTGGTGAAAGAAGGCGAGCGCGGGATTTCGCTGCGCTTTGGTAAAGTGCTGCGCGACGATGACAACAAACCATTGGTCTTCGAGCCGGGCCTGCACTTTAAGCTGCCGTTTATCGAATCGGTCAAATTGCTTGATGCGCGTATCCAGACCATGGATAACCAGGCAGACCGCTTTGTGACCAAAGAGAAGAAAGACCTGATCGTCGATTCGTACATCAAGTGGCGTATCAGCGATTTCAGCCGTTACTACCTGGCCACCGGCGGCGGTGACGTCTCCCAGGCGGAAGTGCTGCTGAAACGTAAGTTCTCTGACCGTCTGCGTTCTGAAATTGGTCGTCTGGATGTGAAAGACATCGTTACCGACTCCCGCGGTCGTTTGACACTGGAAGTCCGCGATGCGCTGAACTCCGGTTCTGCCGGTACGGAAGATGAAGTGTCTACGCCCGCGGCGGACGATGCGATCGCTAAAGCCGCAGAGCGCGTTCAGGCTGAAACTAACGGCAAAGTGCCGGTTGTCAACCCGAACAGTATGGCGGCGTTAGGTATTGAAGTGGTGGATGTGCGTATTAAGCAGATCAACCTGCCAACCGAAGTGTCGGATGCGATCTACAACCGTATGCGCGCTGAGCGTGAAGCGGTTGCCCGTCGTCACCGTTCACAAGGCCAGGAAGAAGCGGAAAAACTGCGTGCCACAGCGGATTACGAAGTGACCAAAACACTGGCGGAATCCGAGCGTCAGGGGCGTATTCTGCGCGGTGAAGGCGATGCCGAAGCGGCGAAACTGTTTGCTGATGCGTTCAGCCAGGATCCAGACTTCTATGCCTTTATCCGTAGCCTGCGTGCCTATGAAAGCAGTTTCGAGAGCAACCAGGATGTGATGGTGCTCAGCCCGGATAGCGATTTCTTCCGTTATATGAAGACACCGACTTCCGCGACACGCTAAGATAGCGCCAGCGGTTTTCATTACTAAAACCACCGCCTGAATCCGGGCGGTGGTTTTGTTTTATAAGGATCAAGAATGAATTCGACAATCTGGCTCGCGCTGGCGCTGGTTTTGGTACTTGAAGGTCTTGGCCCGATGCTTTATCCGCGTGGTTGGCGGCGAATGATCGCCTCGCTAACCCTGTTGCCGGATAATCTTTTACGTCGTTTTGGCGGTGGGCTTGTGGTCGCAGGAGTGGTTGTCTACTACATGTTGAGGAAAACGATTGGCTGAGCCAAAAACGCCATTCTTTAGACAATTTTGCACGGAAAAAGTGCTGTACCTGAAAAAAAGCGGTGGTAGAATCCATTTTTAAGCAAACGGTGATTTTGAAAAATGGGTAACAACGTCGTCGTACTGGGCACCCAATGGGGTGACGAAGGTAAAGGGAAGATAGTTGATCTTCTGACTGAACGGGCTAAATATGTTGTGCGCTACCAGGGCGGTCACAACGCAGGCCATACTCTCGTAATCAACGGTGAAAAAACCGTCCTCCATCTTATTCCATCAGGCATTCTTCGTGAAAACGTAACCAGCATCATCGGTAACGGTGTTGTGCTGTCTCCGGCTGCGCTGATGAAAGAGATGAAAGAACTGGAAGACCGTGGTATCCCGGTTCGCGAACGTCTGCTGCTCTCTGAAGCATGCCCGTTAATCCTTGATTATCACGTTGCGCTGGACGTGGCGCGCGAAAAAGCGCGTGGCGCGAAAGCTATCGGCACCACTGGCCGTGGCATCGGTCCGGCGTACGAAGATAAAGTTGCCCGTCGCGGTCTGCGCGTTGGCGACCTGTTCGACAAAGCCACTTTCGCCGACAAACTGAAAGAAGTGATGGAATATCACAACTTCCAACTGGTGAACTTCTACAAAGTGGAAGCCGTTGACTACCAGAAAGTGCTGGACGATGTGATGGCGATTGCCGACATCCTGACCGCCATGGTTGTTGACGTTTCCGATCTGCTGGATCAAGCTCGTCAGCGCGGCGACTTCGTGATGTTCGAAGGCGCGCAGGGCACGCTGCTGGATATCGACCACGGTACCTATCCGTACGTAACCTCTTCCAACACTACCGCAGGTGGCGTTGCGACCGGTTCCGGCCTTGGCCCGCGTTACGTTGATTACGTGCTGGGCATCATCAAAGCGTACTCCACTCGTGTGGGTGCGGGTCCGTTCCCGACTGAGCTGTTCGATGATATCGGCGAGTTCCTCTGCAAGCAGGGTAACGAATTTGGCGCGACCACCGGTCGTCGTCGTCGTACCGGCTGGCTGGACGCCGTTGCTGTGCGCCGCGCGGTGCAGATCAACTCCCTGTCTGGCTTCTGCCTGACCAAGCTGGACGTGCTGGACGGCCTGAAAGAGGTGAAAATCTGCGTCGCTTACCGCATGCCGGATGGCCGCGAAGTCACCACCACGCCGCTGGCCGCCGATAACTGGGAAGGTATTGAACCAGTTTATGAATCCATGCCTGGCTGGTCTGAATCGACATTTGGTGTGAAAGATCGCAGCGGTCTGCCGCAGGCAGCGCTGGATTACATCAAACGTATTGAAGAACTTACTGGTGTGCCGATCGATATCATCTCTACCGGTCCGGATCGTACTGAAACTATGATCCTGCGCGATCCGTTCGACGCATAATATGACTCCAGGGCGCGTTTTTCGCGCCCTTTTCCTCGCTTTTTTCACCCTTCTGTTCAAATAAATTAGCGACCGAGCTGGTGGCTGGTTTATCATCAATAGAGTCAATACCTGCGGGTATCTTCATTTTTCCCTTTTATTGAGGTTGATGTGCAGTTAACGAGCTTTACCGATTACGGTTTGCGCGCCCTGATCTACATGGCGTCGTTGCCGGAAGGACAAATGACCAACATTACTGAAGTAACAGAAACGTATGGCGTGTCCCGTAATCATATGGTTAAGATAATCAATCAGCTAAGCCGTGAAGGCTATGTCGCGGCTGTGCGTGGGAAAAACGGGGGGATCCGCTTGGGTAAACCCGCGCAGGATATTCGTATTGGTGATGTTGTTCGCTCTCTTGAGCCGCTGTCGCTGGTCAATTGCAGCAGCGAATTTTGCCACATCACCAGTGCTTGCCGCTTGAAACTAGCGCTTTCTAAAGCCGTGCAAAGTTTTCTTAAGGAACTGGATAACTTCACGCTTGCCGATTTGGTTGAAGAGAATCAACCGCTTTACAAATTATTGCTGGTGGAATGACGAAGAATTCTACCAGAGCTGACAACGGAGGAACCGCAATGTCACAAGATCCTTTCCTCGAACGCGAATCTGAAAAATATACCAACCCCATTCCCAGCCGCGAATTTATCCTCGACCACCTCTCTAAACGCGAAAGACCCGCCAGCCGGGACGAACTGGCCATTGAGCTAAATATCGAAGGCGAAGAACAAAACGAAGCACTGCGCCGCCGTCTGCGCGCCATGGAGCGCGACGGACAACTCGTCTTTACCCGCCGCCAGTGCTACGCCTTACCGGAACGTCTGGACCTGCTGAAAGGCGTGGTCATCGGTCATCGCGATGGGTATGGTTTCCTGCGTGTCGAAGGCCGCAAGGACGATCTCTATCTCTCCAGCGAACAGATGAAAACCTGCATCCACGGCGATCAGGTGCTGGCTCAACCGCTGGGCGCCGACCGTAAAGGCCGTCGCGAAGCGCGCATCGTGCGTATCTTGGTGCCGAAAACCGGTCAGATCGTGGGCCGTTACTTTACCGATGCTGGCGTCGGTTTCGTGGTGCCGGACGACAGCCGTCTGAGCTTTGATATCCTCATCCCGCCCGAAGAAATTATGGGCGCGCGCATGGGCTTTGTGGTGGTGGTGGAACTGACACAGCGCCCAACTCGCCGCACCAAAGCGCTGGGTAAAATCGTCGAAGTGCTCGGCGATAACATGGGCACCGGCCTGGCCGTGGACATGGCGCTGCGCACCCACGAAATTCCCTACCAGTGGCCGCCGGAAGTCGAGAAACAGATTGCCGGGCTGAAAGAGCAGGTGCCGGAAGAGGCGAAAGCCGGACGCGTCGATTTGCGCGACCTGCCGCTGGTAACCATTGATGGCGAAGACGCCCGCGACTTTGATGACGCGGTGTTCTGCGAGAAGAAACGCGGCGGCGGCTGGCGCTTATGGGTAGCGATTGCCGATGTGAGTTACTACGTTCGCCACGGCACGCCGCTGGATAACGAAGCCCGCAATCGCGGTACATCGGTCTACTTCCCATCGCAAGTTGTGCCGATGCTGCCGGAAGTGCTTTCCAACGGTTTATGCTCCCTGAACCCGCAGGTGGATCGCCTGTGCATGGTCTGTGAAATGACCATCTCCTCAAAAGGGCGTTTGACCGGTTATAAGTTTTACGAAGCGGTGATGAGCTCCCACGCGCGTCTGACCTACACCAAAGTGTGGCATATGCTGCAAGGCGATCAGGAACTGCGCGAGCAGTATGCGCCGCTGGTGAAGCACATCGAAGAACTGCATAACCTGTATAAAACGCTCGATCAGGCCCGCAGCGAGCGCGGTGGTATCTCGTTTGAAAGCGAAGAAGCGAAGTTTATCTTCAACGCCGAGCGTCGCATTGAGCGTATCGAGCAGACGCAGCGTAACGACGCGCACAAGCTGATAGAAGAGTGCATGATCCTCGCCAACATCTCTGCGGCACGTTTTGTCGAGAAAGCCGAAGAACCGGCGCTGTTCCGTATTCACGATAAGCCGACCAACGATGCGATCACCGCATTCCGTACCGTGCTCGCCGAGCTTGGTCTGGAGCTGCCAGGCGGTAACAAACCGGAGCCGCGCGATTACGCCGCGCTGCTGGAATCCATCGCCGATCGGCCGGATCACGAAATGCTGCAAACCATGCTGCTGCGTTCGATGAAACAGGCGATTTACGATCCGGAAAATCGCGGTCACTTCGGCCTGGCGCTGCAATCTTATGCGCACTTTACCTCGCCGATCCGCCGTTACCCGGACTTGTCACTGCACCGCGCCATCAAGTATCTGCTGGCGAAAGAGCAGGGCCTGAAGGGCAACAGCACCGAAACCGGCGGCTGGCATTACAGCATGGAAGAGGTGCTGCAACTGGGTCAGCACTGTTCGATGGCCGAACGCCGCGCCGATGAAGCGACCCGCGATGTGTCGGATTGGCTGAAGTGCGACTTTATGCAGGATCAGGTGGGCAACACCTTCCCTGGCGTTATCGCCAGCGTCACCGGTTTTGGGTTCTTTGTGCGCCTCGACGATCTGTTTATCGACGGCCTGGTGCATGTCTCCTCGCTGGATAACGACTACTACCGTTTCGACCAGATTGGTCAGCGTCTGATTGGCGAATCCGGCGGCCAAACTTATCGCTTGGGCGATCGGGTGCAGGTGAAGGTGGAAGCGGTGAATATGGACGAGCGCAAGATCGACTTCTCACTGATCTCCAGCGAGCGCGCGCCACGTAATCCAGGCAAAACCGAGCGTGAACGCAGCAAAAAAGGCGCCGCGGGCAAAAACGGCACCAGTAGAAAGCCACCGCGCCGCCAGGCGGGCAAAAAGGTGAATTTTGAGCCAGACAGCGCCTTCCGCGGCGAGGCTGGCAAAGGCAGACCGAAGAAAGCCAAAAAGCCGTCTAATAAAACGCAAAAAATCGCTGCCGCCACCAAAGCAAAACGCGCCGCGAAAAAGAAAAACGCGGAGTAATGCTGATCAACCCCTTCACTTGTGAAGGGGTTTTTTTATTCCGAAAAATACAACACGGTTTTTATTTTTCGAATCGACCATGCGTGATACATAGGCCATAGTTGTGCGCGAGATTTACTTGTTCCGTATGAGGATTAGCTTGAGGAATGGCAATGAACATCACGCAAATGGATTTGGAATCAAAACTACGAGCAGTGCTCACAAAATCTGCTGCTTTACTTCCTTTCGACGTTGGAGAACAACTGCTTGCGATGCTCACTCCACAAGCACTGGCAACAATGGCCGGTATTGTGGTGGTATGGGCTGGATCTCATTTTTTCGGGATTGGTGAAATTGCTGATGTGATTTTGCTGATTATTGGCTGGGCAGCGGTTGGTGGCGTTGCTGTCGATGCAGGGAAGAAGCTTTATGATTTTGCAATCAAAACAAACAATGCCAGGATGGAAGCCGATCTTGACGCTGCCGCTAATGATCTCGCCGATGCTATTACATTGATTGGTGTGAATACTGTCCTTATTCTCCTGTTTAAAAAGAAACCTGCGGATACATTCAAGAAACCCTTCAGGGGAATGGTGATGCCGAAGTACAGCAGCGAAATTGCTGCACGAATGAACTTGCCTCGAAATGGTGGCTGGCGTTATACGCCAACGATAAACATCACTAAGTACAAAGATGTTATTCAAGGTGCAACGAAGCCATGGGGAGATGTTGTCGTCGGGCGTAACTTCTATCCAGGTACTGTGTCAAAAGATGAAGCCTATCTGAAAATGCTCACTACGCTTTATCATGAACAAGTGCATATGGCTATTGCCCCTAAGTTTTATCTTCTGCGAGAGTTAAGGGTCTTCATGAGACAAGCGGGTTATAACAAATCCTATCTATTACGCTATCTTGAAGAAGCACTTGCTGAAACCATCGGGTTGTTACGTGCCAGAGGAATGAGTTCTCAATACATTATTCAGGGATTCAAGTTCCCCTTAGGAAATACCTATGAGATAACGTTCTCTTTGCTTCGCCATGAAGCTTTAGGGATTCTACTGGGGCCGGTGACAGTAGGTGGGATTATGTATAGCGTTTGGTACGGAGTGCAGCAGTGATCACACAAGAAAAGGCCATTGAGATAGCAAAGTATTACGCGCAAGAAAGCGGGCGTGGCTGGGATGAACGTTATCATGAGGCCAATCCTATGACGTTAAATGGTGAGCCTGTTTGGCAAATTATCACTTCAGACGTTAAATACTGTGAGAAATTGCCCTGGATGATGGAGCATATGCCTAACCCGTCTTATTACTACATCAGTATGGTTGAGGGAAAATGTATCGCGGTTGGAAACCGCACGGAGCAAATCCAGCCTGTGTAAAAGAAAATTCTTGCTGCCAAGCTTCGTCTGAATATAAATCCCGGTTCTCAGGAACTCATAAGTGTTTATCCATTTCCCGCACATCGATATTTATTATTTATCGTTAGCCTTCCCATACAGAAAGATATAGTGAATCACCATCGTTAATTCACTGTATTCACCCGGCGCGAAACGCGGTGGGTATCTCTGTTTTGCAAGGAGCGATTATGCATTTGGCCCGTTTTCCCCGCCTGTCATTAGGTCATTTCCCCACCCCGTTAGAGCCGCTGGAAAATTTAAGCGCATTACTTGGCGGCCCCAAAATATGGATTAAACGCGACGACGCCACTGGGCTTGCCACCGGTGGGAATAAAACCCGCAAACTGGAATTTTTACTGGCGGATGCGCTGGCGTTAAACGCCGATGTGATTATTACCCAGGGCGCAACACAGTCGAACCATGTGCGCCAGACCATTGCCGGAGCGGCGAAACTCGGTTTACCCACCAAAGTACTGCTGGAAAAACGCGTCACCGATTTTGGCGAAGATTACCAGCGTTCGGGCAATGTACTGCTGGACGAACTGCTGGGCGGCGAAATCGTCGCGCATCTCGAAGGCGGGACGGATATGCAAAAAGCGATGGAAGAGTACGCGGATCAACTGCGTGAGCAGGGCTATCGCAAGCCGTATGTCATTCCTGGCGGCGGTTCCAACGCCATTGGCGCGTTGGGCTATGTCGGCTGTGCCGAAGAGTTACTGTTCCAGTCGTCGCAATTGCGTCTGCGTATTGATTGTGTGGTGCACGCCACTGGCAGCACCGGCACGCAGGCCGGGCTGGTGGCCGGTTTCACGGCGACCAACAGCCATGTGCCAGTGCTGGGCATTAGCGTGCGAGCGCCGAAGACGAAGCAGGAAGAGAACGTCTGGAACCTGGCGTCGCGCACCCGCGAGCTGCTTGGCGTTGCGGGTGAACTGCCGCGCGATACCGTGGTGGCGAACAGCGATTACGTCGGCGACGGTTACGGCCTGCCGACGAAAAGTATGCTGGAAGCGCTAACGCTGTTCGCGCGTCATGAAGGCATTTTGCTCGATCCGGTTTACTCCGGCAAAGGCGCTGCCGGGCTTATCGATCTGATCCGCAAAGGTCACTTCACCCGCGATGAAAACGTGGTGTTTATTCATACGGGCGGTTCTGCCGGGCTGTTTGGTTACCGCCAGGTGCTGGAGGCGCATGCCCGTGGCTAAGCCCTTTTTACTCGGTGTGCTGGGCGGCATGGGGCCGCTTGCCACGCTCGATTTTCAGCACAAATTACTGGCGGCAACGCCCGCTGATAACGACCAGCAACAGTTGCCGTCGGTGGTGTGGAACGTGCCGCAAATCGCTGACCGGCAAAAAGCGCTGGCCGGAAGCGGGCCGTCGCCGCTGCCGCAACTGCTGCACGGAATCGAAAAGCTCAATCAGGCGGGCGCAAGTCACATCGTGATTCCCTGTAACACCGCGCATCACTGGTATGACGAACTCAGCGCCGCCAGCGCCGCGCCGTTGCTGCATATTGTTGAGGCCACAATCGAGTCGCTGCTGAATTTGCCGCACAAACCACAGCGTGTAGGGCTTATCGCCACGCAGGGCACGCTGGATGCGGGCTGGTACCAGCGCGGTCTGTCCGGGCAACATATCGATGTTGTGCTGCCCACAGCGGATGAACTGGCGCAGTGGTTTGTGCCGGGCTGCTATGCGGTAAAACGCGGCGCGTTGCGCGAAGGCGGCGAATTACTCACTCGACAAGCCCGCGCACTGCTGGAACGGGGCGCAGAACAGTTACTGCTGGCCTGCACCGAAGTGCCCGTTGCGCTGGAAGCGGTTGCCGCGCCATTCCTTTCCATGACTCACGATCCGGCACAATTGCTGGCGCAGCGTTGCGCGCAAATATGGCTCGAATATCGCCATTCTTATTTCGCGCATACTCAAAGCAATAATTTGAATAAATAAAACGCCAGCCTGTCGATATAGTGTTTTGGCGCTAACACATTAAAGGTCAAATAAAATGAAAAAAAGTCTCTGCTTATTACTGGCAGCGGGTAGCTTATGGGCTCATGCCAGTTTCGCAGCAACCCCGAAAGAAGTTCGTGTCGCCTATAGCGGCGGTTCTCAGGTATTAATGTTGGCAAAATCCGATGGCTCGCTGGATAAAGCCTTAAACAGCAAAGTGCAGTGGGTGCAATTTGCGTCCGGTGCCGATGCATTAAGTTATTTCGCCAGTAACGCCATCGATATTGCTAATTTCGGCTCCAGCCCGGCGACCGCCGGAATCGTGCGTAAATTACCCGTGGAAATTATTGGTGTTTCTGGGGTGATTGCCAGCTACGAACGGTTAATTGGCAAAGAGGGAATTAACTCAATTCGGGATATCGAAGGAAAACGCGTGGCGTACCCACCCAATTCCACCGCGCAATACGCACTGGAAGCGGCGATCAGCGTCAACAAACTCGATCGCAGCAAAATCACGCTGCTGCCGCTGCGCCCGGCGGAAATGGTCGCCGCATGGAAACGCGGTGATATCGACGCCGGTTATGTTTGGGCGCCGTTCGCGCAGGAGCTGGAATCCTCCGGCGGCCATCAGGTGTTCGCTACCAAAGACCTGCAAAAAGACGGTTACCTGATTTACAACAACTACGTGGTGCGCAAAGCCTTTGCGGAACAGTACCCGGAAGCAGTTACCGCCTTCCTGCGCGTGCATCAGCAGAAAGTGGACGAGTTCAAAAAAGACCCTGAACGCGCCGCCGCGATTGTCGCCAAAGAAGTCGGCGCGCCGGTGACCACTGCGGCCAATACCCTCGGCGGGCTGGAATACCCGACCTTGAGCGAGCAAGGCACCGCCGCCTGGTTGGGCAACGGCAGCCAAACCTCTGAGAGCGGCATCGGCAAAGCGCTGAGCAAAACCTCTAACTTCCTCGCCGGAATTGGTGAAATCCGCAAGCGCGACATTCCGGCGAACTGGGATAGCGCCATCGACTCCCGCTACATTCGGGAAGCGGCAGCGGCGAAATGAAATTACGTCAACATATCGCCATCAGCGTGATGTCGGTGGCGATCTTCTTTGCGCTCTGGCAAGTGGCGGCGACCCGGCAATGGGTCGATCCGCTGCTGTTGCCGTCGCTGACCGATATCGGCCTGACCGCTGAAGAGTTGTTGGCAGACGGCTACCGGCAAGTGCCGCTGTGGCAGCACATTGCGGTCAGCCTGGCGCGGGCGCTGAGCGCTTTTGCCGTCGCCATTATCATCGGCATTCCGCTGGGGTTGCTGATGGGCTTGTCGGACGGTCTTTCCGCTGTTCTCAACCCGTTCGTGCAGTTCCTGCGTCCGCTGCCGAAAATCGCGCTGATCCCGCTGGCAGTGGTGTGGTTGGGCATTGGTGAAGCCTCGAAATTCTTCCTGATTTTTATCGCCACCTTTTTAAGTGTGGTGGTCGGCGCCAGCGCGGCGGTGGAACGCATTGGTCGCGCGCGGATTCGCGTGGCGCAAACGCTGGGTGCCTCCAAAGGGCAGATCTTTTTACGCGTCGTGCTGCCGGATGCCTTGCCGGAACTGTTCACCACCGTGCGGTTGTCGATTGGCATTGGCTGGACGTCGCTTATCGCCGCCGAAATGGTCGCCGCCAGTTCGGGGCTGGGCTGGATGGTGATTAACGCCAGTTCGTATCTGCGCACCGACATCGTGATGCTCGGCATTTTGCTGCTCGGCGGCATTGGCTATTTACTGGATTTATTACTGCTGGGGCTGCAACGCACGTTGGTGCCCTGGGCGGGGAAAGAGTGATGACGGCGCATATCGCACTGGAAAAAGTATCTCTGACATTTGCCGCGAAACCGCAACCGTTAACCGTGCTGCAAAACATTTCGCTGGCGCTGTCGCCGGGGGAGTTTGTCGTGCTGCTCGGCCCGTCGGGCTGTGGCAAATCCACCATTCTCAACCTGGTCGCCGGTTTCACAAAACCGGACAGCGGCCAGGTGCTGGCGGGCGGCAAAGCTGTGCAGCAGCCTGGCCCGTCTCGCGGGATGATCTTCCAGCAGCCGAACCTGTTTCCGTGGTTATCGGTGCTGGATAACGTCACCTTCGGCCCACGGCTGGGCAAACACCTCAAAGACGAAGTGAACGCGCAGGCGCTGGACTGGCTGACGCGCGTTGGCCTGAAAGGGTTTGAACACCATGCGCCGTGGCAACTTTCCGGCGGCATGAAACAGCGCGTCGCTCTGGCGCGCGCCTGGCTACCCGGCCCGGATGTTTTATTGCTGGATGAACCCTTCGGCGCGCTGGATGCGCAAACGCGCTTGATGATGCAGGAGCTGCTACGTGAAGCCTGGCTGGAAACGCGCACCACGCTGCTGTTCGTCACGCACGATGTGGAAGAAGCGCTGTTTCTTGCCGACCGTATCCTCGTGATGTCGGCGCGTCCGGGGAAAATCGTTGAAGAGATTACCCTGCCGTTTGGTCGCGATCGCGATATCGAAACCATCGCCGGGCATCCGCAATACAGCGACATCAAACAGCATGTGCTGCACCGCGTTCGGCTAGAGGCGAAACGGCACTTGAGCTAGCGCATCCCTCCCGGTGTCGGGAAACACAAACTGTCACAACGAAAGGTGGAAGCAATGAGCATTAGCGAATTACAAGCCCGTCTGGAACAGAGTATTGACCAACACCGCGAGGAGTATATTGCGATAGCGAAAGATATCCACGCGCACCCGGAAACCGGCAACAACGAGTATTACGCCAACGGTTTGCTCACCGCGCTACTGGAAAAACACGGTTTCACGGTGACCTCCAATGTCGCCGGGCACGAAACCGCGTTCTACGCAGTGAAAGAGAGCGGCAAGCCGGGGCCGACGATCGCTTTTCTCGCCGAATACGATGCGTTGATCGATATCGGCCACGCTTGCGGGCATAACATTATTGGCGTCACCAGTATTGCGGCGGCGGTGGCATTGAGTGAAACCCTGCCGGAAACCGGTGGCAAAGTGGTAGTGCTGGGCACCCCGGCGGAAGAGGGCGGTTTGCGCGGCAAAGGCGGGCCGAACGGCAACGTCAAAGCCCGTTTTGTCGAGCACGGTTTTTTACAGGATGTCGATGCCGCGCTGATGGTGCACCCGGCAGGCAAAACCCGGCTTTCCGGGCCGTCGCTGGCGAATAACCACCTCTATTTTCACTTCTACGGCAAGCCTTCTCACGCGGGCAGTTCGCCGCACAAAGGTGTTAACGCGCTGGATGCGTTAGTGCTGCTCTATAACGGCATCAGTGTGCTGCGTCAGCAATTGCCGGACGGCGTGCGCGTACACGGCATTATCACCAACGGCGGCCAGGCGCCGAACGTGATCCCTGAATATGCTTCGGCGCATTACTACATTCGCGCCTACACCCGCGAGCAAGTCATTGAGCTGGAACCGCGCCTGCGGGCGATTGCCGAAGGCGTGGCGCTGGCGACTGGCACGACGGTAAAAATTGAGCACCAGGTTGGCCCGCGCGATTTCCGCATTAATCACACGCTGAATGGTGTGCTGCTGGAGGAATTCACCGCCGCCGGGGAAACCGTCGAGCTGCGCGAAAAAGAGGGGCTGGGATCGACGGATGCCGGGGACATCAGCCACGCGGTGCCGACCGCGCACCCGTACATCAAGATTGGCCCGGATGAGTTGATTGGTCACACCGTGCCGTTTCGCGAGGCGGCGAACTCCCCGCAAGGTTATGCGGCGCTGGTCACCGGCGCGCGCGTGCTGGCGCGTACCGGGTTGCGTCTGCTGACGGATGCGGCGCTGTTGCAGCAAACCAAAGATGAATTTACCGGACGTCAGACCACGAAAGCGGCTTAATCCTGCCTGGAGCATCACAATGAAAACGATTTTTTCTGCCGCCGCCCTGTTGCTGGCGGCGGTTTTACCCTGGGAAAACACACTGGCGCAGGGCGTCAATCGCGACGCCACGCTGAACATTGCCTACGGCAACCGCCCCGGCACGCTCGATCCTTATCTGACCACCAACAGCGCGACCACCGATGTCGATCGCAATATTTTTGAGTCGCTGTTCACCATCAACGCCAGGTTTGAACCAGTGCCGGAACTGGTGGAAAGCTACACGCTGAGCGATGACCGCAAAACCTACACCTTTGTGCTGCGCGACGGCATTCATTTCCACGACGGGCAGTTGCTGACCGCCGATGATGTGGTGGCGTCAATGAACCGCTGGCTGGCGGTTTCCACGCAGGGCAAAGCCAACTTGCCCGGCGCGCAGTTCAGCAAGGTGGATGCGCACACCGTGACGTTGACGCTGCCGAAACCGTCGCTGATCACGCTGAACGTGCTGGCGGATGTGAAAAACATCGCCTCGATTATGCCCAAACGCATTATCGACGCGGCGAACAGCAGCAAAAAACCGGTCACCGAACTGATTGGCACCGGGCCGTACAAACTGGCGGAGTTCAAAACCAGCGATTACCTGCACCTGACGCGCTACGACCAGTATGTCTCGCGCAGCGAACCGTCGAGCGGGCTTGCCGGGCAGAAAAAAGCCGACGTGAAAGATATCTGGTTTCGCTACATCACCGATGAGTCCACGCGGCTTGCCGGGGCGATGACCGGCGAATATGACCTGGTGCTCCAGTTGCCGAAAGACAATATCGACACCCTGCGCAGCGCGCCGGATCTTTCGCTGTTCCAGCCGCAGAGCGGCGGATCGCTGATCACCTATCTGTTCAATAAACAGCAGGGGCCGTTTGCCAACGTCAAACTGCGTCAGGCGTTTAACCTCGCGCTGGATGTCCACCAGGCGCTGCTGGCGGGTTACAGCGATCCGCGTTTCTTTAAAGAAGATCCGTCGCTCGGTTTCCCTGACCAGGTGGACTGGTACAGCGAAGCCGGGAAACCGTACTGGAATCAACACAAGCTCGACGAAGCGCGCCAGTTGGTGAAAGCCTCCGGTTATCACGGCGAAGAGGTGGTGATTATCGCCACCAAAGAGTACGCCGAGCTGTATAACCTGGCGATTGTCGCCCAGCAGGTGTTAAAGCAGATTGGCGTCAAATCGCGCCTCGATGTTTACGACTGGCCAACGGTGCTGCAACGCCGCCAGGATCCGAAAAACTTTGACCTCTGCGCGCTGGAATTTTCCATGCGCCAGGTGCTGCATCAATACCCATTCCTGGATTCCCGCGCCAAATTCCCTGGTTTGACCAACAGCCCGGAAATCGACGCTGTGCTGGATGCCATCAAACAAGCGCCATCCCTGAAAGAGGCGAAAGGGCTGGTGGATAAGCTCAATGTGCTGAGCTGGCAATACCTGCCGGTGATTGTGCTCGGCCACACCACGCCGGATGCGGTGGCGGTGAAAAACAACGTGCAGGGATATCAGGACTTGATTGGCCCGGTGCTGTGGAATATCAGCATCAGCCAGGGCTGACGGGAGAAGGCGATGAAGCGGTTTCTGTTTCACCGTTTGCTGGCGCTGCTACCGGTGCTGTTTGTCGTGTCGGTGGTGGTGTTCTGCCTGGTGCACCTGGCGCCGGGCGACCCGGTGCTGGTGATTTTGGGCAACGACGCCAGCCCGGCGGATGTCGCCGCCCTGCGCCAGCAAATGGGGCTGGACAGGCCGCTTCTGATGCAATTTTTCCACTGGTTTGGCGCGGTGCTGTCCGGCGATCTCGGCCATTCGCTGTTTCTGAATAACAGTGTGATGGCGCTGTTTTTACAGCATCTGACACCGACCGTGGCGCTGGCACTTTACGCGCAAGTGCTGGCACTGGCGCTTGGGCTGGCGGGCGGCGTGATAAGTGCCTGGCAACACGGGCGGCTGGCGGATCGGGCGATCCGCGCGCTGGCAACCTTCGGCATGTCGGTGCCGGGCTTTCTGCTCGGCCTGTTTCTGATCTTCGTGTTCGCCGTGCAGTTGCGCTGGTTTCCGGTGGTGGGTTACCGCTCGACCAACACCGACCTGCTGCTGAACCTCTGGTATTTGACGCTGCCCGCCATTGCGCTTGGGTTGCGCATCGCCGCGCTGATCGCCCGCATGACCCGCGCCGTGATGCTGGATGTGCTGCAAGAAGGCTTTATCAACACCGCGCGCGCCAAAGGGGTGCCGGAGCAGCGCGTGCTGCTGATTCATACGCTGAAAAATGCGCTGATCCCGATTTTGACCATCTGCGGGGAATCCTTCGCTTCGCTGGTCACCGGCACGATCGTCATTGAAAGCGTGTTTGGCATTCCGGGTGTCGGATCGCTGATTGTCGACTCGATCGAGCGGCGCGACGTGACGGTGATCCAGGGCGTGGTGTTGCTGATTACCGTCGCTTACGTGCTGATCAATCTGGCGGTGGATCTGCTCAGTTATCTCGCCGATCCGCGCTTATCCGTAGAAGGGGTTGACCCATGATCAGGCCAAAAAACCCGACGCTGCTGATCTGGCCTGCCGTGCTGCTGGCGATTGTTGTGCTGTCGTTTTTTGCCAGCGCCTTAAGCCCGTTCGATCCTTACAGCATCGATCCGTTGAGCCGCCTGAAGCCGCCTTCGTTAACGCACTGGTTCGGCACAGACAATTTTGGTCGCGATCTGTTTGTGCGCGTCGCGCTGGCGGTGCGGGTGTCGCTTTCCATTGGCGCGGCGGTGGCGGTGATTTCTGGCGCGATTGGGCTGGCCGTTGGGCTGCTGTGCGCCTGGTATCGCCCGGTCGATCGCGTCTTAATGCGCGTTTGCGATGGGCTGTTTGCGTTTCCGTCGCTGCTGCTGGCGATCGCCATTGTCGGCGTGCTCGGGCCGACGATTGCCAATGTGGTTTTAGCCCTGGCGCTGGTGTACGTGCCGTCCATCGCGCGGGTGATTCGCGGCGCGGCGATGGTTATCAAAGCGAAAAACTTTGTCGAAGCGCTACGCGCGCAGGGAGCGTCGGCGTCGCGCATTATCTGGCTGCACCTGCTGCCGAATGTGGTGTCGCCGTTTATCGTGCAGGTCAGTTGGGTCTTTTCGGTGGCGATCCTCACCGAAGCGGCGCTCAGCTTTCTTGGCTCCGGCGTACCGGCGCCGATGCCGAGCCTCGGCAATCTGCTGCTGGAAGGCAAAGCGGTGATCTTTACCGCCTGGTGGATGACGTTTTTTCCCGGTATCGCGATTGTGTTGCTGATCCTTGCGCTAAATATCATCGGCGACGATCTGCGTGATAACGCCGATCCGACCCTCAAACCGCTGCCGCGCCGGGTGCTGCGTCTGCTTAAAAAAGGGGATCAACATGGTTGAAACGGTGCTGCGCGTCGACGAATTGCGGGTGCATTTTGCGACGCACCACGGCGTTGTCGCGCCGGTGCGCAATGTTTCTTTCCAGGTGAACGCCGGTGAAACGTTGGGCATTATCGGCGAATCCGGCTGTGGAAAAAGTGTTACCGCACAGGCGGTGATGGGGCTGCTGCCCGTGCGCAGTAGCCGCGTGGAAGGGCACGTGCATCTTGGGGAAACGGCCTTACACACTTTGTCGCGAAACGCACGCCGCCAACTCAGCGGCCGCCGGATGGCGATGATTTTTCAGGATCCGCTCTCCAGCCTTAACCCGGTGATGAGCGTCGGCGAGCAGATCGACGAAAGCTTGCGCCTGCATACCTCGCTGAACCGTGCGCAGCGGCGGGAAAAAATCGTGCAATTACTGACGCAGGTCGGCATTCGCGAACCTGAGCGCAGCGCTAATGCCTGGCCGCATGAGCTTTCCGGCGGCATGCGCCAGCGCGTAATGATCGCCATGGCGATTGCGGTGTCGCCGTCGCTGCTGATTGCCGATGAACCGACCACCGCGCTGGATGCGACCATTCAGGCGCAAATCCTCGATCTGCTGGCAGAACTTCAGCAGCAGACCGGCATGGGCATGATGTTTATCACTCACGATCTGAGCGTCGTCGCGCGGTTGTGCCAGCGCGTGGTGGTGCTGTATGCCGGGCAAATCGTGGAGGAAACCGATGTCCATACCCTCTTTGCCAACCCGCGCCACCCGTACACGCGCGCGCTGATGGCGGCGCGCCCGTCGCTGGATCGCGCGCCGAAAACAGCGTTGCCGGAGATCCCCGGCCGCGTGCCTGCGCTGGATGCACTGCCAATCGGTTGCGCGTTTGCCGATCGTTGCCCGCTGGCGCAGCCGCGCTGTCGCGCCCAGCCGCCGGGGCTGCGGCCTGTTGGCTTACCTTCTCACCAGGTTCGCTGTTGGCGGGCCGATGAAACCGGAGTCCTGGCATCATGACCCTTCCGCTGTTGGCCGTGCGCCATCTGTCGAAAACCTTTCACCGCCACGGGCAAACTGTGCAGGCGGTCGAAGATGTCAGTTTTGCCATTCAACCCGGCGAAACCTGGGCGCTGGTGGGGGAGTCCGGCAGTGGTAAAAGCACCACCGGGCGCTTGATCCTCGGCTTAACGCCCGCGTCCGGCGGCGACGTGCTGTTTGCAGGCCGCTCGTTGCTCACGCAAAGCGCGGCGCAGTGGCGCAGTGTGCGTAAAGATATGCAGATGATTTTTCAGGATCCGCTCTCATCCCTCGACCCGAAACGCACGGTCGGTTACAGCCTGCAAGAACCGCTGATCATCCACGGCATCGGCAAGTGCAAAGAAGCGGTGGCGGAAATGCTGACGCACGTTGGCCTGCGCCCGGAAGATGCGGCGCGTTATCCGCATGAATTTTCCGGCGGACAGCGCCAGCGTATTGGCATTGCCCGCGCGCTGATCCTCAAACCGAAGCTGATTATCTGCGACGAGCCGGTGTCGGCATTGGATGTGTCGATCCAGTCGCAAATCCTCAACTTGTTGATGTCGCTCCAGCGCGAATATGGTCTGGCGTACCTGTTTATCACCCATGATTTGAATGTGGTGCGCCACATTGCTGACCGGGTGGGCGTGATGTATCGCGGCAATATTGTTGAACAAGGCAGCAGCGAAGCGATATTTACCCGTCCGCAGCATGACTACACGCGTTATTTGTTGAGCGCGATGTTGCCTGCGCAACCGGTTAGCTTGGGGAAGCCGCGCGCGGTGGTGAATGGTTAAGTTCGACCTGAGGCGTGGGTTGGTTATAATGAGCGCCGGTGATTTTTATCACGCCCCACACAACCCGGCGCAAACCGCCCCAAATGAGTACCATCAATGAGTGAAATGATTTACGGCATCCATGCGGTGCAGGCACTGCTGGAGCGCGCTCCCGAGCGTTTTCAGGAAGTTTTTATTCTGAAAGGCCGCGAAGACAAACGTCTGCTGCCGCTGATTCACGCACTGGAAGCGCAGGGCGTGGTTATCCAGGTGGCGAACCGCCAGTATCTGGATGAGAAAAGCGAAGGCGCGGTGCACCAGGGGATCATTGCACGCGTGAAACCGGGGCGTCAGTATCAGGAAAATGATCTGCCGGATCTGATCGCCAGCCTCGACCAACCTTTCTTCCTGATCCTTGACGGCGTGACGGATCCGCATAACCTGGGCGCCTGTTTGCGCAGCGCCGATGCGGCGGGCGTGCATGCGGTGATCGTGCCGAAAGATAAATCCGCGCAGTTGAATGCGACGGCCAAAAAAGTGGCCTGCGGCGCGGCGGAAAATGTTCCGTTGATTCGCGTGACCAACCTGGCGCGCACCCTGCGTTTGTTGCAGGAAGAGAATATTTGGATCGTCGGTACGGCGGGAGAAGCGGATCACACGCTGTTTCAGAGCAAAATGACCGGGCCAATGGCGCTGGTGATGGGTGCGGAAGGCGAAGGGATGCGCCGTTTGACGCGTGAACATTGCGATGAGCTGATCAGCATTCCGATGGCGGGCAGCGTGTCATCCTTGAACGTTTCTGTTGCCACCGGTATTTGCCTGTTCGAAGCGGTACGTCAGCGCAGTTAATGGTGATTCGTGAAGCCGCCATCGGGCAAAACGCCGGGTGGCGGCTTCGCCTTACCCGGCCTACGAAGTGCCCTATGTCATCCGGCCAATATCACTCCTCTAATGACCGTAAATGGTCGTCTTTCCTGAGTGTCATCAACGCCACAATACTGACCACCGCCGTTGCCATCACGTAATACGCCGGAATATCCACATTGCCGGTCTCTTTAATTAACCCGGTGATGATCAACCCCGCGCAGCCCGAAAAGAGGGCATTCGACAGCGAATACGCCACGCCAAGCCCGGTGTAACGCACGTGTGTCGGGAACATCTCTGCCAGCATCGCCGGGCCGGGGCCAGCCAACATGCCGACCAGACCGCCGGCGATCAGCACCACAACCGCTTTCACCGCCAGCGTGCTGGACTCCGCCTGTAACATTTTCAGCAACGGCAGGGCGAGGATTAACAGCAGCGCGGTGGCAACCACCATCACCGTTCGCCGCCCGATACGATCGCTTAACATGCCGGAGGGAATGATGGTCAACGCAAAACCAATATTGGAAATCACCGCGATCAACAGCGCCTGGTTAAAGCCGGTATGCAGCGCGGATTGCAGATACGCAGGCATGATCACAAGGTAGGTATAACCCGCCGCCGACCACACCATCACCCGGCCAATGCCCATGCCAATCGCTTTCAGCGTGGCGGCACGGTTTGCCCGCTCGGCCACCGGCTTTTCCTGCTGCTGCACAAAACTCGGCGTCTCCTCCATGCTCACCCGCAGCCACAGCGCGACGACCCCCATCGGCAATGCCAGAAAGAAAGGAATGCGCCAGCCCCAGTCATGCAGCGCTTCGGGTGTCAACACGGCGGAAAGCAACGCCACAATACCCGCGCCGGTTAATAACCCCAGCGCGACGGTAAATGATTGCCAGGCCCCATAAAGACCGCGTTTACCGCGCGGAGCGAATTCCGTCATTAGCGACACCGCGCCGCCATATTCACCCCCGGCGAACAAGCCCTGCAAAATGCGCAAACCGGTGATTATCAGCGGCGCGGCGATGCCAATGCTCGCATATACCGGCACGAGGCCAATCGCGGCGGTGGCGAGCGTCATCAATACCAGCACAATAATCAGCGTCGGTTTGCGCCCGAGACGATCGCCGATACGGCCAAAAACGATCGCGCCGAGCGGGCGGAAGAAGAACGCGATGGCGAACGACGCATAGGTGAGGATCAGGCTGGTCAGCCCCGCGTCGCCTGCAAGTTGGAAAAAGTTTTTCGCGATAACGGTGGCCAGAAAGCCGTAAACCGCAAATTCGTACCACTCGATAAAGTTGCCGATAGATCCTGCAATTAAAGCGCGCTTGTGCGCATCTGGCGCAAGTTGGGGTGATTGCATAGTGAGTCTCTTTGCGAGGGTGGGAATAAATTATTCAATAACAGTAGCAGGTGTGAAATATATTATTCTTATGTTGTGTGAGCTGTTTCACGAATGAACGTGGGTATATCCGCACCGTGTGACGCCTCTCCCATGCAGCGTCAGCCATACTTACTCTGGTTGCCACTGAAGGAGGGACACAGCATGCGCTGGCAAACACATACCGTTTTTAATCAACCTATCCCCTTACATAACAGCAACTTATTCCTTTCCGATCGCCCGTTGTACGAAGCGGTGATGCGCGAAGGCGCGGCATGGGACGCCGAGCTACTCGTCAGCATTGGTCAGCAGCTGGGCACGGCGGAATCGCTGGAACTGGGGCGGCTGGCGAACGCCAACCCACCGGAATTATTGCGTTATGACACCACCGGCGAGCGGCTTGATGACGTGCGCTTTCACCCGGCCTGGCACCTGCTGATGCAGGGGCTGTGCGGCAATCGTGTGCATAATCTGGCCTGGGAAGAAGAGGCGCGCGCCGGGTCGTTTGTCGCCCGCGCCGCGCGGTTTGTGCTGCACGCGCAGGTGGAATCTGGCACGCTTTGCCCGATCACCATGACCTTTGCCGCCACGCCGCTGTTGCAACAGGCGTTACCGAAACCGTTTCGCGACTGGTTTAAACCGTTGCTGAGTGACCGTTACGATCCTCACATGCTGCCAGGCGGGCAGAAACGCGGCCTGCTTATCGGCATGGGCATGACCGAAAAACAGGGTGGTTCCGACGTGTTGAGCAACACCACGCGGGCGGAAAAAAGCGGCGATGAATACCGGCTGGTGGGGCATAAATGGTTCTTTTCCGTGCCGCAAAGCGACGCGCACCTGGTGCTGGCGCAGGCCAACGGTGGTCTTTCTTGCTTCTTTGTGCCGCGTTTTCTGCCCGACGGCCAGCGCAACGGCGTGCGCCTTGAACGCTTAAAAGACAAACTTGGCAACCGCTCAAATGCCAGCAGCGAAGCGGAGTTTTACGATGCCAGCGGTTGGTTGCTGGGCGAAGAGGGCGATGGCGTGCGGCAGATCCTGAAAATGGGCGGGCTGACGCGTTTTGATTGCGCACTCGGCAGCCACGGTTTGATGCGTCGTGCCTTTTCGGTGGCCTTGTACCACGCGCACCGGCGGCAGGCGTTTGGCAAAAACCTCGTCGATCAGCCGTTAATGCGTGAAGTGCTCAGCCGGATGGCGCTCCAGCTTGAAGGGCAAACGGCGCTGCTGTTTCGCCTCGCCCGCGCGTGGGATAGCCGCAGCAATGTGCAAGAGACGCTGTGGGCGCGCTTGTTTACGCCGGTGGCGAAATTCGCGGTCTGCAAAGCGGGGATTCCATTTGTTGCCGAAGCGATGGAGGTGCTCGGTGGCATCGGTTATTGCGAAGACAATGAGCTGCCGCGCCTGTATCGGGAAATGCCGGTCAACAGCATTTGGGAAGGTTCCGGCAATGTGATGTGCCTGGACGTGCTGCGCGTACTGGCGAAACAGCAGGGCATTATGGAGTTGTTAGCGGAGGATTTTGCGGCGGTGAAAGGGCTCGATCGCCATTTCGACCATGCGTGGCAGCAGCTTCAGCAACGGCTGCCGAAGCCGGATGAAGCGCAGGGAAGGGAGATAGCGCAGCAGCTTTGGCTGCTCGGCGCAGGCGCGCAAATGCTGCGCCATGCGTCGCCGCCGATGGCGCAGGCGTGGTGCGAGACGATGCTGGATACCCGTGGCACGTCGACCATCGACGAACAGGTGAAAAACGACCTGCTGCTGCGTGCCACGGGTGGGGCGAATTAATCCATTTTTAAGCGGAACAGGCTCACCAGTTCGCTCAGATGTGCGCCTTTCTCCCGCAGCGTGCGGGCGGTTTCTTCACTTTGCGAAACGCGCCCGGCGTTGATGTGCGTCGCATCGCCAATATGCGTCATCGCCAGGTTCACCTGATTAATCCCCGCCGATTGCTCATGGGAGGCGTGGTTAATCTCATGAACTAACTGGTTGATATTGTTCATATGGCTGATGATCGACTGCATCGCGATGCGCGTCGCTTCCGACTGGGCATGGCCTTCGCCGACTTTCTTTAACGTATCGCCAATCAAGGCTTCGATCTCTTTCACGGCGTTGGCGCTGCGTGCCGCCAGCGCGCGGACTTCCTGGGCAACCACGGCAAACCCTTTTCCGTGTTCGCCTGCGCGCGCAGCTTCGACCGCGGCGTTGAGCGCCAGAATATTGGTCTGGAAGGCAATGGACTCGATCACATGGGTAATGTCGGCGATCCGCTGTGATGCGCCGCGAATATCTTCCATCGTGGCGACAGAGTTATCCACCGTGTCGCCGCCTTTTTGCACCGCTTCGGTCGTTTCATTCACCAGATGCTGCGTTTGCTCCATATTGGCGGCGGTTTGCTGCACAGTGGCGGCGATTTGCTCCATGCTGGCAGAGGTTTCTTCCACGCTGGCGGCCTGTTTGTTGATCTGCTCGCTGATCTCGCTGCTATCAGAAGCCAGCGCGTTGGTGCCGAGGTTGATCTCGGCGGCGGATTCACGTACTTGCAGCACAATTTTATGCAGGCCATCGCCGATGCCGTTAATCGCCACGATCAACTGACCGACTTCATCCTGGCGATCGACAGCGAGCGTGGCGCGCAGATCGCCTGCCGCATATTGCTGGGCAAGATCGATCACGCTGCGCAGCGGGCGCGTCAGCCAGCGGCGAATAATCACCACAAACAGGGCGGCGAACAGCAGGGAAACAATTGCACCGGCGATCAGGAACTGATCGCGCATGGTGGTGACATCATGCAGCAATACCGCTTTGTCGACTTCGCCGACGACCGTCCAGTTCCAGCCGGGTAGGGCGGTGTAGGAAAGCATCAGCGTGCGTCCATCCGCGCTTTCGCGTGCCAGCGTCCCGCTGCTGTTTTTCAGCAGGGTTTGCAGGTCATTTTCATCCCACTGCGGGCGTTTGCCTTCATCGGTATCGTGGAACAAGTAGCTACCGTAATTTTTGCCTGGGTTACGGTCGAGAACGAAGAAATGCCCGCTTTCACCCAGTTTGCGACCAAGGATTTTATTGCGCATCACGTCCCAGGAACGGGAGATATCCACACCGACAAACAGAATGGCAATGACGTTGCCGCTGGCGTCTTTCACCGGTTGATATTGGGTGATGTAGCGTTTGCCGAACAGTTGCGCGAGGCCGCGATAGACATCGCCTTTCATCACCAGCGCGAAAGCCGGGCTGGCGTGATCCAGTTTGGTGCCAATCGCGCGATCGCCGTTCTCTTTACGCAGTGATGTCGCGACGCGGACAAAATCATCGCCGCTGCGGACAAACAGCGTCGCAATTGCGCCGGTGCGGTTGAGGAAATCATCAGGAATGGCGTTGTTGTCGTGCAACTCGGTGTCGCCGCCTTTGAATAAGGGGACATCGATGCCGTTAATTTCCCGGCGTTGTTGCGGGTCAATGGTCAGGGGTTGCGGCAGAAAACTGCTAAACAAGCGCGTGTAGCTTTCGACCTCTTCACTCAGACTGCTGTTGAACATTTCAACCATATCCACCACGCCGGTGGACTGATTGTGCAGGTCTTCCATGGCCAGCGTTTCCAGCTGTTGGCTGGCTTTATTGCTCATCAGAAAAGTAAATAAGAGGAAAAGCGTTGCGACGCTTGCGCCAGTCAGCAGTGACAATTTTGCACCGAGACCGGTGCGACGAAATAGGGCGCTCATAATGTGTCCGTTTTTTTAGGTATCAGCCACCTTCAACGGCACAAACTGGACAACATTTAGTTTGTCAATGTAACAAAATGCTACAACGATGCATCTTTACGATAACATAATCTTAATGAATGTAGGGGTATAAAAAACCACCCTATTTTGGTGGTTTTTTCAAATGGCTCAGGCATACAAAATAGCTTGTACCCGCCAGTAATCAGCCTGTTTTTCTTCCTGCATGCGGATGATGCGATACCAGGAAGCGCCCTGTTCATCGGCCTTTAACGCAATTACGCGCTCCACATCCTGGAGGCTTCCTGAGACATTGTTGACGGAAATCAAACCGATTTCGTTTAACCCTGTCACGCAGTCTGCGCTAGCGAACTCTGCGGGCTGCGCTGTTGTATTCAGCATTCCCGACGAAAGTAACAGCGAGTTTATGGCGAGAGATCGTTTCATTGTCAGCTCCATTTTACGTTACCCCGATTCATTGCAGGGCTTCCTTGCGCAACAGATACGAAATCTAATTGTGCACAGGAGAACATCAATGGACGCAAAGCAGTGTAAAAGTCCTTAAAATCAACACCTCGCTATTGCCGATATAACAAGGCGCGTCCGTACCAGCGCCCCGGAAATACGCTGTCATCCATCATAATGATGACGTAATAATCGGCTTTCGCGGCGGCGGCTTTGGCTTTAATTGCGTCTTCCACATCCATGGGAGAACCCGATACCATCACGCTTACGGCGCCGATTTCTTGCAGGCTTCGCGTTTGGTAACGCTGAATTTCCTGCGGTGTATCGCTTACCGGCGGCGCGGGTTGCGGTTTACCTTCCAGCACGGCACAGCCACTGAGCAAAACAGCAAACAGTACCGGCAGTAAGGCGCGCATCGTGTTCTCATGTCTCCTGATTGCCATAGTGTAGTTCCTGATGAGTTTCCCTTTGGGGGATTGTTCCCGAAGTGTTATCCCGAGCACTGATTTCGAATGAAAGTGTTCCGAAAGCGTAATCTATCTCTCAAGATGCCAAAAGCTTATGCGTATTCTGACTTGCGTCGTGGAGTCGCCAGTGGCATACCAGCACTATAGATCAAGGAGGGTGTGATGATTGAGCTTCAAGTAGAACATTTTGCGGGTGTCGAAACGTTGCACGCTTTCCCGGCGGGAAAATCGACGCAGGCGCTGCCTTGCGTGGTGTTTTACCACGGTTTTACCTCTTCAAAGCTGGTCTACAGCTATTTTGCCGTGGCGCTGGCGCAGGCCGGTTTTCGCGTGGTAATGCCGGATGCACCGGATCACGGCGCGCGCTTTAGCGGCGATGAATCGCGGCGTTTGCGGCAGTTCTGGCAAATCTTACAGGGCAATATTGAAGAATTTGCCGCGCTGCGCGATGCGCTGCAACGCCGCGAATTAATTGATAACTCCCGGTTGGCGGTGGGCGGTGCTTCAATGGGCGGCATGACGGCGCTCGGCATTATGACTCATCACCCGGAAGTGCGCTGCGTGGCCAGCCTGATGGGTTCCGGTTATTTCACCACGCTTGCCCATACGCTTTTTCCCCCGCTGGATGTCACTAACCCCGCGCAGCAAGAAGAATTCGAAACGATCCTCGCACCGCTGGCGAAGTGGGAGGTTGGCTCGCAACTGGCGCGTGTCTCTGATCGCCCGCTTTTGCTGTGGCATGGTGAACAGGATGATGTGGTACCCGCCGGCGAATCTTTCCGCTTGCAGCAAGCGTTAGCCGATGCGGGTCTGGATGCACACCTGACGTTCCAATGGGAAGCCGGGGTAAAGCATCGCATTACCCCGCAGGCGCTGGAAGCTGCGGTGAGTTTTTTTACGCGGCATCTGTAAGTTGCGGCCCTGTTGCGGGGCCGCAGTGCAAGGCGTGAAGCCCACAATTAGCGGAAAATAGCGGCGCTGGCGTGAATATTCCCGTTGCTGCATGGCTCGTGAGTCAGCATGGTGCGGTAATATTTGGCGCCCTGTGCGTCAGTTTCTTGATTGAGTGCCCGTTCGGCTTCATTGACGGTGGCGAAGTTATGATTGATGTAGATAACGCCTAAACTGTGCACGTCGTCCATGCTCCGGGCTTGTCGGTCGGTGATTTCGATTGCCGCTGCGGCGTTGGCGCTAAGCAGCAAGGTTGTGAGTATAATTGCGATGTATTTCATGATGTTGTGCTCCGATACGTCTTTTAAATATTACGTTTTGAACATCTTTCCTCCTTTGTTTTGAGGCCTGTGAAAAGTGTACTCGCTCGCTTTCAAACGTATGGCGACCATTTCTGATGCTGTCGTTCAAAAAATTGCCGTAATGCGTCTTGTTTAATTTTAATGCGCCTTGGCCACTTCACTTTGCGCTTAGTGCGAATTATTTGTGCAATGAGCCTTGAGTTCGGCTGGGGAGATCAGTATTATGACGCGTCAATTTTTCAGCCGACCTTTAACACGTTCCTTGCCTCCCCGGGCCTCGGCTGACCCAGACAGGAGGCTGAATAATCCGTAAGGAGCAATTCGATGCGTCATTACGAAATCGTTTTTATGGTCCATCCTGACCAGAGCGAACAGGTTCCGGGCATGATCGAACGTTACACTGGTGCAATCACTGCAGCAGAAGGTACGATCCACCGTCTGGAAGACTGGGGCCGCCGTCAGCTGGCTTACCCGATCAACAAACTGCACAAAGCTCACTACGTTCTGCTGAACGTTGAAGCTCCGCAGGAAGCGATCGATGAGCTGGAAACAAACTTCCGCTTCAACGATGCCGTTATCCGTAGCATGGTAATGCGTACTAAACACGCTGTTACCGAAGCATCTCCGATGGTTAAAGCGAAAGACGAGCGCCGTGAGCGTCGCGATGATTTCGCAAACGAAACCGCAGATGATGCTGATGCTGGGGATTCTGAAGAGTAATTACTGATGGCCAACCGCCTGGTGTTGTCCGGCACTGTGTGCAGGACGCCGCTTCGAAAGGTCAGCCCCTCAGGAATTCCTCACTGCCAGTTCGTGCTTGAGCACCGTTCTGTGCAGGAGGAAGCCGGTTTTCACCGGCAGGCGTGGTGCCAAATGCCTGTAATAATCAGCGGGCAGGAGAACCAGGCCATTACTCACAGTATAACGGTCGGTAGCGCAGTAACCGTTCAAGGGTTCATTAGTTGCCACAAGGCAAAGAACGGCTTGAGCAAGATGGTTCTGCATGCCGAGCAGATTGAATTGATAGATTCTGGAGACTAGCCAAATGGCACGTTATTTCCGTCGTCGCAAGTTCTGCCGTTTCACCGCGGAAGGCGTTCAAGAGATCGACTATAAAGATATCGCTACGCTGAAAAACTACATCACCGAAAGCGGTAAGATTGTCCCGAGCCGTATCACCGGTACCCGTGCAAAATATCAGCGTCAGCTGGCACGCGCTATCAAACGCGCTCGCTACCTGTCCCTGCTGCCGTACACTGATCGTCATCAGTAATCGGTCACGGTCCATTAATACGACTTTGAGAGGATAAGGTAATGCAAGTTATTCTGCTTGATAAAGTAGCAAACCTGGGTAGCCTGGGTGATCAGGTTAACGTTAAAGCGGGCTACGCTCGTAACTTCTTGGTACCGCAGGGTAAAGCTGTTCCGGCTACCAAGAAAAACGTTGAGTTTTTCGAAGCACGTCGCGCTGAACTGGAAGCCAAACTGGCTGACGTTCTGGCGGCTGCTAACGCTCGTGCTGAGCAAATCAATGCACTGGGCAGCGTTACCATCGCGTCTAAAGCAGGCGACGAAGGTAAACTGTTCGGTTCCATCGGTACTCGCGATATCGCTGACGCTGTAACTGCAGCTGGCGTTAACGTTGCTAAGAGCGAAGTTCGTTTGCCGAACGGCGTTCTGCGCACCACCGGTGAGCACGAAGTGGACTTCCAGGTTCACAGCGAAGTATTCGCTAAGCTGACTGTAAACGTTGTTGCTGAGTAATTTTTTACTCTGACATAACGAAAGCGCCGACCTTGTGTCGGCGTTTTGCTTTTTAGAACCATCAGTTAATAACGACCAGAATTCGTTCTTTTCCCTTGTAAGGTAGCTATTTCCACTGCATCCTCAGATAATAAATTGAAACGCAATTTTATCTTTGAGATTTGCCATGGATACCCCTCTGCCCACGCCTGTTTTTGCTCGTCGAAATGTTGCTTACGCCTGCGCCACCCTCTGTTGTTTACTCTGGGGCAGCTCCTATCCTGCTATCAAAAGCGGCTACGAACTCTTTCACATTGCCACCGACGATATCCCATCAAAAGTGGTGTTCGCCGGGTACCGTTTCCTGTTTGCTGGCGCGTTATTGCTGCTGTTCGCGCTGGCCCAGCGTAAGCCCATCGGCAGGTTGACTGGCGCACAGTTCGGGCAATTGACGATACTGGGGCTGACCCAGACCACGCTGCAATACACGTTTTTCTATATTGGCCTTGCGTACACAACGGGCGTAAATGGCTCGATCATGAATGCAACCGGCACCTTTTTTAGCGTCCTGCTGGCGCATTTTATCTATCAGAACGACAAGCTCAGCTATAACAAAACGCTGGGCTGTATTTTGGGATTTGCTGGCGTGATGCTGGTGAACTTCCACAGTGGCCTGCGTGATTTTCGTTTTGTCTGGAATGGCGACGGGTTCATTATCCTGGCGGCGTTTATCTTGTCTTCCGCCACGCTCTATGGCAAACGCATTTCCCAGACCGTCGATCCCACGGTAATGACCGGCTGGCAACTGGCGTTCGGCGGTATTGCGCTATTAGCAGGTGGGTATATGACGGGCGGCACGCTGGAAGTCCACAGCATGGCGGCTGTCGCGGTTCTCGGCTACCTGACATTGCTCTCTTCGGTGGCTTTCGCCTTGTGGAGCGTGCTACTGAAAGTGAACCGCGTCAGCATGATCGCGCCCTTCAACTTTGTCGTGCCGGTCGCCGGTACGGTGCTCTCCGCCATCTTTCTGGGTGAAAATATTCTGGATATTAAATACGCCGTCGCGCTGGTGCTGGTGTGTTCGGGGATTTGGTGGGTCAATAAACGCGCCGGGTAAGCGGCGCGTTCCATCAACGTGCGCGGATAAAACTGCCGTCCGGCTGGCGGGTGAACAGCACCTGCTGACCGCTGGTCTCAATCGTCAGGCCTGTCACCACGCCATTGGCATTCTGGCGAATCTTCACCATTTGGCCGTTTTGTAAGTTGCTGAGCGGCTTGCCGTCGCCTTCCACTTTCGCCATCGCGTAAACATCCGTCGGCGGCAGTTTATGATCGCGGAACAGTTGCGCGAGCGTTTTGCCTTCTTCAACCCGATAAGTGCGCCATTGCTGCTCAATCCCGGTGGGGGAGGTCAACGGCTGATTATTTTGCGCCGCTGGCGGCTGTTGCTGTTCTACGGACTGCTGCTGTTGCATCGACTCTTCCGCGCTGGGCGCGTTTTGCTGAGGCTCGCTGACCACGGGCGGCGGCGGAGCTTGTTCCGCAGCGTTGTTTTGTGACGCGGGAAGATTGAACTGTGCATCGCGCGCGTCTGGTGACGTTTGCGGGGCGCTATTGTCGGTCGACGGTAGCAAAAAACCGATAACCACCAATAAAGCCGCGAGAATTAAGCCGCGACGGTGAAAGGGCGGGAGCGGGTCCATCAGGCGAAAATTGTCCGGGGCATGCCAGATCTTCGCAAGGGTAGGTTTCAGTTCAAATCGCCCGGGCATGGCTTTCCTCCTGCTCCGCGTCATTTAATATCCTGTCTCGTTGAGTATATACACTTTCTTCTTACAGGAAGGCACCCATCCGTTTTAACTGCATGAAAGGTGGTGCAAAGCTGCGTTTTGTGACCGCAATTAGGGATTTATCTTACGCGCTGCATTCTTTCTCTTTCCCTGCGATTTGTCATCTTTCCTGCGACAAAGTTGTATCCAATAACGCCCGGCTGTTATGCTGCGCGCTACCTTAAAAAGCGATGAAAGGAAAACCCATGACAACCCCAACTTTTGACACGATCGAAGCGCAAGCCAGCTATGGCATTGGTTTACAGGTAGGACAGCAGCTGAGCGAATCCGGGTTAGAGGGGCTGTTACCGGAAGCGCTGGTCGCGGGCATCGCGGACGCGCTGGCAGGTCAACAACCTGCTGTGCCAGTGGACGTAGTCCATCGCGCCCTGCGTGAAATCCACGAACGTGCCGACGCGGTTCGTCGTTCCCGTTTCGAAGAAATGGCCGCAGATGGCGTGAAATTTCTGGACGCAAACCGTGAGCGTGATGGCGTGAACAGCACCGAATCCGGCCTGCAATTCCGCGTACTCACCCAAGGCGAAGGCGCTATCCCGGCGCGTACCGACCGTGTTCGCGTGCATTACACCGGTAAACTTATCGACGGTACGGTATTTGACAGCTCCGTCGCGCGCGGCGAACCGGCTGAATTCCCGGTTAACGGCGTCATCGCTGGCTGGATTGAAGCCCTGACCCTGATGCCGGTGGGTTCCAAATGGGAACTGACCATTCCGCACAACCTCGCTTACGGCGAACGTGGCGCTGGCGCATCTATTCCGCCATTCAGCACGCTGGTCTTTGAAGTGGAACTGCTGGAAATCCTGTAATTCCCCCGCATTAAAAACCTCTCTCTGCCAGGGGAGAGGTGCTCCAGAACGCTAATCGTTCGTTGATAAAACTAATTCCGATATATTATCTTGCAAACCGCCTATTCGAGTGTATTTTTGTGAGCTGTTTCTCCTTTGCAGGGTGATATAACACTCACTTTAAACAAATATTTAACATTCGTTTTAATTCTGAGTATTCATCCTGCCGATTCTTACCTAAGATCGATGCGTCCATAAGGGGCGGATCAAACAATAAAAAGGCCAGCAGAGCCAACAACACAGACAGGAATACAACATGGTAGATCAGGTTAAAGTCGCCGCCGACGAACAGGCTCCGGCTGAACAGTCGCTACGGCGCAATCTTACAAACCGGCATATTCAGCTCATCGCCATCGGCGGCGCGATTGGTACTGGTTTGTTTATGGGGTCCGGCAAAACCATCAGTCTCGCCGGCCCGTCGATCATTTTCGTCTATATGATCATCGGCTTTATGCTGTTCTTTGTGATGCGCGCGATGGGCGAATTACTGCTGTCCAATCTCGAATACAAATCTTTTAGCGACTTCGCCGCCGACCTGTTAGGGCCATGGGCGGGGTACTTTACCGGCTGGACTTACTGGTTCTGTTGGGTAGTGACCGGCATGGCGGACGTGGTGGCCATCACCGCCTATGCGCAATTCTGGTACCCCGGCCTTGCCGACTGGGTAGCGGCGCTGGCGGTGGTTGTTGTGCTGCTGAGCCTTAATCTCGCCACCGTCAAAATGTTCGGCGAGATGGAGTTCTGGTTCGCGATGATCAAAATCGTCGCCATCGTCGCACTGATTATCGTTGGGGTCGGCATGGTGCTGACGCACTTCACCTCGCCAAGTGGTGTGGAAGCCTCTTTCACACACCTGTGGAATGACGGCGGTTGGTTCCCGAAAGGCATCAGCGGGTTCTTTGCCGGTTTCCAGATTGCGGTATTTGCCTTTGTCGGTATTGAACTGGTCGGCACTACTGCTGCGGAAACCAAAGATCCAGAAAAATCCCTGCCGCGCGCCATCAACTCGATTCCGCTGCGCATCATTATGTTCTACGTCTTCGCGCTGATTGTGATTATGTCGGTCACGCCGTGGGGTTCCGTGGTGCCGGATAAGAGCCCGTTTGTTGAACTGTTCGTGCTGGTCGGTATTCCGGCGGCGGCGAGCATTATCAACTTTGTGGTGCTGACGTCGGCGGCCTCTTCAGCCAACAGCGGCGTCTTCTCAACCAGCCGTATGCTGTTTGGCCTCGCACAGGACGGCGTGGCGCCGAAAGCGTTCGGCAAGCTCTCTAAACGCGCGGTTCCGGCGAAGGGACTGACCTTCTCCTGCATCTGCCTGCTGGGCGGTGTGGTGATGCTGTATGTGAACCCGAGCGCGATTGCCGCGTTCACCATGATCACCACCGTGTCGGCGATCTTGTTTATGTTTGTCTGGACGATCATCCTCTGCTCGTACCTGGTGTACCGTAAACAGCGCCCGCAGTTGCACGAAAAATCCAACTACAAAATGCCGCTCGGCAAAGTGATGTGCTGGGTGTGCATGGCGTTCTTCGCGTTTGTTGTCGTGCTGCTGACGCTGGAAGCGGATACCCGCCAGGCGCTGATCGTCACCCCGCTGTGGTTTATCGTGCTGGGCGCGGGCTGGCTGTATGCCGGTAAAAAGCGTCTCGCTAACCGCCAGCCATAAAAAAAGAGCCGCATAGCGGCTCTAAACTTCCATGAATCAAGACGCTCTCGGGCGTCTTTTTTACTTTTCGCCTGCGAGGGCACGCGGGAAGAGATTGTTATTTTCCAGGCTGATGTGCTCCATCAGATCATCAATCAGCGTATTAATGCCGTTATACATCGCCTTCCAGGTGGTGCAGGCTTCCGGCGGCGGCGTCACGTTATGGGTGATGTGTTTGATGACATCCAGCAGTTCGCCCGCCTCATCATGTTCGCTTTCCATCACGCTAATCGGTCCCGTTGCCTGCGAACCCATGCCTTGTTTGATCATCGGAAAGAGAATTTGCTCCTCTTTCATCATGTGGCTGGTCAGTTCCTGGTGCAGCATGGTCAGGTATTTGGTTAACCCGCGCGGCACAGTGGGTTTGTCGGCGTGTACGCGTTCAACTTTGGTGGCTTGCAGGATCAGTTCCGGCAGTTGTTCGCGGTGGCGATCGTGGTAACGCACAATGATGTGATCGATGATTTCGGCAAGACCGACAGCGCGCCAGTCTTTGTCTATGGGCTGCTCGGCCAGGATTGCCAGCTCTGCTTCAATCGCGTCGATATCCAACGCTTTGCGCGCGGCGGAACGCTCCAACGTTTGCTTACCGCCGCAGCAGTAATCCATATCGTATTTTCGAAACAGTGCGGAAGCGCGCGGAATTGAGAGCGCCAGCTCGCCCAGGGGTTGATCGCGGAAAGCCATAGTAGTGACCTCATCATTGAATTTATAAGTTGTATTTTAAATGCATCTTTGTGTCGATGATATACCCCTTTCGGGGAACCGCAAGCCCACTTATGCTTTTTTTCGATGAAAAACAGTGATATTCGTCACAAAAAATCTTTTGCGTTTAACATGTTGAATACAAGTGATATTTCTGGAAAGTTTTGGATAAAGCCATGTTGCAGAATTAAACAACTTCCAGTCGCTGCCGATACAAAGACTTCAGACAATATCCTGCACACAATAAAGGCCAACGATGTTCAAGCGTATCAAAGTTATTACTTTATTAATCATGGTGTTAATTGTATTAGGCGCGATGCAGCTGATTTCGGCTGGCGTCTTCATCAATGCGCTTAATACTGACAAAAACAACTTTAACGTTTCTCAGGTTTCCAGCCAGAACGTTTCCGAATTCACCGACGCGTGGATCAGCCTTAACCAGGCGCGTGTCACGCTGAACCGCGGCATGTTGCGCCTGCAAAGCAGCACCGCCAGCCAGATCAATGGCGGGCAACTCAGCGAACTGGCGAAATCCGCCACCGATTTGCTGAACTCGGCGCAAGCGCATTTTGAGAAATACAAAGCGATTCCGGAAACGCCGGGGCTGGACAAAGACCTCTCCAACGATCTGGAAACCCAATACGGCGTCTATCACGCTACGCTGACGGAAATGAACCGTCTGCTGCTGGCCGGTAACCTGGACGATATGTTCCGCCAGAACGCGGAGCAGAAACAGGTTGCGATGCAAAAGAGCTATCGCGCCTGGCGTGATGCGCAAACCGTGCTGGCCAACGAAGGTGTGACGCAGAACGAAAAAGACTACCAACGCATCATGTGGATTCTGGGCGCGGTGATGCTGATTGTGTTGATCGTCATTATCATGAGCTGGGTGGCAATGCAGCGCGTGCTGCTGAAACCGCTGCATGACGTGATGGGCCACATTCGCCATATCGCAACCGGTGATTTGACGCATCAAATCAACGCGGAAGGCAAAAACGAAATGGCGCTGCTGGCGCAGAACGTGCAGGAAATGCAGCAGTCGCTGGTGAAAACCGTGAGCGTGGTGCGCGACGGCGCAGACACCATTTATACCGGCGCCGGTGAAATTTCAGCGGGCAGCAACGATCTCTCTTCCCGTACCGAGCAGCAGGCCGCTTCTCTGGAAGAGACCGCCGCCAGCATGGAACAGCTGACCGCCACGGTGAAACAGAACGCCGATAACGCCCGCCAGGCAACGCAACTGGCGCTCAATGCGTCCGGTACCGCGAAAAAAGGCGGTCAGGTGGTGGATGGCGTGGTGCGAACCATGGACGAAATCGCCGCCAGCTCCAGCAAAATCGCGCAGATCACCAACGTTATCGACGGTATCGCTTTCCAGACCAACATCCTGGCACTGAACGCCGCCGTTGAAGCCGCACGTGCAGGCGAGCAGGGCCGTGGGTTCGCCGTGGTTGCCGGTGAAGTACGCACACTTGCGCAGCGCAGCGCGCAGGCGGCGAAAGAGATCAAAGGCCTTATTGAAGATTCCGGTAATCGCGTGGATGCCGGTGCCGCACTGGTCCACGAAGCCGGGGAAACCATGGCGGAGATCGTCAGCGCAGTCACCCGCGTGACGGACATCATGGGCGAAATCTCCTCCGCGTCTGATGAGCAGAGCCGCGGGATTGATCAGGTTGGCCAGGCGGTGGCCGAAATGGATCGCGTAACCCAGCAGAACGCCTCGCTGGTGCAGGAATCCGCTGCGGCGGCCGGTGCGCTGGAAGAGCAGGCTGCTCGCCTGAACGAAACAGTCGCGGTGTTCAAAATCAACCGTACCCGCAGTGCAAAGAGCAACGTGCAGCTTTCGCCAGTTAGCAAACCGAAAGCGAAAGCGCCGGAAAACTTCAACGAAGCGAACTGGGAAACCTTCTAATCCTCGTTTCAGTACACCCAACCCGGCGCTCGCCGGGTTTTTTAACATCTAAGACCTGATAATCCTGTGAGGTGAAAGATCCTCATCATGCCCTTGTTGCGCATCAGCTCGCCCCTCAAGTACTTTGTCTGACACATCAGATTTTGAGGCGAAACTATGCACCTGGATTTTCGCCAGCTGCGCAATTTTGTGGCGTTAGTTGAATATGGCAGCTTTATTCGCGCGGCTGAGGCCGTATGCCTGTCGCAATCCGCGTTCAGCCGCAGTATTCAGTCGCTGGAGCAAAGCGTCGGCCATCTGCTGTTTGACCGGCAAAGCAGGCTATTAACGCTCACGCCGCACGGGCAAAAATTGTTGCCCTATGCGCGGCGCTTTCAGGAATTGAACAGTGAGCTGAGTAGCCAGCTTCGCGAAGCGGATGACAGTCAAAACGGCGAAGTCACGTTCGGCTGCGGTCCGGCACCGGCGGCGCGGCTGATCCCGGCTGCCGTTGGCGAATTCCACCGCCAGACACCGCAGGCCCGCGTGCGCTTTCAGGTAGAAAACTGGTTTGCCCTACACAATGCGCTCACCACCCAGCAGTATCCTTTTGTGGTGGCGGATAGCTGGCAAGCCGAGCTGGATCCGCAATTGCGCGTACAGCCCCTTAGCCCGCAACGCTGCTTTTTTATCTGCCATGCCAACCACCCTCTGGCGCAACAGGGGCAGATTTCATTACAGGCGCTGTTGCGTTACCCGTTTGCCGCGCCCTATTTACCGCCAGGCGTGCGTAAAGTGCTGGCAACACTCAGCCAGCAGCAAGATTTTGCGCCCGCCATTCAATGCGATCATATCTATGCGCTGCTTTCCACACTCGCCAGTACCCAGGCTGTCAGCTTTGCCAGCGAAGATGGCTTCGCGCTTTGTCGGCACAGCCATCAACTGGTCAAACTGGAGTTAAGCGATTTGCCTGAAGAGTGGCGGTTGATGCAGACCCGGTTTGCGATTATCTCTCCGGTTCACGCGGTACAGCCGCCGTTGGTGGAAAAACTGATTGATATCATTCTGCACACCGACCGTCAGCATCAGCTCACGCTGTTAGCGCAGGACGAAGAACGTTAACCGGCGTTCTGCGCCTGACCGTGCTCGTCATAATGCGGCCACTGCTGTTCCAGATGCAGCGTTTTCAATGCCTGTTCGACAAACTTACCTGCTTCCCACTTGTCGACATCGAAAGCGCTGCGGATCAAACGCCCGGATTGCGCCTGTTCCACGCTACGGGTGAAGCTTGCGCGCAGGAAGCGGTCGATGCGCGGTGAGTTATCAAAGTTGAGACTCTGCGGCATTAACTCTTCCAGAAACAATGCCTGCGGGATTTGGCTTTGCTGCGCCATTTCTGTCGCCCAGCTTTCACGCCTGGCGGGATCGCTGATTTCTGCCGCATTTTTTACCAGCACATCCACTATCTGTTGCGTCGCCTGCGGCCATGTTTGAATGAATGCGTCGCTACCGAGGAAGCCAGCCTGCGTGGTGTGCTGGCGGCCCAGGTCACCGCTTTTTAACACAATATCGATTTTGTCACTGCGCAGCGCCAGCAGAGAAACACCGCCCCAGACCGCATCCACACGTCCCGCCGCCAGCGCCGCTTTGCCTGCATTCCAGTCCAGATTGATTACCTGCAAATCACGCTCGCTCAGCCCGGCACTTTGCAAGGCGCGGTCAAATGCTAACTGATCGGCCGTACCGCGATAAACGCTCACCCGTTTACCTTTCAGATCTAAAAGTGTTTTGATGCCGGAAGCCCGACGGGCCGCAAGGTACGATTCAGAGCCGCGGCTACCCAGCAGTAAGCGCGTTGGTAGCCCGCTGGACCTACCAATGATTGCCGCGAGATCGCCTAAGTAAACGAAATCAAGCTGCTTATTGGCCAGCGCTTCGTTGACTGCCGGACCGGCACCTTTGAAGAATTGCCACTGCACTTCCACGCCCTGCGGTTTGAATACGTCCTCCAGTTGATGGCGCATATACGCCATGCCGATCGGGCCGCCAATAAAGGGTTTGCTGCCTGCGCTTTGGTCCGGTACGCCAATGCGGATCGTGCGCAGCGTCTCGGCCTGCGCACTGGCGAGCACGCTGGCCAGTACCAGCAACGCTCCTGCCGCGCGGGTAAAAAATACTTTCATCATAACGGGTTGCTCTCCTGCGTTTTTTCTCACCCTAAAGAGGCGAAGGGCAGGCTGTTAAATACTTTTATTCGCAGAAGAAAGGCAAAAATAAGCTAAACCGGCGGTTCCGGGCGCAGCAGAGCGAAATGCATTTGTTGCATCGGGAGTATTCAGTAAACGCAATGACAGAATGGGGAAAGACCGTTTTGATAGCGGCATGACTTCAACGGAGTGAACCGCTATGTCGCTGATTACCCTGAAAAGAGGCGCAATGGCCTGGCCGCCGGTCACGCTCACGGGCTGGCCGCTGCTGTTGCCTGCGCTGCTCGCGCTGCTGTGGCATTTTGCGGCGGCACAGCAGTGGATGCCCGCGCAGATATTGCCGGCACCAGTGACGGTCGGTGAGACCGCATTGTCGCTGCTTGGCAGCGATCTGTTGGCGCAATGGGGCGTTAGCCTTCAGCACCTGGCTGTCGGGTTGTTGCTCGGCGTTGCGGCGGGCACGCTGTTGGGTGCGCTCTTCGGCCTGGTGCCTGCCGTCGCGCAGCGTGTGGAGCCACTCTTTTTTGCGCTCGCACAGATCCCCACCCTCGGATGGATCCCGCTGTTTATGGTGCTGTTCGGTATTGATAACGGCATCAAGCTGGCGGTGATCATCAAAACCACCATCGTGCCGATGACCATCAACACCCAACACGCGGTGGGCTGTGTGCCGCACACGCTTGGTGAAGCCGCGAAAGTCATGCGCTTTTCCCGCTGTCAGCGCCTGCGCTGGTTGGTGCTCCCCGCCAGTTTACCGGGCTGGTTTACCGGCCTGCGTCTGGCGCTTGCGCAGGCGTGGGTGTCATTGATTGTGGTCGAACTGCTCGCGTCGTCCGAAGGTATTGGTTACCTGATGGTCTGGGGCCGCCAGTTATTTCAGCTAGATATTGTTTTCGTCACCATTGCGGTGGTGGGGCTGAGCGGGCTGTTAATGGAGTGGGCGGCGAATCGCCTGTATGACCGCTGGGTGTTTTGGCCGCAACCGGCGACCGGACACCGGGCGTGGAAACCGCAAGCCTCCTGGCGCGCGCTGCAACTGCCGGTTTTGTTGGTGGCACTGTGGCAGCTTGCCAGCCAGAGGCACTGGATCGACGCCACGCTGTTCTCTTCACCACTGGCGGTGGCTCAGCGTTTTATGCAGGGCACGATCAATGGCGAACTGATTTCAGCAATGTTGGCGAGTTTCGCCCGTACCGTTAGCGGCGGCATGCTTGGTATCACTGCCGGGCTGCTCTGTGGCCTGCTGCTAGCGCTCTGGCCTCGCGCCGGGCAGATCTTCACCCCCACGCTCAATGTGCTGCGACATATTGCGCTGTTTGCCTGGCTGCCTCTGCTGACAGCATGGGTGGGTAACGATAATGGCGGCAAAATCGTGTTTATCGCGCTGGCGTCATTCTTCCCTATGTTTTTCAGCACATTGCAGGCAGTTAACCAGCGCAACCCTCAACTGGACGAAGTGGCGAAAGTGCTACGACTGCGGGGATTCGCCCGCTTACGCCAGCTTATCTTGCCGGGGGCAGCAACGGGGATTTTCGCGGGATTACGGCTGGCGCTGATCTACGCCTGGCTTGGCAATATCGGCGCTGAATATTTTATGGCCTCCGGCACGGGCATCGGCAGCTTAATGATCAATGCTCAGCAACTGCTGGATATGCCCACCATTCTCTGCGGCATGATTCTGGTTGGCATCACCGGGGCGGCGCTGGATAAAGGCGGGCGTGTATTGGAAATCCGCGCCACTCGCTGGCGTCAACAGGAGCAACCATGATCCCTTCAGTTTCATTTAGCCACGTACGCAAATCGTGGCAGCAGGTGACGGCACTGCAAAATTTCACCCTTGATATCGCCCGCGGCGAACTGGTGGCGCTGGTGGGCAGCAGCGGCTGCGGCAAATCAACGCTTCTGCGTATGTTGATTGGCCTTGAAGCGGTTTCACAGGGTGAAATCTGCGTCAATGGTGAACCGGTCACCGGCATTGGCAAAGAGCGCGGCATCGTGTTTCAGGAGCCTCGGCTGTTTCCGTGGCTGAACGTGCTCGACAACGTGATGCTGGGGCTGGCAGACGAGAAAATCAGCCGGGCGGAAAAGCGCCAGCGGGCGCAGCAGATGCTAGCGCGAGTACAACTGACCGATTTTGCCGACGCATTGCCGTCGCAACTTTCCGGTGGCATGGCGCAGCGCGTCGCTATCGCACGCGGGCTTATCGCGCAGCCGCAAATCCTGATGCTCGACGAACCCTTCAGCGCGCTGGATGCGTTAACGCGCCACACCTTACAGCAGGAATTACTGCACATTCATCGCAGCGCCGGAACGACGACGCTACTGGTCACGCACGATGTG